>JBCCRT010000099.1:0-10713 GCA_039201235.1 Planctomycetota bacterium
GCCGTTCTTCGTGCTCGCCACGCAGAACCCGATCGAGCAGGAGGGCACGTACCCGCTGCCCGAGGCCCAGCTCGACCGGTTCATGTTCATGATCCGCGTCGGCTACCCCAGCCCCGACGAGGAGCTGGAAGTCATCCGCCGCACGACCACCCGCCAGCGGCCCGCGGTCGAAGCGGTGCTCACGGCCGAGAAGGTCCGCCAGATCCAAGAGATGGTGCGCGACGTGCCGGTGGCGGACCACGTGCTGGATTATGCGCTGCGTCTGGTCCGCGCGACGCGCAGCCCCGACGCGGCCACGGGCGGCGGCCAGGCGGACGAACGCCCCGACTTCATGGCCAACTACCTCCGCTGGGGCGCGGGTCCGCGGGCGAGCCAATACCTCGTCCTCGCCGCCAAGGCGAGGGCCGTCCTGGACGGGCGGACCCACGTCGAACCCGACGACGTGAGAGAGGTCGCCTTACCGGTGCTGCGTCACCGCATCCTGACCAACTTCAACGCCGAGGCCGACGGCGTCACCGCCGACGATTTGGTCCGCCGGCTGCTGGATCACGTCTCCGTTGATGCCGTCGCCGATCCCCAGGCCGCAAGCGTGCTGCGATAAATGTTTAGCCGCGGATGAACGCAGATGAACGCGGATAGCAGCCTCAACCAACCGGACAAAGGGAAACGAGTAGACACCTACGGCGTCTCGGGAAACGGTTACGGCCTTGATCTGCGTTTATCTGCGTTCATCCGTGGCTAAAAATGTATGTCTGAGCAGACCGCCCCCAACTACCTCGACCCGCAGACGCTCGCGGCGATCAAGACCGTCGACCTGCGCGCCCGCATCATCGTCGAGGGCCTGATGTCCGGGCAGCACCGCTCGCCGCAGCAGGGGATCTCGGTGGAGTTCGCGCAGCACCGTCAGTACACGCCCGGCGACGACACGCGGTTCCTCGACTGGAAGATCTACGGCAAGACCGACAAGCTCTACCTCAAGCAGTACCAGCAGGAGACCAACCTCGACCTGCTGATCCTGCTCGACTGCTCGGGGTCGATGGGCTACACGTCGCTGACCCAGGATCGGCCCGGGTGGACGAGCCACTGGACCAAGTGGAACCACGGCTCGTGCGTCGCTGCGGCGATGGCGAACTTGGCCCTGCGGCAGCAGGACCGCGTTGGGCTCACGCTCTTCGCCGACGACGTGGTGGCGGGGTCGCGGCTGAGCAACGCGCAGAACCACTGGAAGACGATCGCCCAGCTGCTGCACCGCACCGAACTCGTGGCCGAGGAAAACGACGACCCCGTCGCGCTGGACCGTTCCGGGGGGCACACCGATCTCGAACAGATCGTCGAGCGGACGGTCGTCCGCCTGACCCGGCGGTCGCTGGTGGTGATCGTCAGCGACTTCTTCGACGACCCGGCCCACGTCGCGTCGGGGCTGGCCCGGCTGCACCACCGCCACCACGACGTCGTGCTGCTGCAGGTCATGGACCCGGCCGAGCTGACTTTTGGCTTCCGTGACCTCTCGGAGTTCGTCGGCATGGAGGGCGAGGGCCGGCTGCCGCTCGACCCCGCGGCGCTGCGCGACGCCTACCTCGGCGTGGTGCGGGAACACCTCGACGGCCTCGAACGCGTCGCCCGGCGGTTCGACTACGACTATTTGCTGCTGAACACACGCGAGGCGTTGGGCCCGCCGTTGAGCCATTTTCTGGCGCGGCGGTCGGCGTTGATCGGGAAGATGTGACGTGAGTCCTGCCCTCGCCCAACTCGCCGGTTTGTTCAGCGCTCCGGCGTTAGCGGTCGCGGGGGCGGTCTGTGTTGCGATCCCGGTGGTGATTCATCTGTTGTCGCGGTCGCGGCGGAAGCGGGCGGAGTGGGGGGCGATGCGGTTCGTGCGGTTGGCGTACCGCAAGCAGAAACGGAAGCTGCTGGTGCAGCGGTGGCTGTTGCTGGCGGCGCGGTGCCTGGTGGTGGTGCTGGCGGGGTTGGCGTTGGCGGGGCCGTTGCTGCCCGAAGGGTGGTTGGGTTTGGGCGAGGCGATCACCGGGGGGACGATTCCGGGGGCGGGGCGGACGGTGCACGTGGTGTTGGATGACGGGTTGAGTGCGCGGGCCGAGGTTTCTGGTGTTGAAGAAGGGGTGAGACGGTGGGATCGTGTGCGGGGGATGGCGTTGGAAGTGATCGACGGGTTGGCGGTGGGGGACCGGGTGCAGGTGTGGCGGGCGTCGCAGGGCGGGGCGGTGTGGGAGGCCGTCGCGGCGCCCACGGTGAGCCACGACGCGGTGCGGTCGGCGGTGGAAGAGCTGGAGCCGAGTTTCGGACGGTCGGAAGTCGCGGCGACGCTGGCGGCGGTAGCGGCGGCGCTGGACGCGGAGAACGATGGGGTGAGTGCGGGTGATCCCTTGGTGTTTGTGCTCAGCGATTGGGCGCGGGGGCTTCGGGACGTGGAGCGGGCGTGGCCGGCGGAGGCGGCTGGGCTGGGCGAGCGGGCGACGGTGGTGGTGAGCCGGCCCGAGCCGGGGCGGGGGAACGTGCAGGTGGCGTCGCTGCGGCCGCGGCGGGGGTTGGTGCTGGCTCCTGGAAGTGGAGCGAATGTGGACCCGGCTAAGCCGCGAGCGGCTTCGAACGGGGTGTCGGTGGAGGTGGGGGTGCGGCGGTTCGAGGCGGCGGACGCGGTGGCCGAGGCGTTGGTGCGGATGACGCTGCGTCGGCCCGACGGGGAGGCGGCGGTGTCGGTGGAGCGGACGGTGGCGTGGGCGGTGGGTCAGACGGAAGCGTCGGTGGGGGTGGAGCTGCCGCTGGTTTCGGGGCAGCTGCCGGAGGGGGACTGGTCGGTGACGGCGGAGGTGGTGCCGGGGGCGGGGCAGAGCAACGCGCTGACGGCGGATGATGCGCGGCAGGCGACGGTGACGGTGCGGCGGTCGCTGCGGGTGGGGCTGGTCGCGTCGCTGACGGGGGGCGGCGGGTCGGACCGGTTGGGGCCCGGGGCGTTCGTGCGTGCGGCGTTAACAGCGGGTGGTGGTGATTCCGGGGGGGTCGAGGTGGTTGACCTGGCAGCGATGGACGTGGGGGCGGGGTCGCTGGCCCGGTTGGACGCGGCGGTGGTGCTGCGGCCGGACGCGGTGGGGCCGGAGGGGTGGCCGGCGTTGTCGTCGTTCGCGGAGGCGGGCGGGCTGGTGTGGGTGTTCCCGCCGGCGGGGGCGGTCTCGGTGGAGGCGAACCGCGACTGGTTCACGCTGATGGCGCAGGCGACGGGGCTGGGGTGGGCGCTGACGGACGGGGCGGTCGAGTTGGACGAGGTGGCGAAGCTGGTGGTGGACGGTCGGCCGCCGGCGGAGCTGGTGCTGTTGGCGGCGGACTGGGCGGCGCTCTTGGGGCCGGTGCGGGTGTCGCGTCGGTTGGGGATCGAACCGACCGAGGCGGCCGCGTGGATCGAGATGTTGGGCGGGGGCCCGCTGCTGTTGGCGGGCGAGGTCGGCGCGGGTCGGGTGTTGCTGGGGACGGCGGCGGTCGATCCGGGTTGGACGAACCTGCCGGCGAAGCCGGTGTTTCCGGCGTTGCTGCAGGATGCGCTGCGGGGGGTGCTGGGCGCGACGCCGGAGGGCGACGGTTCGGGGGTGGTCGTGGGCGATCGGCCGGTGCTGGGGTCGGCGTGGTCGGGGGTGTCGGCGGTCGGGGTGGTCGTGGGCGAGGCGTCGGCCGAGGTCGCGGTGGGTCAGGCGGCCGAGGGGGATCGGGTGGTGCGGCGGGTGCTGGAGCCGCTGCCGTTGCCGGGGGTGTACCGGGGGTCGGCGGACGTCGACGCGGGGTCGATGCGGGGCGTTGGATTGGCGGTGAATGTGCCGGCGGGTTCGGGGGACGTGCGGGGCGTGGACGGGGCGGCGTTGGGTGCGTGGCTGGGTGAGTTGGGGGATTGGTCGTTTGCGGAGGCGGACGCGCCGGCGGCGGTGCTGGCCGAGGCGGAGCGGCGGGTGGACCTGGGGCGGGTGCTGTTGTGGGGTCTTTTGGGGTTGGTGGTGGCGGAGATGTTTTTGGCGCGGTGGTTTAGCTTTGCGGGGGTGGGGGGTGGTGGTGTGGGGGGTAGGCGTGCGGCTGCTCCGCCACCGCGGGCTTCGGCGAAGAAGATCGGATTCCGGGGGCGTGCGGCGGTCTGGCTGGCGGTGGTGTGGCTGACGCCGGCGGCGGGGGCGTCGTGGCTGGACGGGTGGCTGGGGCTGCGGGAGGTGAGCCTGAGCGACGCGACGGCGTGGGGGTGGCGGACGGAGCTGCCGGCCTGGGCGTGGGTGCTGATCGTGCTGGCGGCGGCGGGGGCGTCTTGGCTGAGCTACCGGAATCTGTTGGGGGCGAAGGGGGCACGGATCGGGTTGGCTTCGCTGCGGGGGTTGCTCTTGGTGTTGATCGCGGTGCTGCTGGCGGGGCCGCAGGTGGTGCGGACGGACGAGACGGTGGAGGAGGACGTGCTGCTGGTGCTGGTGGACCGCAGCGCGTCGATGGCGACGGCGGACGTCGAGGCGGAAGGCGGGGTGTTGGTCAGCCGGGACGCGGCGCTGCGGTCGGCGTTGGAAGCCGGCGAGCTGGTGTTTGGGGACGGGGGGCTGGGCCGGGGGCGGACGGTGGCGTGGCTGGGGTTCGGGGACGGGGCGTACGAAATCCCGCCGGCGTTGGGGCCGGGGGCGGGCGAGGCGTTGGGGGTGGCGGAGGCGGGGGCGACGCTTCTGCGGACGGCGGTGGAGGGGGCGTTGCGTCGGGCGGGGGGTCGGCCGATCGCGGGGCTGGTGGTGATCAGCGACGGGCGGAGCCCGGAGGCGACGGGTGAAGGTTTGGTTTCGCGTCTGGCGCGGGAGTCGGCGGCGGTGTTCGCGGTACCGGTGGGCGCGGCGCGTCCGCCGCGGGACCTGGCGGTGACGCGGGTGGAGCCGCCGGCGTCGGCGTTCGTGGACGACGGCGTGCCGGTGTCGGTCGTGGTCGAGCAGCCCGGCGGCGTGGGCGGCGAGATGCCCGAGGTCGACCCGGCCCGCGTGACGGTGCGGCTGATCGACACGGCCAGCGGCGAGGTGCTCGACGAGCGGACGCTCGACGGCGTGGGCCTGGGCCGGCCGGTGCGGCTCGAGGGCCGGGGCGATACCGCGGGCGAGGCGGCGTGGCGGGTCGAGGTGTCTTACGACGACCCGACGGGTGAGGCGGAGCTGAACCTGGCGAACAACACCGAGGCGTTCACGGTCGCGTTGACCGACCGGGCGATCCGCGTGCTGTACGTCGAGGGCTACCCGCGGTGGGAGTACCGCTACCTCAAGAACATGCTGATCCGTGAAAAATCGATCGATTCGAGCATGCTGCTGCTGAGCGCGGACCGCGACTTTGCGCAGGAGGGCGACACCCCGATCACACGGCTGCCGGCGACGGACGAGGAGTGGCGGCGTTACGACGTGGTGATCCTGGGTGACGTGCCGGCCGAGGCATTGGGGGTTGAAGTGCAGCGGCAGTTGTCGGACCTGGTCGCGCAGCGGGGGGCGGGGCTGCTGTGGGTCGCGGGGTCGGGTGCGAACGCGGCGACGTACGCGGGTACGCGGCTGGGAGATTTGTTGCCGATGCGGGAACCCGAGTCGGTGGCGGCGTTGCCGGTGGCGCGGCTGGGCGTGCGCCCGACGGGGCTGGCCGGGGCGCTGAGTGTGCTGCAACTGGCCGAGCGTGACGCGGAGCCGGGATCGAACGACGCAGTGCGGGATGGTTGGCCGGCGGGGCTGCCGGGGCTGCGGTGGGCGCAGGACCTCGGGGCGCTCAAGCCGGCGGTCGAGGTGTTGGCGAATTTCACGGCGGCCGATTCGGCGTCGGCGGCTGCCGGGGCACCTGCCGGGGCACCTTCCGAGGGGCCGGCGGTGACGCGGCTGCGGTTCGGGGCGGGGCAGTCGGTGTACGTCGCCACGGACGAGACGTGGCGTTGGCGGTATGCGCGGGGCGAGGTGTATTTCGAAAGGTTCTGGGTGCAGCTCGTTCGGCTGCTGGGTCGGGGCGCGGCGGCGCGGGGGGACGCGCCGGTGCGGCTGGCGGTGAGCGGGCGATCGACGCCGGTGGGCGGGACGGTGGTGGTGGACCTGGACATGGAGGACGCGGCGTTGCGGGGCCGGGAGCTGCCGGGGGTGCGGGTGTCGGTGCGGCGGTCGGGAGACGACGCGAGCCCGGCCGGCGGGGTGCCGGTCGCCGAGATCGATCTGCGGCCCACGGATCGCGGGGAAGGCGGCGGTTACCGCGCGACGTGGACGGCGGACGTGGGCGGGGCGTTCGAGTTGGTGGTGACCGAGCCGGCGTTGGCGGACCTGGGGCTGTCGGTACCGCTGACGGTGGTGGCGGACGACGACGAGCGTCGCCGCGTCGCGGCCGACCCGCAGCGGCTCGTGGAACTGGCCGAGGCGACGGGGGGGCGGGTGGTGCCGCTGACGGAGTTGGCGAAGTTGGCGGAACCGGGCGTGATCCCGAACCTGTCGCGGACGACCGCGAACGACGTGGCCGAGCCCGTGGGCCGGTCGGCGTTGGCGTTGGGGCTGATCGTTCTGTTGGTGACGCTAGAGTGGGTGGGCCGGAAGCTGGTGCGGTTGGTATGAGTTGGTGGTGGGGGGAACCGCGTGGCCGCTGCGTGTTTCCGGGGGTGGCGACTAAACTGGTGAGTAGATGCGTGAGCTGGCCCGGCAACTCGAAGGCGTGCGACGCCGGGCGCGGTGGTTGCTGGTGGGCCAGCGTTTGATGCAGGCCGTCGCGGTGGCGGGGCCGACGCTGGTCACGCTGGGGCTGATCGACTACCTGCTGCGGTTGCCGGGGTGGCTGCGGGGGGTGGTGTCGCTGGGGCTGGCGGGCTGGTTGGTTTGGTGGTTGGTGCATCGGCTAGCGGGGGCGTGGCGGTTCGGGCCGACGGTGGGCGCGTTGGCGCTGCGACTGGAGAACCGGTACGACGCGCTGCGGGGGACGCTGGCCAGCGCGTTGGAGTTTGCGCTGCGGCCCGAGCGTTACGCGCAGCCGGCGGCGACGGCGGCGCTGGCGGCGGCGAGCGTGGCCCGGGCGGAGCGGTCGCTGGCGGGGGTGCGGGTAGACAAGCTGATCGACCTGCGGCCGACGCGGCGGTTCGCGGGCTGGGGGGCCGGGGCGGTGCTGGTGGTGGGGCTGCTGGCGTGGGTGATGCCGACGAACAGCGGGATCGCGGCGTCGCGGTGGCTGGCGCCGTGGGGCGACGCGGCGTGGCCCAAGCGGGTGGCAATCGCGCCGGCGGCGCTACCGACGGTGCACCCGGTGGACGCGCCGCTGGTGCTGAGGCTGGACGTGACGCGGGGGCACCGGCCGGGGATGCGGGTCTGGGCGACGGCCCGGCCGGCGGACGCGCCGGACGCGGCGCCGCAGCGCTTCCTGATGACCGAGCAAGCCGCCGCCCCCGGGAGTGATAGAGCCGAAGCCGTCTCCGGCTACGCCGTGTCCTGGCGTCCGCCGGCCGAGGTGGTACGGCGGATCGGCTCAGGCCGGGGCGACGCGCAGCGGTGGCTGTTCACGTTCGCCGCCGCCGACGCCACCGCCGACGCGGTGGCGGTGACGCTGGTGGCTCGGCCCGCGGCGACCGCGCTGACGATCGACGTCGTGCCGCCGAGCTACGCCGCGGGCCTCGTGCCGCCGCGGACGCTCAACCCGCCGCCGGCGTCGCCCCGCGCCGCGGCGGTGCCGGCGTTGATCGGGTCGTCGGTCGAGGTGGCCGTGCGGCTCAACAAGAAGCTGCCGGCGGCGAAGCTGCGGCCCGAGCGGCTGGTCCCGAAACTAGCGGGCGTGCCTTCGTTGTCGGTCGACGCCGGTGAGCGCGACAGGGTGCGTTTCTCGTTCGTGATCGACGAGCCGCGGCAGGTGGAGTTGGTGCTGGAAGACGAGCACGGCCTGCGGCCGGCCGAGCCGACGGCGCTGCGTTTCGACCCGCGGGAAGACCGGCCGCCGACGGTTGCGTTGCTGGAGCCGCGGGCCGACACATCGGTACTCGCCACGGCGGTGGTCCCCGTCGCGGCCCGCGCGGCCGACGACGTGGGGGTGCATCGGCTGGTGCTGGACGCGGCGCACCCGACCCGGCTCGACTCGGCGGCCGAGGCGACGCAGACGGTGCGGACGCTCGCTGAGCGCGTTGCCCGGCAGACCGAGCTGTTCGCCGAGGCCACGCTCGACCTCGCGCCGCTGGGGCTGGTGCCCGGCGACGTCGTCCTGGTCGGGGCCCATGCCGAAGACGTTTACGACCTCGATGGCCGGACCCACGGCAGCGTGGACGCGACGCCGCGGCGGCTGCGGGTGATCGACGCGGCGACGCTAATCGACCAGGTCCGCGGAGAGTTGGCGGGTGTGCGGCAGCAGGCCGACCGGCTGGAACGGCAGCAGGCCCAGTTGATCCGTCGGGCCGGCGATCGGCCCGCGACGCTGCGGGCCGAGCAGGCGCGGGTGTCGCGCGGCGTCGCGGCCCAGCGGCAGCAGCTCGACACGCTGACGCGGCGTCTGACGATGAACCGGCTGGACGAGCCGAGCCTGGACGAGCTGATTGAGCGGGCCGACGATCTGGCGGCCGCGGCCGAGGCGGCGAGCGACGCCGCGGGCGAGGCGTTCGGCGAGGCGGAGGAACCTTCCGTAGATACGCTGGACGAAGCCGTCGCCCGGGCCGAAGCGCAGCAGGGTGAGGCTCGGGAACAGCTCGAAGCGTTGGCCGACCTGTTGGATCAGGGGCGTGACGCGTTGGGTCTGCGGCTCGAGCTCTCGCGGCTGCGCACCGAGCAGGAGGCGTTGGCGCAGGACACGCGAGAGCTGTTGCCGCGGGCGGTGGGCCGGTCGGCCGAGGAATTACCCAACGATGTGCGAGAAGCGTTGGAAGAACTGGTCGAGCGTCAGCGGGCGTTGGCCGAGGCGGCGGAGGACGCGGTGCGTCGGCTGCAGGACACGGCCGAGTCGTTGACGCAGTCGTCGGTGGGAGCGGGCGAAGATTCCGGGGCTGACGCGGAGCAGCGCGAGCAAGACCGGGCGGCGGCCGAGGCGTTGGCCGAGGCGGCGGCCGTGGCGCAGCGGCAGGGCCTGACCCCGCAGATGGAGCAGGCCGAACGGACGCTGGAAGAGAACCAGCTCGCCTCGGCCGGCGGCTCGCAGATGCAGGCCCTCGACACGCTCGAGGCGATGATGCGGCAGCTCGACGAGGGCGACCCGCGGCGGCAGGAGCGGCTGCGTCGTCGGCTGGCGGAGCTGGCCGAGCAGCTGCAGCGGTTGGTCAACGAGCAGACGGCCGCGAACGAAGCGCGGCGGGCCGAAGAAGATGTGGCGCGGTTAAGCACTCAAGCCGAAGGTCAGAACCGGCTGTGGGTCCGCACGATCGCGGCGCAGACCGGGGCCGAGGGCGACGAGGCGACGGCAGAGGTCGCCCCGGTGATCGGCCAGGCGGTTTCGGCGCAGGCCCGGGCGGTGGCGGCGCTGCGGGCGGCCGAGCGTGAGCCGGCGGCGGTCGGTCAGGCGGTCGCGTTGGAGCGTTTGGAAGAGGCGCTGCGTCGGATACGGGAACAGGCGGCCGAGGCGGCGCGGGACCAGACCACGCAGAAGCGGTCCGAGCTGCGGCAGAAGTACACGGAGCTGGCCGAGCGACAGCGAACGCTGCGCGGCGAGGTGCAAGAAGCGGTCGGCGACGGGCCGTTGACCCGGCGGGCGCGGGCGGCGCTGCGGGGTCTGGGGGGTCGGCAGGACGAAATCGGGGGCGAGGCCGAGGCGTTGGGGCAAGAGGTGGCCGAGACGGTCGTGTTCCGCCGGACGCACGAACGGATCGACGCGACGTCGGACGCCGCGTCGGCGAGGCTGTCAAGCGGCACCCCGGACGCCGGAACCGCCACGGACGACCAGGAGCGGGTCGCGGTGCTGCTCGAGTCGATGGCGGCGGCGCTGGACGACCGGGCGGCCCAACGCGAGTTCGACAGCGGCGCCGGGGCCGGTGGTGGCGGCGGTGGCGGCGGGGGTGAGCCGCAGCTGATCCCGCCGGCGGCGGAGCTGCGGCTATTGCGTGGCGTGCAACAGGCGGTCTACGATCAGACGCGGCGGCTCGCCGAGGCCGGGAGGGTGGGCGGAGGTAACGCGGCTCGGCTCGACGCCTTGGGGGCCGAGCAGCGGGAGCTCTCGGAGATGGGGACCGCGTTGATCGAGCAGATGAACCAGCCGGCCACGCCCGACGTGTTGCCCGAAGGTTCGCCGGAGGACCGGGGCCGAGGTGGTCGATAGAAACGGGTGGCATTTGGAGAGCAGTGACATGCGGCTGAGGATCTTTCGGAAAGCATGGCGGATCGGCTTCGTCGTCGTGGCGGGCGGGTCCGTGTCGACCGGCGCGCAGGACCAGCCGACGCTCGACGAGTTGCTGGACCTCGCCCCCGCGTCCCCGCCCTCGGAACAAGGCGTCGCGCCAGCCGCCGAAGCGGAAGCAACTTCCGAAGCGACCGCGGCGACGGACGCGGTGGCCCGCCGGCTCGAGGAGCGGGCGGTGGCGGACGCGTTTGTGCGGGCGGTGGACGACATGGGTCTGGTCGCCGACCGGATCGACGTCGCGGACGACCCGGGGCGGGACACGCAGCGGATGCAGGAGTCGATCCTGGCGCGGCTGGACCAGATGATCGAGGCGGCCGAGCGTCAGGAGGCGTCGTCGTCGAGTTCGTCGTCGGGCGGCGGTTCTTCGGGTTCGTCGTCGAATCAGGACAGCGCCGC
>JBCCRT010000100.1:0-10675 GCA_039201235.1 Planctomycetota bacterium
CCGCCCGGCACGGACGCCGGGCGTTTTTCGCCGTTTCCCGAAACCCGAGAAACCCCGCGATGAACTACGGCCTGTACCTCTCCGCTTCGGGCGTCCTGACGAACAGCTACCGTCAGGACGTCTTTGCCAACAACCTGGCGAACGTGAACACCGTCGGCTTCAAGCCCGACCTGCCCACGCTTTCGCCCCGGCCCGCCGAGGCCGACGAAGACCCCACCCCCCTCGGCACCGCCAACGCCCTGCTCGACCGCCTCGGCGGCGGCGTCCTCGCCGGCCCGCAACGCACCAGCTTCGCCGCCGGACCCGTCGAGCAGACCGGCCGCGCCCTCGACTTCGCCTTCACCGATTCGACCAGCTTCCTCAGCGTCGAACACACCGACCCCGCCACCGGACGGGCCGACGTCCGGCTCACCCGCGACGGCCGGCTCGCCCTCGACGGCACGGGCTATCTCGTGACGGCCGCCGGACATCGTGTCCTCGGCGGCAACGACCAACCCATCCAACTCGCCCCCGGCGTCCCCGTCATGCTCACCCCCGACGGCCGGCTGCAACAGAACGGCAACGACGCCGCCACCCTCGCCGTCGCCACCGTCAACGACACCACGCAACTCAAGAAGACCGGCGCCAACCTCTTCGCCTTCGCCGGCGACGACCCCCGCACCAAAACCTCCATCCCCGACCTCCGCGTCGGGGCCCTCGAGTCTTCCGCCACCAACCCGATCAGCACCATGATGGCCGTCATGGCCTCCGGCAAGGCCGCCCAAAGCAACGGCCGCATGATCCAGTACCACGACCAACTCATGGACCGTGCCGTCAACACCCTGGGCCGAGTCGCCTGACGCAAGATTAGATAAAGCGCACCGACACTTACGTCCGACTTCCGAAATCCAAATTCCCCCATCCGAAATCAGACCATGGCCACCCTCGCCCTCCACTCCGCCGCCACCGGGCTCAACGCCCTCTCCACCGAGCTCGACGTGATCGCCAACAACCTGGCGAACGTCAACACCACCGCGTTCAAGACCCAGCGGGTCAACTTCGAGGACCTGATCTACCAGCAGAAGAAGCAGCCCGGCGTCGAGAACGGCAACGGCGACGCCAACCCCGCCGGACTCCAGGTCGGCCTCGGCACCCAGATCAGCAACACCCAGTTCAACTTCGAGCTGGGCTCCGCCGTCGAGACCGGCCGGGACCTGGATGTCTACATCGAGGGCGACGGCTTCCTCGAGGTCCAGATCCTCAGCCAGCAGGGCGGCGGCGTGGGCTACACCCGGGCCGGCAATATCTTCGCCAACGCCGACGGCGAACTGGTTTTGGGCAACTCCCAGGGCCCCCGCATCCAGCCCGGCATCACCCTGCCCGACGAGTACCGCAGCGTCACCATCTCCGCCGACGGCACCGTCACCGTCTTCGACGAAAACGACACCGCCAGCGACGTCGGCCAGCTCCAGCTGACCACCTTCGTCAACAAGGAAGGACTCAAGTCCGTCGGCGGCAACGTCTACATCGAGACCGACGCCTCCGGCCCGCCCATCCAGGGCAGCCCCGGCGAGGGCAGCCTCGGCACCATCCTCCAAGGCCACCTCGAAAACTCCAATGTCGACCCGGTCAGCGAACTCGTCTCGCTGATCAAGACCCAGCGAGCCTTTGAGATGAACAGCCAGACCATCCAGGCCGCCGACGAGGTGCTGCAGGTGGTCGGGAACTTGCGGCGGTGATTAATGCAAGAATCAACAGTCTCTAACCACAGATTTCGCAGATGACACAGATTAAAGAAAAAATCAAAGTGATTGGATTCGCTCAACGTGCTTGGGTTCTATCTACGTCAATCTGCGCGATATACATTTTATTGATGGCGAATTCTGTGGTCGCGGATTCGATCCGGTTGCACGATCAGGCGGGCAGCGCCGCGACAGCGGTGACGTTGGCCCAGGTGGCAGAGTTGGAAGGGGAGTACGCCGAGTCGCTCGGCGAGACGGTGGTGGGGCGGTTCGGTGAGGGGCAGACGGATTTGGAAGTGCAGATCGCCACACTGCGGCGAACGCTGACCGAGGCGGGGGTGAACTGGGCGGACCTGTCGCTGCGCGGCCGGTCGGTGTGTGTCGTCACGCGACTACCCGGGGGGGACGCGGCTTCGGTCGAGATCGACAACGACCGGGCGGCGGCGACGAACCACGAACTGAAGGTCGCCGACCCCGCGGCATCACTCACGGTACGTGACCTGCTGCGACAGGAGCTCGCGGCTTACCACGAGGCTGAGTCCGACGAACTCGAGATCATCTTTCGGGGCGGCGCGGACGACGCGGCGTGGCTGGGCCGGAGCCTGGCGGTGGGGCGGTACGACGTCGAGGTCGGCGGGCGGAGCGGGCTCGGCCGGGTACCGCTACTGATCCATCGGCTCGACCCGTCGGGCACGATCGACCGCGTCACGCTGCACGCCGATGTATCGCGGCGGACGACAGCGGTTGTGGTCAGCCGAGCCATACGGCGAGGCGAAACACTGACGCCGCAGAACGTCGAGCTGCGTGAGGTTTGGCTCACGGCCGACCACGGCGAGGCGATCGACCGCGTCGACCTCGTGGTGGGCCAGGTCGCGGCGGGTTCGCTGCGGCAGGACGCGATACTCACCGCCGGCGACGTCGCACCGGACGTGCTGGTACGAAGGGGCGAGCTGGTCACGGTGTCCTGCGTCAGCGGTGGGCTGGTCGTACGGACCGTCGCCCAGGCGTCGGAAGACGGCGCGAAGGGCGAGATCATCGCCGTACGCAATCCCGAGACGCGAGAAACGGTCTACGTGACGGTCACGGGGCCACGCCGGGCCGAAGTAGGCCTCGCGGCGTCGGGATCGTCATTGGCGGAAGGAGGGACCCGATGATGCGGTTTGGTGTTATGACGTTGATCGTGGTCTTGCTGCTGCTCTGCCGGGCGAACGGGGCGGCGGGCCAGGAGCTCAGCTCTTCCTTGTTCGCGACGGGCGATGAATACTTCGCCGACCCGTTCGCAGCAGGCCGGGCGGTCGAGCCCGAGGTCGCGCAGCCGGGCCGGCAGACCGACCGCCGGATGCTTTCGCCCGCCGTTGCCGAAGCCAGCTTCATGGCCGTCGCCGCACCCGAGCCCCGGCTCTTCGCGGTCTACGACCTGCTGACGATTATCATCCGCGAAGACACCCAGACGCGTTTCAGCTCGTCGCTCGAGACCGAGAAAGAAGGCGAGTGGACCGGCGAGATCGCCGAGCTGCCCCGGCTCACGCTCAGCGACCTGATCGACTTCAAGATCGTGCCCAACACGTTCCCCGACGGGACGGTCAAGCTCGACATCCAGACCGGCCGGGAGTTCGAAGGCGAGGGCGACTACGAGAACCAGCAGTCCATGACCGCCCGCATCCAGGCGACGATCATCGACATCAAACCCAACGGCAATGTCGTGCTCGAGGCCCGCAAGAGCGTCCGCAGCGACGACGAGCACTACACCCTCGTCGCGACGGGCACCTGCCGGGTCGACGACATCACCGCGGACAACACGGTCCTGTCGACCCAGCTCGCCGACCTGTACATCGACAAGCAGCACACCGGCCACCTCAAGAAGGCGGCGGACAAGGGGCTGCTGACCGAGATCGTGGATTTCGTATTCCCGTGGTAAATACCAATTTCTGAATAACAAACATAGACCCTTGTCTCATATGCAACAAACCCACGCCGCCCGCCGTCGATTGTTCTTCACCGTCGCCCTGCTGCTCGCCTTGCTGGCTTCGGTGCAGGCGGTGTCCCTCGAGGTCGGCAGCGTCGTACGGATCAAGGGCTCGGAGACCTCGACCCTCGTCGGGATGGGTCTCGTCGTCGGGCTCGACGGCACCGGCGACGGCGGCGAGTTCGGGCCGGCCCACCGCCCACTGATCGAGGTGGTCAACCGGCTCATCGACGACCGCGCCCAGCTCGCCGAGTTCGAGGACGCCACCTCGGTCGCGCTCGTCTCGTTTGAAGCTATCGTCCCCGCTGAAGGCGTCCGGGAGGGCGACCTGCTGGACGTCTACGTGTCTACCGTCGGCTCGGCCAAGTCGCTCGAAGGCGGCCGGCTGTTCCTGATGCCGATGGTCGGCGAGCACAAGGACTCGGACGTGATGGCCCTGGCCCGCGGCCCGATCATCGTCGAAGACCCCGAACGGCCCACGACCGGCAAGATCGACGGCGGGGCGAAGATGACCCGCTCGGTCCGCGCCCGCTTCATGGACCAACGCGGCTACATCCAGCTCGTGGTCAACGAGGCCAACGCGTCGTGGACGACGACCAACAACCTCGCCGCCCTGATCAACGGGCTGGTCGCCCCCGACGGCCCCGAGGCGGCGCGGGCGATCGACGCGAAGAACGTCTTCCTCCGCGTGCCCGAGTACGAACGCGCGAATCCCGCTTCTTTTATCGCCAATATCCTCGAAGCCTACATCGACGGGTCGCAGGTCACCGGCTCAGCCCGCGTGGTCATCAACCAGCGGACCGGCACGATCGTCATGTCCGGCGACGTCGAGATCAGCCCAACGATCATCAGCCACGAGGGGCTGACGATCACCATGCTCAAGCCCGAGCCGAAGCCAGAGCCCGGCGAGGAACTGCCGCCGCGTCAGGTCACCGAAGAGTTCCTCGCCCTGGACCCGGCCGACCGCGGCGGGGCGAGACTCGGCGACCTGCTCGCCGCGTTCAACCAGCTCAAGGTGCCGGCCGAGGACCGCATCACCATCGTGCGGCAGATGCACGAGGCGGGTCAACTCCACGCGGAGCTCGTCGTGCAATGACCGGGCCGACCCCACCGAGTCTCGACGTATCCTTACCCACAGTGAGCGGACAGGCGGTCGCTACGCCGCCGGCGGTTACTTCGTTCGCGTCATCATTGGAACGCGCCAGCCGTGGGACGGAGCGTGACGAAGCCCACGCGGCGGCCGATCAACTCGTTGCGACAGCTTTCGTGCTGCCGCTTTTGGCGCAGGCACGGAACAGCCCGTTTAGGAGCGAATTGTTTGACGGCGGCCGGGCCGAGGCGGCGTTCGGTCAGCAGCTCGACGTGATCTTCGCCGAGAACATCACACGGGCCGCCAACTTCGGCCTCGGTGACGCCATCGCTAAGCGGCTTGGATCGGGCACGAAGGAATTAGATGACGCAAGCGTCAACCAGATCGACCGTTATGGATAAGACCACCCTCACGCAAATCGAACGCTTGACCGCCTTGCTCGACCAGTGCGTCGAGCGTCAGGGTCAGTTGCTTTCGCTGCTCAAGCGCAAACGCGACGCGATGCGTCGCGGCGAAGACGCGGCGATGGCAGACCTGACGCGGGCCGAGAACGCGGTGGTGCAGGCGGTGAGCGAGCTGGAGAAGTCCCGGCTGCGGCTGATCGCCGAGTTGACACAGCGGCTGGCCCCCACGGCGGACGAACCGCTACGGATGCGGGAATTGGCTGAACGTCTACCCGAGCCTTGGCGTGGCCGGGTGTTGCTGAAGCGTCAGAAATTGGTCGAGGCGATCACCGCGGTGCGGGACGAGACCTCGGTCGTCCGGCGGGCGGGCGAGTCGCTGGTCGGCCACGTCAACGGGCTGATCCGCACGATCGGCGTCGCGGCCCGCGGCGGAGCGGCCTACGGCCAGTCGGGCCGACTGAGCCAGGAGCCCGCCCGCATGGGCCGGCTCGATATCGCGGCGTAGCCGTAAGTCCGGACTTCAAGGAATCATCGAACCGAACCTGAAATGCAATGGGCCTGACCTCTTCCCTCCAACTCGGCCGCAGCGGCCTGCTCGCCAGCCAGACGGCGATCGAGACGACCGGTAATAACCTCGCCAACCTGGCGACGCCGGGCTACAAGGTGCAGCGCGTCGAGCTCTCGGCCGTGGGCGATCGTCGAGTCGCGACGAACCAGTACCTGGGCCAGGGTGTCCAGATCGACGCGATCACGCGTCAGGTCGACGAGGCGGTCGAGGCCCGGCTGCGGTCGTCGATCGCCGACCAGGCCGCCGCGGGCGCGACCGCGGACCAGGTCTCGCGGATCGAGGCGGTGCAGAACGAGCTGACGGGCCGGGACTTGACCACGCGTCTCGGCGAATACTTCAACGCCTGGTCCCAGCTCACGACCAACCCGCAGGACCCGTCGCTGCGGACGCTGGTGACGTCGGAGGCGACGTCGCTGGCGTCGTTCATCAACGACCTGCGCAGCGGCTACAGCGACATCCGGGCGGAGTCGACGACCGCGCTGGAAGAAGCGGTCAACTCGGCCGAGTCGCTGCTGGAGCGGATAGAGTCGGTCAACGGCGCGATCAACGTCCAGGAAGGCGGCGGGGTCGGCGAGTCTTCGGCCCTGCGTGACCAGCGCGACCAGCTGCTCGCCGAGCTGGCCCAGTTCCTCGACGTCTCGGTCGTGGAGCAGAACAACGGCAGCGTGGATGTATTCGTCGGCTCGCTGCCCGTGATCCTCAACGGCCAGTCGCGCGGCCTCGAGCTGCGCGAGCGGACGGTGAACGGCGAGGTGATCACCGAGGTCGTCATTGCCGATGACGGCAGCGCCCTGGACGTCAGCAGCGGCGAGTTGGGCGCCCGCATCGAGTTCATCAACAACGATCTCGGGACCGCGGTCGACGACCTCGACGCGATCACCGGCCGGCTGATCTACGAGACCAATCGCGTCCACAGCCAGGGCCAAGGCACGAGCCTGATCCGGAGCGTCGCGGCGACCAACGCGGTGACCGACCCGACGGCGGTGCTCAGCGACCTCGAGCTGACCGAGCTGCCGCTCGCCGCGAGCAACGGTTCGTTCGAGATCAGTGTGGTGTCGCAGGCGACCGGGCAGGCGACGACCACCGTGATCGACGTGGACCTCGACGGCATCAACCCGGCGACGGACACGACGCTCAGCGACCTGACCGCGGCGCTCGACGCCGTGGCCGGGGTGAGCGCCTCGGTGTCGTCGACCGGCCAGCTCGTGATCGCCAGCGACTCGGCGAATAGCCGGCTGTCGTTTTCCAACGACACGTCCGGCGTGCTCGCGGCGCTGGGCATCAACAGCCTGTTCACCGGCAGCACCGCCTTCGACATCGGCGTGAACCAGGCAGTCATGTCCGACCCGACGCTGCTGGCGGCGGGTCAGGAGCGGCTGGCGGGCGACAACCGCAACGCGCTGGCGCTGGCCGCGCTGCGTGACGAGCCGCTGACCGAACTCAACGGCCTGTCGGTCACCCGGGCCTGGTCCCGTCAGGTCGAAGAGGTCGGCACGCGGCTGGCGCAGGCCCGCGACGACCGGGAGGCCGCGCTCGTCGTCCGCGAAAACCTGGAGCAGCGCCAGGCCGCGATCTCCGGGGTCAACGCCGACGAAGAAACGATCAACCTGCTCGCCTACCAGCGGGCGTACCAGGCCAGCGCCCGGTTCATCAACGTGGTGGACGAGCTAACGCAGACTCTCCTGAACCTCGTGTAAAGCCAAGGCACCGCCGTGAGCAGCATCTCCTCCATCACGAACAACCGCACGTCCACGCTGCTGAGCAGCAACCAGGCGCTCGACCGCCTGCAGACGACGCAGCGCGACCTCGCGGAGCTCGAGAAGCAGATCTCGACCGGGCAGGCGATCAACCGTGTGTCGGACGACCCGGCGTCGGTCGCGTCGGTGCTGCTGATCGAGCGTCGGCTGCAGGAACGCGAGCAGGAGGCGCGGAACCTCGAGCTCGCGTCGCAGACGCTGGACACGGCCGACCTCGCGCTCGGCGAGGCGACCGATACGCTGATCGAAGCCAAGACGATCGCGCTGTCGCAGATCGGCGTCGGCTCGGACGCCGACACCCGCGAATCGCAGTCGCTGGTGATCGACGCGCAGCTCAACAGCCTGGTCGACATCGCCAACACCCAGTTCAACGGCGTGTCGGTCTTCGGCGGCAACAACGGGGCCGAGCTCGACGGGTTGGTGTTCGACCAGTACCTCGGCGGGGTCCGCTACCTCGGCGCGGGCGAAAACCTGCAGACCGACGTTGGCGCGTTCAGCAGCCAGGACTTCACCAGCCAGGGCCGGACCGCCTTCGGCCTCTTCGAGGCGGCGGTCGACAACGAGCGCGACCTCGACCCGCAGGCCGGCGCGGCAACCCCGCTGTCGGCGATCCGCGGCGCGACCAACGGCGGGTTCATCCCCGGCACGCTCACGCTCACCGTCAATGCCACGGAGGTGACGGTCGACCTGTCGGCGGTCGATTCACTGACCGACGCCGGGACCGTGCTGACCGACGCGATCGAGGCGGTGGCCCCCGGCGCGGGCGCGGTCACGGTCGGCCCGATTGGCTTGGTGGTTACGGGCAACGGCGGCAACACGGTTACGATCGACGACCCGCCCGGCACGCGGACCGCCGCGTCACTCGGCCTTGACGGGGTGACCAGCACCGCCGGAGTCCCGACCGCCGGGGCCGACGTCGGCGTGCAGATCACGCCGCTCACCGCGCTGGCGGACCTGGGCACCGCGGTCGACTACGCCTCGGGCCTGACCCTGACGCAGGGCGAGGTGACCGCAACGGTCGATGTCTCCGGCGCGACGACCGTGCAGGACCTGCAGAACATCGTGGCCGACCTGGACATCGGCATGCGGCTGGACATCGCCGAAGGTGCTCAGCACCTGAAGCTGGTTAGCACCGTCGCGGGCCTGGAGTTCTCCGTCGGCGAGAACGGCGGGACCACCGCCACCGACCTGGGCCTGCACACCTTCAACCAGGACACCAAGCTGACCGACCTGCGTCACGGCGTCGGCCTGATCACGCAGACGGGCGAGGACGACATCGACATCACGCTGCACGACGGCACCGCCTTTGGCGTCAACCTCGACGGCGCGACCACGGTCGGCGAGGCGATGACCCTGATCGACACCGCCGCGGCCGCCGCGGGCGTCGCGCCCGGCGACTTCACGGTCGCGGTGCCGGCGACGGGCACGGGCCTGGTCGCCACCGATAATACCGTCGGCGCCGGTGATTTCTCGATCACCAACGCGGGCCAGTCCCACGCCGCCGAGCACCTCGGGCTGCTCGGCTCGGCCGGGGCCGGCACCACCCTTACCGGCGAAGACACCGCGACCCGCCGGATCGACAACGCGTTCACCGATCTGATCATTTTGCGAGATTCTCTGAAAAACAACGACGAAGCTGGCATCTCGCTTGCTGCTGCCAACCTGGATGACGACATCGACGCCGTGGTGAGTGCCCGGGCCGTCGTCGGCGTCCAGGCGCAGCGGCTGGAAGACACCCGCCTGCGGAACGAAGACCAGACCCTACAGGAACAAAGCGTGCTCTCCGCCCTCAAAGACGCCGACCTGACCGAGGTGATCTCCCGGTACCAGCAGCTTCAGCTGCAGTTGCAGGCCTCTTTGCAGACCAGTGCGCAGATCCAACAACTGAGCCTATTGGACTTCTTGCGCTGAACAGCGCAACTCATGCGCGACGGGGCGGGCCTCACGGCCGCCCGCCCCCGACCCCCAACCGCGGCAGGACGCCGCCCCCCGGAAATGACCGTTGTGAAAATACAGTTTTCAGATAACGGAAATAAACACGGGGCAAGCTTGCAGGACGCGGGCCGTGAGGAACAAAGAACGATGAAGATCGACACGACACGATTCGGCGAGGTGGAGGTGGACGATGCGCGGGTGCTGAGTTTCCCCAAGGGACTGCTCGGTTTCCCGAAGTACCGGGACTACGTGCTGATCGAGTCGGGCGACAAGGCCCGGCCCAACGAGCAGAGCAACTTCTGGTGGCTGCAGTCCGTGGACCTGCCCGAGCTAGCGTTCGTGGTCACCGACCCGACGCTGTTCGTGACGACCTACCGCGTGCCGATCCACGCCGAGCAGATGCAGGGCCTCGGCCTGTCGAGCATCGACGACGCCCAGGTCTTCGTGATCGTCAACAAGCGGGGCAACGTGCTGACCGGGAACCTGCAGGGCCCGCTGGTGGTCAACGTCGCCAGCCGGTCCGGCGAGCAATTGGTGCTCAGTGACCGCCGGTTCACGACCCGCGTGCCGCTGGCCGAGCTCCGCAGCGAGGTGCCGCAGGCCGTTTCCGCTTGACGCCAGAAATTTGGTAACCCCGCTTTCCGATCCATTGTCATTTGCTGATTTTGCGGTCTTTACCCGAACCATCCCGAACCCCCCCCGCGACGCAGGGACGCGTCGCGCCTCGGCCCACGGAAGGAGCCAACCCCCATGCTCGTGCTGTCACGGCAACGCGACGAAACCATCATGATCGGCGACGAGGTGGAGATCACCGTGGTCGATATCCGCGGCGACAAGGTCCGCCTGGGGATCAACGCCCCGCGCACCATCCAGGTGCACCGCAAAGAAGTTTACGAGGCGATCCAACGCGAGAACGCGGATGCCGCCAACGTGCAACTCGACGACCTGACCGCGCTGCGCGACACGTCGCAGCCCCGGTCCCGGCCCGCCTGACCCAACACTCGGCCCCCCGGCCTGGAGTCTTCTGCGAACCGACCTACTTCCGCTCACCCCTCGGTAACAACACGGCCACCCGGCCGGCCACGCCGTTTGGGGCCGGCAACGTCCCGGAAGACAATCAAGGAGGATTGTCGATGTCTCGGATTAACACCAACGTCTCGTCCCTGATCGCCCAAAACAACCTCGCGCGGACCAACCGCGACCTGGAGACGAGCCTGCAGCGGCTCAGCACCGG
>JBCCRT010000101.1:0-10503 GCA_039201235.1 Planctomycetota bacterium
AAGAACCCCCTCTTCAAGCCCTCGCCCATCACCCCCAAGTACGACGACTTCCTCATCTTCGAGGGCATCTCCGTCGACGAGCACGGCGAGCAGCACTACATGGACCTCAACGTCGCCTACCGCCAGGCCTGCCTCAACGCCATCGAGTACATGACCAAGTTCGGCTACTCCCCCGAGCAGGGCGTCGCCATCCTCGGCACCGCGCCGATGCAGGGCCACGTCTCCGGCGTCGTCGATATCCCCAACTCCTGCGCGACCGTCTGGCTGCCCACCGACATCTTCGAGTGGGACATGATGCCCACCGCCGAAGGGCCGACCAAGCACTTCGACGGCACCGGCATGGTCCCCGTCTCCCCCGACGTGGTCTGATCGACAGATTAGAATCGACACACGCCGACCCCACGGGAAACCCTCCTATGCCGATCTACGAGTACTGCTGCGAAACCTGCGGCGTCTTCGAAGCCCTCCGGCCCTTCTCCGAGTCCGACTCGCCCGCCGTCTGCCCCGACTGCGGCACGACCTCGCCCCGTGTCCTCAGCGTCCCCATGGTCCGGCTGCTGGACCCCGGTGTCCGCATGGGCATGGAACGCAACGAGAAGAGCCGACACGAGCCCGAGCGACGCTCGGCCCGCAACCAAGGCCCCAAAAAAGACGCCAACGGCCAGCCCCAGCTCAAAGCCAGCAGCGGCTCCCGCCCCTGGATGATCTAGCGCGACCACCCGTGCCCATCTTGCTCACCCCCAAGGGGCTGGCCCAACGGCCAGCCCCTTTTTCATGACATCCAGGCGAACGTGACACCGCGAAACACCCCGCATCTCGTCGGTGTCGTAGACTTCCGTTGTCAGAAAACCCCAGGAAAGGCCTCCCGCCATGCAACCCTCGATCCGTCACCCCCGCCCCCACGCCCACCTCGCGTTTCTGCTGACCGTCACCGTCGTAAGCCTCGCCGCCTGTTCCTCGTCGCCCACGACCTCAAACGTCCCAACTCCCGACACGCCCCACCAAGGCTTCGGCGAACCCCTCGCCATCACCACCGGCACGCCGGTCACCGACATCGACACCGTCATGGCCGACCCCGACGCGCACGTCGGCCGCGACCTCGTCCTCGCCGGCACCGTCCGTAAGGTCTGCCAGAAACGCGGCTGCTGGATGACCCTCGGCTCCGACGACCTCGGCCGGGCCGTCATGGTCAAGTTCACCTGCCCCATCGACGGCCACCTCATCCCCGCCGCCGCCGCGGGCCAGCCCGCCCTCGCCGCCGGCCGCCTCGAGCTCCGCGACGTCAGCGAGGCCTACGCCCGCCACCTCGCCGAGGACAACGGCGCCACGCCCGACCAGGTCGCCCGGATCGTCGGCCCCCAACCCATGCTCTGGCTCGCCGCCCCCGCCGCCCGCGTCTACGGCCTCCCCCCGGAACCCCCGGAAGTGGCCCCGGAAGCCCCGGAATCAACCCCGCAAACCTCGGCGGCCAATTAACCCGCCCGCAACCGCACCGCCTGCAAATCAAGCCGCGTCGCGCTGCTCTACGTCGATCAACCGCGAGCCGCTCGGCACGCCCGGCGTCGCTGCGGTGCCGAGTATCCCGGGGGCGGATGTTGAGGTCGGAGCGATCAACCGTCCCACGTCGTACCGCGCCGCTCCGCCATCGCCGCACGCCGTGAGCAGCAGCCCCGGCTCCGCGGCCACGGCTTCCTGCCAGCGGTCCCGCAGCTCCCGCGAATACGCCAGCAGCTCCGGGTCCGTCTTCCGCCGGGCCCGCTTGGCCGACCGCTTCGCTTCCCGCCGCTCGTCCTTGATCCGCTGCTTCTCGGCTGCCGCCTCCGCCGCCTTCCGCTCCGCCTCCTGGGCGGCGAGCACCTCCGGGGGCAGCGCGAAACCCGTCGGCACGCCCGCCGCGCCGGAACCGATCTCGAGCCCGTGGACCGTGGCCGGCCCCTCCGCCAGCCGCTGCGCCTCTTTCGCCGCGGCTCGCGCTTCCTTCCGCTTCGCCGCCAACGCCGTCTTGTCCGCCTCCGCCTTCTCGCCCCGCTCGACCTCCAACAAGCGGTCCTCCGCCGCCCGCCGCTCCGCCCCCGGCAGCACCACCGGCTTCGCATCTTCCCACGACGTCCCGGGCGGAATGGGCAACACCAATCGACTCTCCGCCATCATCCCCCCGGAAGTTTCGTACGGGAACCAGTACGGCGTCTCGCTATCCCCGTCCCGTACACGCCTCTGCCAATAGATATGAACTTGTTTCCGGGGGTCGGCCCGTTTCTTCTTGTTTTCGCGGTTGCTCACCCCCGCCGCCCGGAACGCCAGCGGCACGAACCCCAGCGACCGCCAGAAGTGGTTCGCCGCCAGGTCCTGCCGGCACCACAGCCCGTACAGCTTCACCCCGTACGCCGCCCGCTCGAACGTCGCTTTAACCAGTGCTGCCCCGACCAGACCCCGCCTACTTCCGGGGGTCACGTTCAGCTGCACGAACTGCCCCACGTGGTCCTGCTTCATGTATCGATCCACCGCGATGCAGTACCCGAGCCCCGGCGTACCAACCTCATCTTCAGTACGTCCGGGGGTATCTCCGGGGGCACTTCCGGGGGTAATTCCGGGGGCGGCGATCAAGACGTTGCCTTGCTCGATCCGCTTCTCGATCGCAGCCTTCATCAGGAACCCGAGCTTGTCGGTCTCCGCCTTCTGCATCGCGTCGATCCACCCGAAGTCGTAGGGCGTCGCTGTCCGGATCGAAAAGTCGATCCGCGGCTCCACCGGCCGGAGCGGATGATCCGTCGAAGCAACGGAAACGACTCTGGCAAGCTCAGACATGACGACCCTTTCCGGAGAACGTGCGGAGAAAAGGCAGACCGACGCTTTCACGCCGGGCTGCTGTGGGGTTGGATTGAACCAAGCTCCAGGCGCTAGCCGCTATGAACTACTTCCGAGGGCAAGTTCCGGGGGTTAGGCCGCCCGGTTCTGCATCGCGCCGTGGTTGGTCCAGGTCTGCACCGGGATGGACACCGCCCCGGGCTTGCCGCTGCGGTTGACCCAGCAGGCGCTGACCCACACCGTCGACCCGGTGGCCACGTCCTGGGGCACGACGATCTGCGTATAGGTCCGGGTCGCCTCGCCGTAGAACTTCATCTGGTCGAACGCCGGGGCCTCGTCGCCGACGTAGGCGTACAGCCACGCCGACCGCACGCCCGCCGGCTTGCCGCGTCCCTCGCTGCCCGGGTTCTTGAGCTGCAGGTTGAACAGCCGGCCCTCGACGGACCGCACGGTCACCTCGGGCACCGTCGCCGGCACCGCCGCGGGCGTCGGCTCGGTGTCCCGCACCGTGAGCCCGAGGTCGTAGCGCTGTTGATCGGTGATGCCCGGGTGGTTCGTCACCGCCATCGCCAGCTTCCGCGACTCGGCGGTCAGAGCCTTCTTGGCCTTGTTCTTCGCCAGGATGCTCGCCCCGCCCCGGGTCGCCGGCTCAACGGCCGCGGCGTACTTGGTGGCGTAGTCGGACTGCAGGGCCTCGTAGTCGGAGACCTGCTGAGCGGTGAGGCCGATGACGGCGGGGTCAGGCAGTGCGGCCGCGGTCGAGGCGAACGCGCTGCTCCAGTTGAGCATGCCGCTGTCCGTGGTGGGGAGGTAGCTCTTGTGACGCATGATGGGTCCCTTTCGGGCATGGGGGTTATGCGACACTCCCGGCGACCCACGGTCCCGGCGAAGCCGCGTCACCCGGATATTCGGTACCTATTCACGGAAAATTTAGAAAAACTTTCGGGTGAATTACCGGTTTGATTATCGGCTCGACGGCACGCCTTCGAGCGGCGTCAAGGCAAGACGGCCGCGCACGCCGGGTCGTCGTGGCGGGGGCTGTTGACACGTGACGACACCGCAACGCGGTAAAGCCGTCCGTCGTCGGCGGGCTTCAGTAGATCGGTGAGCGGTCCGGTATCCGCGGGTTGGGCCGTGGTCCATGCGTCCCAATGTTCCGGTTCCAAGATCACCGGCATCCGGTCGTGGATCTCCGCCATCATCCGGTTCGGCGAAGTCGTCAGGATCGTGACGGTGTCGAGTTCCGAGCCGTCGGGCGGTCTCCACGTCTCCCACAACCCGGCCAAGGCCATGAGCCCGTCGTCTGCGGACCGGATCAGATAGGGCTGTTTCGACCCGTTGTCTTGCTTGTGCCACTCGTAGAACCCCGAAGCCGGCACCAGGCACCGCCGGTACTTGTACGCCCCCCGGAACGCGGGCTTCGTGGCCGCCGTCTCGGACCGGGCGTTGATCCACCCGGCGGGCGGCTTGCCGCTCGGCTGCGGCTTCATCCACCGCGGGATGATCCCCCACCGCATCGCCGTGAGCAGCCTCGATCCGTCGGCCCCCCCGTCCTTCTGAGCCACCACCACCGCGACCGGCTGGGTCGGGGCGATGTTGTACCGGCCGCTAACGGCGTACCCGTCCAGGTCGGGCGAAAGGATCGTCTTGAACTCATCGACGATGTTGGCCCGGGGCGTGGCGAGTTGGTAGCGGCCGCACATCGCCCGAGTCTAGCGCCCGGGCATGCACCACGGGCAGCTCGTCCCACCGCGTCGTATACCGCGGCGAGCAATGGTCCGACCGCCGGTGCCACGTCCGGCACGGCAGCAGCGTGAACGGCGACGCCGAGGCCAGCCGCAGCTTCCCCGCCCCGTGGTCGTGATTCACCCGGTCCATCACCGACATCAACCGGCGGGCGGCTTCGCGGTCGCGGCGGTCGAACAGCCCCGGCTGCGTCTTCTCCCGTTTAACCAGCTCGCACAGCATCACCCCCGCCTTTTTGTAGGCATGCTCCGGTCGGTAGACGTGGCCCAGGCACCGCACCGCCGTCTGGGCCAACTCCCGGGTGTCGAAGCTCGCCACGGTCAGGCGGATGCCGGCCGAGTTCGCGTACTGCGGGACCGGGGCGTGGCGGTCGGTCTGGACAAACGTCGAGACGACCGCCGCCGCCAGGTCCTGCCGGCGGAGCTTGACCGCCGCCTGAGACGCGAACGTGGTCACCGCCTCCCGCAGCCCGGCCGGGTCGCGGATCACGCGGTCGAAGCTGCGGGAGACCAGCACGTTCTTGCGGTCGGGCGTCTGGGTTTCGAGCTCCGCGCAGGGCTCGCCCCGGAGCTCGAGGACCAGCCGCTGCCCGACCACGCCGCATTGTTCGCGGACCCGGTTCGGGTCGGCGTCGCGGAGCTGCTGGGGGGTCTGGATGCCGAGCTTGGCGATCCGCCGGATCGTCCCGCCCGCCACGCCCCACAGCTCCTTGAGGCCGACCTGCCCCAGCGCGACGTCGGCGGCGTGGGCGGAGGCCAGAACGCAGACGCCGCGGGGCTGACCCGGCAGCGGGGCCCGCTTGGCGCAGTGGTTGGCGAGCTTGGCGAGCGTCTTGGTGGGTCCGATGCCGACGCCGACCGGGATACCCGTCCAGCGGTGGGCCCGCCGGCGAAGCCGCCGGCCGAGGTGCATCAGCGCCCGGGCCCCGATCGGGCCGAGCGTCAGGAAACACTCATCGATCGAGTAGACCTCGACCGCCTCGGCAAAGCCCCGGTAGATGTCCTGCAATCGCCGGCTCATGTCGTCATACAGCGTGTAGTTCGAGCTGAAGACCCGCACGTTGTGCCCGGCCAGCTCGTGCTTGATCTGGAAATAAGGCTTGAACATCTCGCAGCCCAGCGCCTTGGCGTCCCGGCTGGCCGCCACCACGCACCCGTCGTTGTTGGACAAGACGACGACCGGCCGGCGGGCGGCGTCGGGATCAAACACCTGCTCCACCGAGGCGTAGAAGCTGTTGGCGTCCACCAGGGCGATCACATGCGCCTCACCAACCCGACGACGGTCCCCCAGACCCGCAGCGTCTGGCCCGGCAGGATGACCCCGGGCATCCGGCACAACACCCGCTCTCCGTCTCGGTCCATGATGACCAGCGCTTCCGCCCGAGGGCTGACGCTGCGGTCCACCACCACGATCGAGTGATCGAACACGCCAAGACTGCGGTATTGATCCCCCCGTATCCGCACAAAAAAGGTCGCGGCGGGGTTGCGAACCAGCAGGGCGTGGAGGTCCAACGGCTCGTCCTCGTAGCCCTGAGCCGGCGACGGATACCCGGCCGAAACCGACCCCCAGGTGCGGAGAAACAGGGTCCAGGGTCGCGGTGTGAGCATCCCGCAACCATACCGTTCAAATACCTAACGTCAAGGGTGGAGCCAAAGCATCCTGCCGGGAGTTCTTCGATGGCTCGCGGGGAGCGCTTTCCGCCCCGCGGGGAACCGTTCAAGGCTGGCGGGGAGTGCCCCGCGGGTCGCGGGGAGCGCTTTTCTCGATGCGGGGCACAGTTTCCGCCTTGCGGGGAGCGTCCCGCGTGTGGCGGGGCGTAGTTTCCACGACGCGGGGCGTGCTTTGCGAGCCGCGGGGAGCGCTCCGCCCGAGGCGGGGCACGGTTTACGCCAAGCGGGACACGTCCCGTTACCCGTGTGGAGTGTCCCGTGGCTGATAGCTTCGGCCGGGGCATCGCCAAGCCTCTGCCCCAGCCACCCGCCGTCAGTCCGAGCTCGCCACGCCGTAGACCTGTTTGAGCGGGAAACGGTGCCGTATGTCGGCGCTCAAGTCTGCGTAGCTGTTCAGAAACAGGTCGACGGAGCGGTCGGCGTCGATCAGGATGAGGTTCGCGTCGCTCTGCTCGGTGTGGTTGGCGTCTTTGGAGAACCCGTCAAGGCTGATGAGGATGCCTTTCTTGCAAACGTTAAACCGGCACCGTATTTCAGCTGCATACTGATGTGTGGCATGGCGCCATTTAGGTATTCGTCACGGCAAACCGTGAAGTGCGGTTCATGGCTACCTGGTTGTTGGACGAAACAACTCGCAGACGCCCATCGTTAGCAGCAGCACCAGCCCGCCGATTATCAGCGTCATGCTCACCACTGTTTCGCCACTCCAAACCTCACCATCTAGCCAAGGTAGTAGATTGAGGTCAAGCCTAAAAGCAAACGCACCACCGGTCGCGATCATCCCGCTGCCAATACCAAGCCACCAACGAAAGAACGCCACCACGACGGCCACGACCGAAACAAACGCAGCTGCTCCAGCTAGAATCAAAGACTGCTCCCAATTCAAGTTCTCGGGCAGCAGACACGCCCCCGCAGCCAGCAATATTCCCAATCCTGCGATACCGAGGGCTACCCATCTTTGAACCGGGCACTGGACACGCTGTGGCACATCGTTTTCAGCTACCTCTGCCTGTGCGATTTCAAACATCGTGTACATGAGGCCATACATCGAGCGAAGTAAGCCATCGGTAGTCGCTCCGTCCGCCACGATCAAAGTCGCGTGGTTTACAAACTTAACCTGCTCGGATCGTCGAATCCCGAGTCGCCCCACACCTGCTTCAAATCGGCGAAGACCGGCGTTGTCTGGCGAGTTCACAAGATCGGAGATGAGACCCGCTAGTTGTTCACCAATATCGCTGATCCCGCCGCTCATTTAGCTTTCTCAAACGCGGGTAATACCGATGCTTGATCGGTTTCAATTTCTGTTCCGAACGAGAATCGGATCCGTTCGGGTATATCACCGATGCTGCGGTAAGATTCGCTCCATTGCTGTTGAGTTGCCGGGTTGATGACCACGTAGCGCATTTGCAAGCCGAGGTCGTCTGCAACTTCAACCGAAAGTAATGTTAGAAGTTCAGGATCATCGAGATCGATCTGATCGCGAAGATCGTGAATCGTAATCCACTTACCAGCTTCGAGCGGACGCAAAACAGCGTAGATCCGACGCTTCAATTCACCGATGTAGTCTCGATCGGCTTCAGGCATGTTCGTGAAACCTGAACGCGGCGAAGTCAATGGCTCGTGCAGTTGCGTTTGCGCCGAAACGAACCTCATTTGGTTCATGAACGCCAATTTCCGCCCGGAGCGATTCTTTGGTGTCGTCGCCGCTATCTACCCTGAAAATAACATCCAAGGCAGCTATACCCGAGTAATTTTTCGCTGATTTCTGGTGGGCTTCGCTGTCCTTGACGTTTCCGCCATCTTGGGAAGGGGAAAAACGGGCCGTAGACTTGGTTTTCTCATCAAGAGCTAGGGTATCGGCACAGTCCCAATCGCACCCCGTCTTTCCGGCTTGATTGAAGATTTTTTTCATTGCGGGGCGGAGATCGAAGTCGGTGAATTCCCGCCTGCGGACGATTCGTTCAAGCCAAGACCAGACGTCTTCGCGGCAGTCCGTAATTTCTTTACGTGCCTCGGTCGCTTTGTTAGACACCCGGACTTCCAAAATGTTTAATCTTGCGCGCCATCGCACAACGAGTACCACGCGACGATCTTCGTAAGTAGTTTCGATCGTGACGGTTATCTGCTGGCCATCGACCTTTTCACTTCTTTCGCTATTGATGCGGGTGCGGCGAGAGCGCGCAAACTTCAGCGTCCACCCATCCGACTCTCCATCTGCCGATGTTTCTTCGCGGAAATCGCTGATGTCCAGGCTACCTGGCCGTAACTTCAAATCCGGAAACTGCTGTTTGTCCTCCCAGCCATCTCCAAACGCCCGCTCACCGGCTCTGGCGAAAGACAGATTTGACCGGCTCTCTTCGCGAAGCCGGTAGTAGTAGATGTATTGATTTCCGTTTTCTTCAGCTCGTCCAAGCAGGCGGCGAAGCTGATCTAGCGTGACGGTGTTCCGTGTATATGCGTCACGAAGATGGCTGACCAACTCGGGCAAATTTCCACTAACCCTTGCCTGCTTGTCGCCACTATCTTTGGCCCGTCGAAGAACATCCTTAATCTGGGGCTTCTGGCAGACATCTTCGATCAGAGTGAAGAGAGTTTCATGCTCACGTTCTTCCCGGGGTAGATTTTCCATGGCTTCATAAAATAGCGATTAATTGACCGTCGTGATGAGCGAACCGATGCCTGCTGATTTGACGACCTCGTCACTGTAATAAATCAATCAAATGCCTCAGCTTGTGAGAAAAGAACACACACACGCCGGCGGCAGCTAAGCGAGTGATGTCTTTGCCGGCGATGACGCCGCTGAGTACGGCACCAGTGGTCAGGACGCGGCCGTATCCCTGTTCCCAGGCCTCACGCTTTTTGAGGACGTCGTTGACCCGCTTGATGGAGTTGGTCGCGTCGTTGGATACCTTGCACTCGATGGCGAGTAGGCGGCCCCCGGGGAGGCCGACGGCGATGTCCACTTCGGCGGTGGACTTTGCCGCGCCGCGAAACGTCATCTTGTGCATATAGCGGTCTTCGCTGACGGTCCAACGTTGGTCAATCTTACGGCCAGTAGGCTCTGTCTCCGACAGAAAGGAAGGATTAAGCGAAGCGGAGTTTGCGTGAGCCCCGGGCCGTTGTCGTATGGCTACGAAGGTATGCTGGCGACGCGATGTGGAAACGGTTGCGGAAGAAGCGGCGGCGGAGTCCGATCCGGGACGAAGAGGCGGCGTTGCCGTTGCCGGGGCGGTCGTGTCGGGGGATGTTGCTCGATGAAATCGGCAGGCTGCTGGGGTGGTTGTTTTTTCTGGGGATGTTTGCGGGGTTTGGTCTTGGCGTATTGGTGGCCCCGATGATCGGCATCCGTTGGTTCGGGTGGTTGGGTTGGGGCGTTCTGCTGGTTGGTTTGCCGCCGGGGGCAGTGTGGTTTTTCAAGCTGAAGGCGCGGGTGGAGAATATTCACCTCGGGCAGGAGGGGGAGATTTACGTGGCCCAGTTGTTGGAGGGGCTGCGAGGGGAGTTCGAGGCGAGGCAGTGCGCGGTATTTCACGATCTGCCGGGACACGCGCTTCCGTTGAAGGGGGCGAAGACTGCGGGTTACGGGGGTCCATGGAACATTGACCATGTGGTGGTGGGGCCGACGGGGGTCGTGGCGGTGGAGACGAAGACACTGCGGAAGTGGGACGAGCCGGGCCGGACGCAGAAGCTGCACTACGACGGGCAACGTCTGGCGTACAACGGGCGGAAGGAACTGCCGCGGAGTGTGGAGACGCTGCGGCAGGCTGATCGGGGGGCGGAGCGAGTGCGAGCGATCCTGCGTGAGATGACGGGGCGGGAGTTCGCGGTGCGGGCGGCGCTGGTTTTCCCAGGGTGGTGGGTGGAGTTGTCGCGGCGGGGGGCGGCGGAAAACGGGCCCGATGGTGGTAAGGCACCCGGCGTTTCTGGGGCTGGGCGATGGGTGGCGAACCCGAAGGCGTTGGTGAAATGGATCGCCAAAGAGCCGGTCACTTTATCGAGGGAGGACGTGACGGTCGCGATGTCAGGGCTGGAACGGTACGCCCGACAGCGGATGGACGAGTGACAGCGGGACCGAGTTGCGGGGATAGTGGAATGTGCTTTCGGGGTTGAGGGCTACTTTCAAGGGGCTTCCGGGGAGAACTTCCGGGGGGTGACTTCCGGGGGCGGGGGGGGTTAGGCGACGGTGGGGCGGAGGAGGGTGAGGTAGGCGAGGAGGAGGGTGGTGACGATCCAGGCGGTGGGGGGGACGTCGCGGGGGCGGCCGGCGAGGAGTTTGAGGAGG
>JBCCRT010000102.1:0-10276 GCA_039201235.1 Planctomycetota bacterium
GCGGACGCAGGCGGGCTACCTGATGGAAGCGATGGGGGCCGACGCGGTCTGGGACGAGCACGGCGGCAAGACCGGGTTCATCCTGCTGATCGACCCGGACGACATGTCGGTGGCCGGCAAGCTGACCAAGGACATGGGGTTTAAAGACATGGTCAAGGCGATCGACGCGGCCCGCGGCGCGGCGTGAGATCTCGGCCGCTTGCGGCTTAGCCCGGCTGCAGCCGCTAAGCCGCAAGCGGCTTTTTGAACCTACGATTCCGCGCGATGGCGAACCTGTTGCGTTACATCCTCGCGGTCTCTTTGACGGCGTCGGCCTGGGCGCAGATGGCGATGCCTCCCGGCTCGGGGCCCAACGCGGTTGCGGCCTCGGCGGTGTTCATGGCCGACCGGGTCGCCGCGGGCGGGCCGACGGCGGTGGCGGTGGTGATCGACATCGCCGAGGCGTTCCACATCAACCCCGACCCGCCGCGGGCCGGGCCGGCGTGGTTCGAGGGTCAGTACCCGACGACGCTGCGGGTGGTATCGGTGCCCGAGGGGGTGCGGGTGGGCGAGCCGGTGTTCCCGGAGCCCAAGCCGTACGCGGTCGAGTACACCGACCGGCCGATCCCGGTGTACGAGGGGCGGGTGGTGGTCCACGTGCCGCTGCTGCTGGACGCGGACGTCGTGGCAGGGCCGATCGAGCTGGGGTTCGAGCTGGAGTATCAGGCGTGCGACCCGCGGGTGTGTTACATGCCGACGACGGTTACGGAAACCGCGGCGGCGGAAGTCGTGCCGGCGGGGACCGACCCGGGGCAAGCGTCGGCGGGGCGGGCCGAGCTGTTCGCCGACTTCGACCCGTCGGCGTGGGCGGCGATGGGGGGTGACGCGGAACCGGCGGCTGAGCTTCAACCCGAGACCGCGGCCGCCGTCGAGAGCGACGGGTCGCTGTGGGTCAAGCTGCTGCTGGCGCTGGGGGCCGGTTTTCTGCTGAACTTCACGCCGTGCGTGTTGCCGGTGGTGCCGCTGAAGGTGATGAGCCTGGCGCAGCACGGCGGCGACGGCGCGGGCGGCCGACGCCGAACGGTGACGCTGGCGGTGGTCATGGCCCTCGGCGTGGTGACGTTCTGGATGGCGATCGCGTTGGCGATCGTGAGCCTCAAGCAGTTCGGCACGGTGAACCAGCTGTTCCAGTACCCGGCGTTCAACCTCGCGGTCGGGGTCGTGATCGCGGCGTTGGCGGTGTCGATGCTGGGGCTGTTCACGATCGACCTGCCGCGGGCGGTGTACCAGATCAACCCGACGGGGGACACGATCGCCGGGTCGTTCGGGTTCGGGGTGATGACGGCCGTGCTGGCGACGCCTTGCGCCGGGCCGCTGATGGGTGGGGCGGTGTTCTGGGCGACGCAGCAGGGCGTGGCGACGGTGCTGGTCGTGTTCGCGGCGTTGGGCGTGGGGATGGCGCTGCCGTACCTGGCGTTGACCTTGTTCCCGGGGCTGGTGGCGAAGCTGCCGCGGGCCGGGGCGGGCAGCGAGCTGCTCAAGCAGGTCATGGGCGTGCTGATGCTGGCGGCCGCGGCGTTTTTCATCGGCATCGGGATCGTCGCGCTGACGGCCGACGGCACCGCGGCGACGAACCCGGCGTACTGGTGGGCGGTCGGGCTGCTGATCGCGGCGGCGGGGGGGTGGCTGCTGCTGCGGGGGCTGACGAAAGTGGCGACGACGGCGCGGGGCCGGGCGTTCGTGGCCGTGTCGGGGCTGACGCTCTTGCTCGTTGGCGTATGGGTGGGGTACGACCAGTCCCGGCCCGGCGTGTCGTCCGCGGTTGCGGCCGACCCCGGCGAGGCCGACGGGATCCCGTGGGTGTTCTACACCCCCGATCGTCTGGCCGAAGCTCAGGGGGCGGGCCGCGCGGTGCTGCTGGACTTCACCGCCGACTGGTGTCTGAACTGCAAGGTCCTCGAACGCACCGTCCTCGACAGCGAGCGAGTCACGGCGTTGCTGCGGGGGCCGGGCGTGGTGCCGATGAAGGTGGACCTGACGTCGGCGCGGAATGTCGCGGGCAACGACCTGCTGCGGGAGATGGGCCGCGTCACGATCCCGCTACTGGTGGTGCTCGACGCCGACGGGAACGAGGTGTTTAAAGCAGATTTTTACACCATCGACCAAGTCGCGACGGCGATCGGCATGGCGACGGGCGACACGCAACCCGAGGCGCTGGCGGACGCGCAACGCTAACACTCGACACCGCTGCCGCGGCCCGGCACACTGGGGCGATGAGCCTGAACCTGCCCGCCCGCGTCGCCTCGCTCGGCCTGTCCCTGCCCCCCGCCCCGGCCGCGGCGGCGAACTACGACGTGACCGTCGAGAGTCAGTTCCGCCTGATCGTCAGCGGCCAACTGCCCCGCGGCGACGACGGGCAACTGATCGCCACCGGGAAGGTCGGCGACGGGGTCGATCTCGACACGGCGAAGCGGTGCGCCGCGCAGTGTGCGTTGAGCGTTTTGTCCGCGATGAACGCGGAGCTGGGCGGGAACTTCGGCCGGCGGTTCCGTCGGCTGGTGCGGGTGGGGGTGTTCGTCGCCTCGTCGCCGGGGTTCACCGACCAGCATTTGGTGGCCGACGGGGCGAGCGAGATCTTCGAAAAAGTGTTGGGCGTGTTGGGTCGGCACGCCCGGGCGGCGGTCGGGGTGGCGGCGCTGCCGCTGGATGCGCCGGTCGAGGTCGAGGTCAGCGTCGAGCTGTTGGACGAGCGGTACGAGTCGGATTGATCCCTCGCTCCCAGCAATGCAGCACGGCCACGCAGTTGAACATTCCGGGGGGGGGGTTAGACCCAGACGTTCATGAAGAGGGCGTCTTCGCTGATCTTGCCGACGAGTTTGCCGACGCTGGTGGTGACGAACTTGACCTCGTACTCGGGGTGGGCATCGAGCCAGGTGTTGACCTGTTCGTCGAGGTGGTCGATGGCGTCGTGGCGGAGCTTGGCGACGAAGGTCTTGACGTGGATCGCGCCGGAGCCGGTGGCGTTGGGGGTGCGGTTCCAGTGGTCGGCGTGGGCCTTGCGTTGGGCCTCGCCGAAGACCTGGATCTTGGACTGCTGGTTGGTGTTGCCGTCGGCGGGGTCTTGACTGATGTCGATGGGCGTCAGTTCGTCGGCGCCCCCGGAAGACTCGTCCTCTTCGCTGAGGTCGATGGGGATGGCGTTGGCGAGCAGGTCGTCGTCCGAGAGGGGGCGGTCGGGCATGGCGGGTCTCCGAGAACCGAAGGGTTGAGAAGAGAAACGAAGCGGGAGCGGGCTTGCGTGAGCAACACCCATTATGACGCCGCGGCGTCGGCGACGCGACGGGGAAAACCAGCGGTCGCGGACCAGACGTCGCCGCGGCGGTCGAGGCGGAGGTGGAGGCGGGCGGTGAGTCGGGGCGTGAGCAGTTCGAGCTCGAGGCGGTGCGGGGTCCAGAGGCGCGGCAGGACGTGGCCGTGGGCGGCGGGGTAGACGTGGCCGCGTCCGGCGGTGAGGGGCCCGGCCCAGTCGAGGTAGCGGACGCGGTGCGGTGGCAGGGGGGTAAGGTCGAACCGCCCGAGCCGCGGCCAGTCGGTCCAGGGCCGGGCCACGCGGGCGGTCCAGAGCCCGGCCGGCGGGTCGGCGCCGCGGCGCGGGCCGGGCGGCGACGCGATGAGCCAGTCGAAGTGCGGCCCGGTCGGCGGCGGGGCAACATGTCGCAGCAGCGTGGTGCGCAGGAGCATGGTCGGGCCAGCGTAACCGCCCGGGGGGTGGCGCACCGCTTGCCGGTCGGGGGGGCGGGGTCTATTCTCGTGGCTGGTTTGTGACGGTCTTCCGCGGCGGCGGTGGCCGCGTCCCGTGACCCGCCGAGGACCCGTGATGCCGACGAAATTCTGGACGACCGCGTTGCTGCTGACGGGCCTACTGCTCGGGGCGGGCTGCAAGAACCACGTGGTGTTCCGCGAGCAGGGGTTCGACAAGTACCGCCAGCAGGACTTCGCCGGCGCGGCCGAGGACTTCCGCACCGCGGTGGACATGAAGCCCGGCGACTACCGGTCGCAGTACTACCTCGGCGTGTCGCTGCTGCAACAGGACCAGTTCGTCGCGGCGCAGACGCCGCTGGAGCAGGCGCTGATCCTCCGGCCCGACGACCCGGACTGGACCCCGCGGATCGCCGACGCGATCGCCGAGTCGTATTACGGCCAGGAACGCACCGAGGCGCTGTACGCCTTCCTCGACGAGAAGATCGCCGAGAACAACCAGCAGACGCGGGACTACCTGCGGAAGGCGGAGTTCCTCGGCCGGCTGGGCGACGCCGACGGCCAGCGGGAGGCGCTGAGCAAGGCGGCGTTCTTCGCGCCGCCGGGCGACGCCGAGCCGTACATCGCGTTGGCGGATTTTTACGTGTCGGTCAACGACGTGCCGCGGGCGATCGGGTCGCTGCGGCAGGGGTACTTCGTCAACCCGGAGAGCGACGAGGTGAAGGACCGGCTGCGCGGCCTGGGCGTCGTGCCCGGCCCGACGATCGCCGACCCGCCGCCGAAGCCGGCGATCGTGGAGTAAGTTAGTCCGCGGCTTGCGGCGGCGGCTCGAAGAGTTCGAGCACCTTGGCTTCGTCGTGGGGCGTGAGTTCGAAAAGCCGCACGGTGCCCATCCGGCGTTCGAACAACTGCAGGCCGCGGTCGCCGACGCCCGGGGGCCGGTCCAGCAGCCGGGTGCTGGCGGCAAACACGATCACGGGCCGGCCGTCGACGCGGGCCAGCAGCATGACCGTGCCCGGGCCCAGGGAGTAGTTGTACGTCAGCCCCACCGCCTCGACGCCCGCGGCGTCGGCCAGCCGTAGCGGGGTTTGGAACCGCTTGGCGTAGGTCTCGACAAACTCGGCCTCGGTCTCGCAGACCCAGCCCGGGACGAAGCCGGCGTCGATCTCGCGTTGGTAGACCGCGGCCAGCGGCTCGGCTTCGCTTCCGAATGGACTCACGCCGAACCCGATCGCGGCCAGCAAGCCGCCGAGCGCCAGCAGCAGCGAGGCGGCGGCGAATCGGTGGCGGCTGCGGCCGATCTGCCACCACGCGCCGCCGCGTGCCGCCGGGGCGGGGCGGTCGTCGGCCGGCAGGGGACGAGCCGCGTCTTGTTCGACCCAGGCGTGGCCTCGCCGTAGGGCCCCGTCGATGCGTCGTTGGCGTTCCAGTTCGGCCCGCAGCGTGGCGTCATCGTCGAGCCGGCGCTCGAACGCCTCGCGCTGCGGTGGGGTCATCGCGTCGTCGAGGTAGCGGTCCAGGGCATCGGGGGCCGACGGATCGGTGTCGGGCCGGTGCGGTTGGGGCGGGACCTGATTCACGTAACGCCTCCCGCCGTGTGGGTGTCGGCCAGCCGCTCGCGCAGCAGATTCCGGGCCCGGGAGACGTGGCTCATCGCGGTCCCCCGGGGGATCTCGAGGGTTTCGGCGATCGCTTGGTAATCCAGGCCGCCGACGGTCCGGAGCAAAAGGCAGGCGCGGGCAACCGGCGCGAGCAGCGCGAGTTCTCGGCGGAGCCGATCGTCGAACTCGCCGCGGTCTTCGGCGAGTTGGCCGTTGCGGCCCAGCGGCGTCGGGCCCGTGGTGTGGGGTGGCGTGGGGTCCGGCGGGGTCGGGGCGCCCTCGGCGTCGAGCGAGACCGTCGCGCGGTAGGCGAGCCGACGCCGCTGGTTGAGCGCGGCGTGGCGGACGAAGCGGCCGAGCCAGGCGGTGAAGTTGGTGCCCGGGGTGAACTCGTTCATCTTCGTCAGCGCCGTCGCGGCGGCGTCGTGCACGATGTCCTCGGCGGCGGCCCGGTCTCCGATCATGCCCACCGCGATTAGACGCAGCCGGGGCAGGCCTTCGGTGTACAGCCGGGCGAACCCGTCGCGGTCCAACGGGGCCGTGGGCTGGGGCGGTTCTGTTGGCATCTGATCACGGTCGCCGCGCACGGAAGAGCCTGCGGTATTGGTAGGTCACGGGAACGGAAAAAGCATGCAGAACATGCGCGTGCAAGCCCGAGGGCCTCCGACGACCTTGTTCTGGTGTCGATGGCTGCGGGCGTTTCTCAGCTAACCGAACGACGCAAACGCGAAGCAAAACAGGAGGCCAGGCATGCAGTTTGGGACGAAAGACAGCGGCAGCGGGGCGGCGGCGAGGGAGCCGAAACGACGCGACCGACACCGCGGCGGCGGCCTGACGGCCGCGCGGTCGGCGGCCCTGATCGGGGCGTGCTTCGCCGGCACCGCGGCGGCCCAGAGCGTGATCGAATCGACCTTCGCGACCTCCGAGGGCTTCACTACTGGCGGGACCGACCCGGTCACCCTGACCAGCGGCGGGCTCGAGCTGACCGTCAGCGGCGGACAGCAGCAGCAGAACTTCGACGGCCCCAGCTACAACACCGGCCCGGACGCCTACCTATTCATCAGCGGCCCGTCGTTTACCGGGTCGTTCGGCGGCACCACGCCCGGGACCGGCGACAAGGGCGACCTCACCTTCAATCAGGGGGTGACGTCGGTGTCGTTCTTCGCCGCCGACCGCGGCCTCGGCACACCGACCGTCCGCGTGTTCGGCACGGACGACACCACCGTCCTCGCCGAGGTACCGGTCACCGACACCAACATCCGCGACTTCGCCGACCCGGCCCCGACGCCGCTGGTGTTCGACGCCAAAGACCTGGGCGGCCTCATCGGCCGGGTCCAGATCGACAACGCCGGTCCCGCCGGCAACCCGCCCTACGTCACCGCGATCGACACGCTCTCGGCCACCCGCGCCAACCGCTACGACGAGACGGTCAACGGCGACCTGTCCGACAGCGGCGCCGCGCCGACACCGGTGAACCTCGCGCTCGGCAGCAACACGGTCTCCGGGTCGGTGACGACCGCCGGCGGCGACACCCGCGACTACCTCACCTTCACCATCGGGGCCGGCCAGACCCTCGCGTCGATCGACCTGCTCGAGTACGACGACCCGGACCAGCCCGGGACCAACGACGGCAACCGCGGGTTTTACGCCCTGGTCGAGGGCGCGACCTCGGCCCAGCCCGGCGGCGGGTTCGACAACCTCGGCGGCGACCACCTCGATCCCGAGCCCTTCGGCACCAACCTGCTCGACGCGATCGCGGCCGGCGGGATCTCCGGCGGCGACGGCTTCTCGGAGGTCGGCGAGGGCACCTACACCTTCGTCGTCCAGCAGACCGGCCCGCAGACCAGCAATTACCTGCTGGACTTCGTGGTGGTGCCCGAGCCCGCGTCGCTCACGCTGCTCGCCGCCGCCGGGGCGTTGGCGTCACGCCGCGGCCGCGGCGCAGCCCGCGTCTGATCGATCCGCCCGGGTCAACCTCCGCCCGCCGGGCCCGTGTGAGGCCCGGCGGGTGTTTTCGTGCCGCGTTTCGCCGTGACAGCCGCGGGTCCGATCCACTACGCTGCGCCGATGGACATCGTCATCTGCGGCGCCGGCGAGGTGGGGCGGCACTCGGCCGAAGTGCTCGCCCCGGCCGGGCACAACATCACGATCATCGACCACGACGCGGCGAAGCTCGCCGAGGTCGACGACGCGATCGACGTGCGGTCGATGGTCGGCAACGGCACGCGGGCCGACGTCTTGCTGCGGGCCGGCACCGACGCAGCGGACCTGTTCATCGGGGCGACCAACATCGACGAGATCAACCTGCTGGCGGCGTCGGTCGCCACGGCCGTGGGCTGCGAGCGGTCGGTCGCGCGGGTGCACCACTCGGCGTACTACGAGGCGCAAGGGCTCAACTACGCCGACCACCTCGGGATCGATCACCTGGTCTGCCCGGAGTTCTCGACGGCCCAGGCGATCGCCGCGACGCTGCGCAGCCCCGGCAGCCACGCGGTCGAAAACTTCGCCCGCGGCGCGATCGAGATGCAGAGCATCACCGTGGCGGAGAACGCCAAGGCGGTGGGCGTGACGCTCAAGGACCTGAAGCTGCCGGCGGCGACGCTGGTGGCCGCGGTAGAGCGGGCCGACGCCGCGACGCTGCCCACCGCCGAAACGAAGATCGAGGCGGGCGACATCGTCACGCTCATCGGCGAGGCGAAGGCGTTCGAGAAGTCCGTGAAGCTGTTCAAGCCCGAGGCCGCGGGCCGGCTGAAGGTCATGGTCATGGGCGGCTCGACGCAGGGCGTCTGGCTCTGCCGGGAATTGCGCAGCCGTAACTTCGCGGTCCGGCTGTTCGTGATGCGCCCGGGCCGGGCGCAGGAACTCGCCGAGAAGCTGCCCTGGGTCACGCTGATCAACGGCGACGTGATCAACTCCGACATCCTGCTGGACGAGCGGGTGGACCAGGTCGACGCGTTCGTCGCCTGCACGGAGGACGAGGAGACGAACATCCTCGCCGCGGCGCGGGCCAAGAGCATGGGCGCAAAGTCGGCGATCGCGGTGCTGCAGCGGCCGACGTACCTGCACCTGATCGGGCACATCGGGCTGGACCACGCCTTCAGCCCGCGGGCGACGGCCGTCACGGAGATCGAGCGTCTGCTGAGCGGCGCGGCGGTGCGTCGCCTCGCGCCTTTGGCCGAGGGCATCGCCGACGTGTACGAGGTGCGCGTGCCGAGCCTGGCGAAGCGGGCGATCGACACGCCGCTGAAAGATTTGCGGTTCCCGGCCCGGACGATCGTGGCGGCGATCTCGCGGGGCGAGACGGTGTTTGTGCCCGGGGCCGACGACACGATCCGCGTCGGCGACCTGGTGGTGATCATCGGCACGGCCGACTGCGGCAAGGAACTGCGGAAGATGTTCGGCGGCTGAACCATGAACTACCGCCTCGTCCTGCGACAACTCGGCCTGCTGATGCTCGTGCTGGGCGGGGGCATGGGGATGATGGCGGGGCTGGAGTATTTGATCTGGGCCGACCTGGGCCGGGGCGAGCGGGTCGGCCTGATCGCGATGGGGGCGTCGGCGTTGATCGGGGCGGCGGTCGGGCTGGGGCTGTGGCGGGCCGGGCGGAGCCGCGACGCGACGCCGATGATGAGCCGGCGGGAGGCGCTGCTGCTGGTGGCGTGCGGCTGGGTGCTGGGCGCGGCGGTGTCGGGGCTGCCGTACTGGTTGTGGGCGACCGTCGGCGGGGCGGGGACGGGGCTGCCGGGGGAGGTCGATGAGCCGCACGTGTTCCGGTCTTATATCGCGTCGTACTTCGAGGCGATGAGCGGGCTGACCACGACGGGGGCGACGGTGCTGGGCGACATCGGCGGGCTGCCCAACAGCCTGCTGCTGTGGCGGGCCACGACGCACTGGCTCGGCGGGCTGGGCATCGTCGTGCTGTTCGTCGCGGTGCTGCCGATCATCGGCACGGGGGGCAAGAAGCTGTTCAACGTCGAGGCCCCCGGGCCGCAGCAGCAGGGCGTGCGGCCACGGATCGGCGATACCGCCCGGCTGCTCTGGATGATCTACACCGGCATCACGCTCGCCGCGCTGGCGTCCTTCCGCCTCGCCGGGATGTCCTGGTTCGACGCGGTCTGCCACAGCTTCTCGGTCGTCTCCACCGGCGGGCTCTCGACCCGCGACGCCAGCATCGGGCACTTCGACTCGGTCGCGATCGACGGCGTGAGCATGCTGTTCATGCTGCTGGCCGGGGTGAACTTCGGGCTGATGTTCGCGGCGGTCCGCGGGCGGTGGTCGGCGGTGTGGCGGGACGAGGAGCTGCGGGTCTACCTCGCGCTTAAGGTCGCGGTGATCGCGATCGTGGCGATCGACATCCACGGGCGGGAGATCGTCACGACCGGCGGTAACACGATCGACGCGACCCTGGGCCAGGCGCTGCGCTACGCGGGGTTCCAGACGATCTCGCTGCACACGGGTACGGGGTTCTGCACCGCCGACTACGACCTCTGGCCGTTCGTGAGCCGGACCCTGATCGTCGGGCTGATGTTCATCGGCGGCTGCGCCGGGTCCACCGCGGGCGGGATCAAGGTGATCCGCTTCTGGATCGCGCTGAAGGTCATCGCCGCGTCGCTGGAGCGGTCGTTCCGGCCGCAGGTCGTCCGGCCGCTGCGGGTGGGCTCGGCGGTGATCGACGAGGACCGCAAGCTCTCGGCCGTGACCTACTGCGTGTTCGTGCTGTTGATCTTCGCCGTCGGGGCGATGGCGATCGGCTTCCTCGAGTCGCGCCGCGGGGTCGACGTGGACTTCCTCACCGCGGCGACCGCCAGCCTCTCGACGCTGGGCAACATCGGCCCGGGGTTCGACCGCATCGGCGCAACGGGCAACTACGGCTGGTTCTCCGACGGGTCGCTGGCGGTGATGAGCCTGCTGATGATGCTCGGCCGGCTGGAGATCTA
>JBCCRT010000103.1:0-10075 GCA_039201235.1 Planctomycetota bacterium
GCGATCGACCCGTCGTTCTCGGGGCGGTCGGCGCTGACGTTCGGGGGCGACGGGATCATCGTGGCGACGGCGTCGGGGTCGACGGCGTACAACCTGAGCGTGGGCGGGCCGATCGTCTCGCCGGCGGTGGACGCGATGGTGATCTCGGCGATCGCGCCGCAGTCGATCGCGTTTCGGCCGATCGTGTTCGGGGCGGACGATGAGGTGTGGGTCACGATGAACCGCGCCAACGCGGGGACGACGCTGGTGATCGACGGGCAGGAGTCGACGGGGGTCGTTGAGGGTCAGCAGATCCGCATCCGGCAGCACCCCGAGCGGCTGGTGCTGATCCAGAACCCGAAGCGGACGTACTGGAACATGCTGGCGCACAAGATGCACTGGGGGGTGCGGCCGAGCCGGACGTAGGGGGGTTACCAGAGCCTTCGCTTCGCTCAGGCTCGGCGTGAGGGGTAACGGGAGCGGTGTGTTGATGTGGGCGTTGGTGTTGTTCGATATCGACGGGACGTTGATGGACGCGGCGGGGGCGGGGCGGTCGGCGCTGCAACGCACGGCCGAAGGGTTGTTCGGGGGCGAGCTCGACTTCCGGGGGGTCGCCACGGCGGGGCGGCTGGACCGGGCGATCTTCGCCGAGGCGGCGGCGAACGCGGGGTGGGACGAGTGCGACGCGGCGTACGGCCGACTGTGCGGGCGTTACCCGGAGGAGTTGGCGGCGGAGCTGGTGCGGCTGGGGTCGGCGGTGCGGGTGTTGCCGGGGGCGATGGTGTTGTTGAATGAACTACGGGCGAGGGACGGGGTCGTGTTAGGCTGTGTGACGGGGAACCAGCGGGCGGCGGCGGCGGTGAAGCTGCGGGCGGTGGGGATCGACCCGGGTTGGTTCGGGGTCGGGGGCTACGGCGACGAGGCGGCGACGCGGCCCGAGCTGGTGGCGATGGCGATGCGGCGGCACGCCGAGGTGGCGGGGGAGCCGGTCGCGTCCGAGCGGGTCGTCGTGGTCGGCGACACGCCGCACGACATCGACGCGGCGAACCGCCACGGCTGCGTGTCGGTCGCGGTGGCGACGGGGCGGTACGGCGAGGCGGAGCTGGCGGCGGCGGGGGCGGACGTGGTGATGGAAGGCCTGCGTGACCCCGGGCCGGTGCTCGACCTGGTGAAGCGGTGAGCCGGGCGGCTCAGGCTTTCAGCTCGGCCAGCGTGCCGAGGACGTCTTCGGTGTGCTTGGGCACCTTGACCTTGTCCCAGCGCTGGGCGACCTTGCCCTTGGGGTCGATGAGGTAGGTGGTGCGGACGACGCCCATGTACTTCTTGCCGTACATGGATTTCTCCTGCCAGACGCCGTATTTCTCGCAGACCTTCTGGTCGGTGTCGGCCAGCAGGTAGAAGTTCAGCGCTTGTTTCTCGGCGAACTTGGCGTGGGAGGCGGTGTCGTCGGGGCTGACGCCCAGGACGACGGCGTCGGCGTCGTCGAGCTCGTTGGCGGCGTCGCGGAAGCCGCAGGCCTCCTTGGTGCAGCCCGGGGTGCTGTCCTTGGGGTAGAAGTAGAGGACGACCCACTGCCCCTTGTAGTCGGCGAGCTTGTGTTTCTTGCCGGCCTGATCGGGGAGGGTGAAGGCGGGGGCGGCGCGGCCGATCTCGACGGGTTCGGGCATTTTTTGGGCCTCTCGGGGTGGTCAGCGGCGGGATGCGCGGCAGACTGTAGGGGCCGATTCGCGTAAAATCACGGCTGATCCCCGCCACCCCCGCCCCGGAGCGAGCCCCGAGATGTCGGTCAACCCCAAACGCGCCCTGATCACGGGCATCACCGGCCAGGACGGCTCGTACCTCGCCGAGCTGCTGCTCGAGAAGGGCTACGACGTCCACGGCATCATCCGCCGGGCCTCGACGTTCAACACCGACCGGATCGACCACCTCTACACCGACCCGCACGACAGCGACGACGAGCACCGGGGGCGGTTGTCGCTGCACTACGCCGACCTGACCGACGCCAACAGCCTGTTCAAGATCGTGCGGGCGGTGAAGCCGACGGAGGTCTACAACCTCGGCGCACAGAGCCACGTCCGCGTCAGCTTCGACCAGCCGATCTACACCGCCGAGGCCACCGGCGCCGGCACGATCCACCTGCTCGAGGCGGTCCGCCAATTTGAAGACGAGTCGGCGTACCAGATCCGCTACTACCAGGCCTCGACCTCCGAGATGTTCGGCGGCATGCCCGAGACCGCGCCGCAGTCCGAGGCGACGCCGTTTCACCCCCGCTCGCCCTACGGTGTGGCGAAGCTCTACGGCCACTGGATCACGGTCAACTACCGCGAGTCGTACAACATGCACGCCTCCTGCGGCATCCTGTTCAACCACGAGTCGCCCCGTCGCGGCGAGACGTTCGTGACCCGCAAGATCACACGGGCCGTCGGGCGGATCAAGCACGGGCTGCAGGACAAGCTGTTCATGGGCAACCTCGACGCGAAGCGCGACTGGGGCTTCGCCGGCGACTACGTCGAGCAGATGTGGCTGATGCTGCAGCAGGACACGCCCGACGACTACGTCGTGGCGACGGGCGAGACACACACCGTCCGCGAGTTCTGCGAGAAGGCGTTCGGCCGCGTCGACCTCGACTACCGGGACTACGTCGAGATCGACCCCCGCTACTACCGGCCCGCCGAGGTGGACCTCTTGTGGGGCGATCCGAGTAAGGCAAAGAAACAATTGGGCTGGGAGCCGCGGGTGGGCTTCGAGGGCCTGGTGGACATGATGGTGGACGCCGACATGGAGCTGGCGGCGCGGGAGCGGACGCTGATCGACGCGGGCCACGCCGTGGCGGGCGTCGAGGGCGTGCGGCACTAGTCGCCCGGTTTGCGAAGCAGCCCGCGTGTTTTCGCTGGGCACTAGACTTTTAGGTAGAGCGGTATCAGAGGCTTATCTATGATTAGGCAGGCGCGTCGCGGATTGGTCCGTGTTCATCGAAAAGTAAACAGTTTGGGCAACCGTCGAAGCTGCTCTCTGTGCGGCTGGAAAGGTTTTGCGTTCGAGACACTCGGGAGCATTAAAGCCACTCGACGTCGTGGCCGCTGTCCGACTTGCCGGGCGAAAGAACGTGACCGTGCTTTTCCGTTTCTGGCCCGGGACCTTCGCACCGAGGGCAAAGATGTTTTGCACGTGGCGCCGGAGCCGAACATCGTCGAGTTGCTGCGTCGAGATTCGCGCTCCTATCTCAGCATCGACCTTAATTCGCCGCTGGCCATGCAGCACATGGACCTCACCGAGCTGGATATCCCCGATGCGGCGTACGACTTGATTATGTGCTCTCACGTTTTGGAACACATCCCCGACGATCGTCGAGCGATGTCGGAGATGTTCCGCGTGCTGCGTCCCGGTGGAGAATTGTGGGTCAGCGTACCGGTGGTTGGCGAGTCGACCTACGAAGATTGGTCCAAACAGACACCCCAAGAGCGGATCGAGGCGTTTCTTCAATACGACCACGTCCGGATCTACGGGTTAGACATCGCGGATCGCCTGGCTTCGGTGGGCTTCAGTGTCGAGGTGCTGAGTACGGAACAGTTGCCGCCCGAGGACGTGACGAGAGAAGGCTTGGCGACACGCCGTCCGACTCGGATTTTCCTTTGCAGAAAGCGAGAAGCCGGTGACCGATCTGCTCAATAGACGGATCGTCGTGACCGGCGGCGCGGGGTTCCTCGGCCGTTTCGTGCTGGACGCGCTCCGCCGCCGCGGCGTCACCGACGATCACATCATCGTGCCCCGCCGCAAGGACTTCGATCTGACCCGCGAGGCCGACGTCGCGCGGCTGTACGACGAGGCCCGGCCCGACGTGGTGATCCACCTCGCGGCCGAGGTCGGCGGCATCGGCGCCAACCAGAAACACCCCGGGCGGTTCTTCTTCGCCAACGCCGCGATGGGCCTGCACCTGATCGAGCACGGCCGGCGACGCGGCCTCGACAAGTTCGTGCAGACCGGCACGGTGTGCGCCTATCCGAAGTTCGCCCCCGTGCCGTTCAACGAAGACGAGCTGTGGAACGGCTTTCCGGAAGAGACCAACGCGCCCTACGGCGTCGCCAAGAAGGCGCTGTTCGTCATGCTCGACGGCTACCGGCGGGAGTACGGCCTGCCGAGCAGCGTCGTCGTGCCGGTGAACCTCTACGGCCCGCACGACAACTTCGACCTCGAGACCAGCCACGTGATCCCGGCTTTGATCCGCAAGTGCGTCGAGGCGCGGGACAACGGCGAGGCGAGCATCACCTGTTGGGGCACCGGCAGCGCGTCGCGGGAGTTTCTGTTTGCCGAGGACGCGGCCGAGGGCATCGTCACGGCGGCGGAAAAGATCGACGACCCGACGCCGATCAACCTCGGCACGGGCCGGGAGATCACGATCAAGGGCCTGGTCGAGCTGGTCGCCCGGCTGTGCAAGTTCGAAGGCGAGATCGTCTGGGACGCGTCGAAGCCCGACGGCCAGCCCCGCCGCTGCCTCGACACCGCCAAGGCCAAGCGGATGATGGACTGGAAAGCCCAGGTCGGCTTCGAGGAGGGCCTGTCCCGCACGATCGCGTGGTTTGAGGCCAACCGCGACGCGGTGCGCGAGGTTGTGTACGGCTGATCCCGCCAGGTGATCAACCGCCGAACCGTCCGCGGCGGGCCGCGTGCTACGATAAAATTGATGGCTTCTCTGCCCCATGCCTCCGCACGATCGCTACCGACGCCGACGCGTTCGGAAACCCCCCGCGGTCTGCCTCGGGCGCACCACTGGACTTGTGACGAGTACGACGCGTTGATCGAACGCGGCGCGTTGGAAGGCCTGCGCGTCGAACTTGTGGCCGGTACGATCGTCGAGATGTCGCCGCAGCAGGAGGCTCACGTCGAAGTCATCGAGCTGACGCGATTGGCGTTGGCGTCTGCCTTCGGGCCGACCCACTGGGTGCGGGTGCAGAGCCCGCTGCAGGCGGGCGAAGACTCGAAGCCCGAGCCCGACCTGGCCGTCGTCGAGGGCCGGCCGGGCGGCGCGGACCGGCATCCGTCCGCCGCCGTGCTCGTGGTTGAAGTCAGCCTGAGCTCGTTGGATTACGACCGCCACGATAAGGCCTCGATCTACGCCGCCGCCGGCTTCGCGGATTATTGGGTCGTCGATGTCGTCGGGCGGCGGATCGTCGTGTTCCGCGACCCCGCAGCCGACCCGGCCGCGCCCCACGGCGCGAGCTACCGCACCATCTCGACTCATCTCCCCGGCGACCCCGTCCGCCCGATCGCATTGCCCGGCGCGGTGATCGATCCGGCCGATTGTTTCCTTTCTCTCTGAACCAAATCCTGAGACCTCCCATGGCCATCAAAAAAGACGGCGACTTCGTCACCTTCACCCAGTTCATCCAGGCCGAGCAGGCCAACTTCCCCGGCGTGTCCGGGCGGTTCTCGTGGATGATGTCCGGCGTCGCGCTGGCGACCCGGATGATCGGCAGCTACATCCGCCGGGCCGGGCTCATCGACGTCTGGGGCGAGCACGGAACCACCAACGTCCAGGGCGAGGTCGTCAAGAAGCTCGACATCATGGCCAACGACGCGCTGAAGCGCACGCTCGGCTACCGCGGCAACGTCGGCATCATCGCTTCCGAAGAGGACAACGAGCCCCGCGTCCTGCAGGAGGTCGACTCCGACGACAGCTACATCGTCATGTTCGACCCGCTCGACGGCTCGTCGAACATCGACGTCAACGTCTCGGTCGGCACGATCTTCACCGTCTTCAAGAACCCCCCGGAGGTGAAGGGCGCCGAGCGGTCGGTGCTGCAGCCGGGCGTGAAGCAGATCGCCGCGGGCTACGTGCTCTACGGCAGCTCGACCGTCCTGGTCTACACCGCCGGCCAGGGCACGCACATGTTCACGCTCGACCCGCAGTTCGGCACGTACCTGCTGACCCGCGAGAACATCCGGATGCCCGAGCACGCCCCGCAGTACTCGGTCAACGAGGCGTACAGCCACACGTTCCCCGAGGGCTACCGCCGCTACCTCGACTGGGTCAAGCTGCAGGACTCGCCGGTGTATTCGTCGCGGTACGTCGGGTCGTTGGTGGCGGACTTCCACCGCATCCTGATCAACGGCGGGGTCTACATGTACCCGCCGACGAGCAAGGACCCCAAGGGCAAGCTGCGGCTGATGTACGAGTGCAACCCGCTTGCGTTCGTCGCCGAGCAGGCCGGCGGGGCCGCGAGTAGCGGCGAGCAGCGGGTCATGGAGATCACGCCGACCAACGTCCACGACCGCGTGCCGATCGTCATCGGCTCGTCCAAGAACGTCGAAGAGGTCGTCCGCTACGCCGCGCCGAAGCAGCCGGCGTATTCGATCTGAGACACGGCCCGCGAGCCAGCGATGGGCTACGACCTGCACATCACCCGCACCGACCTCAGCGTCGATCCATCGCCCGACCCGATCACCGAATCAGAGTGGCGGTCGGTCGTGGAGGCGGACCCCGATCTCGATTTCGACGCTTCCTCGCCGCATGGTTTTGTGATCTGGCGCGGGCCGTCCCGCCATGCAGAGCCTTGGTTCCAATTGGTGACGAGTTACGTCTATTCAAAGAATCCCGATCCTCCGGTGATTCAGAAAATGCTCGACCTCGCTGCCCGGCTCAACGCGTTCGTGCAGGGTGACGACGGCGAGGTCTACCGCGAAGCAGGTCGGGTCGATTTCCCCGATGGCCTGCTGGGCTTGGATCGGTCGATCTTGTATTGCGACGAGTGGTGCCGCAATTACAAATGATGTGGGATGGGACTTAAGCCGCAACCCTCGGTCCTGACGCTCGGCAACTTCGACGGCCCGCACGTCGGGCACCGGGCGATCCTGCGCCGGGCCCGCGAGCTGGCCGCGCCTGCCGGGGCTTCGGTCGTGGCGGTGACGTTCGACCCGCCGCCGGTTCGGCTGCTGCGGCCCGGGGCCGAGCCGCCGCAGATCACCACCATCGCCGAGCGCACCGCCCGCCTGCGCGACGCCGGGGCCGACGCGGTCGAGGTGCTGTCGGTCACGCCGGAGTTGCTGGGCAAGTCGGCCGAGGGCTTCGTCGCCGACCTGGTTGAGCGGTTCGCCCCGGTCGCGGTCGTCGAGGGCCCGGACTTCCGTTTCGGGCACCGCCGGGCCGGCGACATGGACCTAATGGCCGAACTCGGTAAGCGGTACGGCTTCACCGCGGTGGTCGTCCCGCCGGTCGAGGCCGTGCTCGGCGATCAGACGGTCCAGACCGTCAGCAGCTCGCTGGTGCGCTGGCTCGTCGGGCGCGGCCGGGTCGAAGACGCGGCGGCCTGCCTCGGCCGGCCCTTCGCGCTGACCGCCGAGGTGGTCAAGGGCGAGCAGCGCGGCCGGACCATCGGCGTGCCCACCGCCAATCTCGACCCCAACACCCTAGCCCCGATGATCGTCCCGGCCGACGGCGTCTACGCCGCTTGGGCCACGGTCGAGCCGCGGGAAACCGGCGAGCCGGACGCGTGGCCCGCGGCCGTGTCGATCGGCGTCAAGCCCACGTTCGGCAATAAAATCCTCACCGTCGAGGCCCACCTGATCGACGTCGACGACGGCCCGGACCTCTACGGCCGGCGGCTCACGCTGCGTTTTGCCCGCTGGCTGCGCGACCAGTACCCTTTTCCTGGCGTCGGGGCGTTGCGGGCGCAGCTGGGCCGGGACATCGACTCGGCCCGACGCGTGCTAACCGCCGACCGCCCCCCGCCCGGACCGACCCCCGGACCGACCCCCGGACCGATTCACGCTTGAACCCCGCCGCCTACACCACCCCGACGCTGACGCGGCCCGACGTCGCCCGCCGCCTGCTCGACGCCGACGGCCCGGTGCTCGTGCTCACCCACGCCAAGCCCGACGGCGACGCCTTCGGCTCGGTCGTCTCGGTCGTCGCCACGCTCCGCAACCTCGGCCGCACGGCCCGCGGCGTCTTGGTGCCACCCGTGCCCGCCGCCTTGGCGGAACTTCCGGGGGCCGAGCTGGCGGACGTGTACGAAGACGGCGCGGCGATCCCGTTCGAGCCGGCGTTGGTGCTGATCGTCGACACCGGCGCGTGGTCGCAGCTCGGGCCGCTGCGGGCCTGGGTCGAGCCCCGGCTGGACCGCACGCTGATCGTGGACCACCACCTCTCGGGCGACGTCCCCGCCGCCGACCGCTTCGTCGAGGGCGACGCCGCGGCGGCCTGCGAAATCCTCGCCGAGCTGATCGAACTCATGGCCCACCACGACACGCCCGCCGGCCGACGCGCGGGCGACCAGTCGGGTTTCACGACACTGCCGCCGGTCGTCCGCGACGCCCTGTTCGTCGGCATCGCCTCCGACACCGGCTGGTTCCGCTTCTCCAACGTCCGACCGCAGACCCACGAGCTCGCCGCTAAGCTCATCCGCCAGGGCACCGACCACGCCGCGCTCTACCAGCGCCTCGAACAGGCCGAGCGCCCCGAAAAACTCGCCCTGCTCACCCGCGCGTTGCAGAACCTGCGGCTCCACGGCCGCGGCCGCGCCGCCGTCATGCCCCTGCGGGCGATCGACTTCCACCAGACCGGCGCCCTGCCCGAAGAGACCGAACGCCTCATCGACACCCCGCAGATGGTCGGCGGGATCGACGTCTTCGTCGTCGTCACCGAGGCCGTAGCCGATGACGGCTCCCCCGGAACCCGCATGAGCTTCCGCTCCAAGCCCGGCGACGACGAGGCGACCGCGGTCAACGTCGCCGCGCTCGCCGCCCGCTTCGGCGGCGGCGGTCACGCCCGCGCCGCCGGGGCCAAGGTCGACCGCCCGATCGACGACGTGCTCACCCAGCTCGCCGAAGAACTAGAAACCCTCGACTGAAGACCCTCGCGCCCACGCCGCCGCTGAGGAGGCTTGGCGACGAAGCGGCTGGTACCCCTACTTTTTCCTCCGCCCCACCCACACCCACGGCAGCCACGCCGCCGCCATCATCCCCGCCCCCATCGCCTCGATCCACAGCACCCGCCACGGCCAGGCCGGCAGCACGTCCAGCGGCGTCCGCGCGTCCACCGACCCCGCCCCGACGTACCCGTAGTTCCACCCCGGGTGCGCCAGGTTCAGCGGCAGCACCACCGCCACGTACGCCATCGAAACCAGCACCGCCAAGCCCCAGTCCCGCGCGTCGGGCCGATACCCCCCGATGGCCACGTCGTACGCCGCCATCGCCATCACCCCGCCGTGGTTGGCCCAGAACAGCCAGAACTTCACGTCCCCCGGCCCCACCGCCAGCGTCGGCGTCAGCAACCCCCACACCGTCAGCCCGAAGCCCCAGAAATACAGCGTCAGCCGCAGCCCCCGCCACCGCAGCAGCAGCGCTAGCGGCCCGACCAGCCCCGCGAGGTCGCAGACGTGTAGCGGCAGGCTGTGCCGCGGCTGCCAGTCGAACCCCAACGCGTGGACCTGCTGCAACGCGAACACCGCCAGCCCCGCCGCCGCCACGGCCCGCGTGAACCCCCGCTCCCGACCCCGCCGCCGCGCCCGCCGGCCCGCCCGCACCAGCCCCACGACCGCCGCCGCGACCACCAGCAGCGACAGCCCGTGCAGCGGCGAAAACGCGCGGAACCCCGACGCGAGAACGGACAACATCACGTCGTGAAACATGCGGTGATCCTAACTGCGACGCAACGCGCCGCTGACCATTAGCCGCGGCGAACCGTCAGCGGGGCGTTACCCCGCAGTTATTTCAAACCGGAAACAAGACCCCGATACTCGCGCGGCTCACGGAATCGCCCCCCGTCTTCCGATCACCCCGTAACGCCGCCTCTTTCCTCAACGTCCGAGACCGCTCATGTCTGACGCCACGCCCAAAACCAACCGACCCACCCGCACCTACGTCGTGCTCGCCCACCTCGGCCTGCTCGCCGCCGCCGCGCTGATCGCCTGGACCACCGTCGGCCGCGACCCCGACAGCGCCGCCTCCGCCGCGGTCGCCCCGCTGCTCGGCCCCGTCCCCGTCACCGGCCTCGCCGACGCGGTCACCGTACCGCCCGCGCCCGCCCCGCCCCCGCTGACCGCCCGCCGCGGTTCCGACGTCATCCCCACCCCCACCCCCACCCCCACCCCCACCCCCA
>JBCCRT010000104.1:0-10045 GCA_039201235.1 Planctomycetota bacterium
CGGGTGATGACGGGGGCGGGCGGGTCCGGCATGGGCGGCAGATTGTACAGACGCGGGAGGTTCTCGATTTGCGGTCGCCTGCGCGGCGGGCGGTCAGGGCTCCGCCCCGACACCCCGAAGGCAAACCGAGCCTGAAGTCTTGCCTTTGGGGTGCAGGGGCGGAGCCCTGACCGCCCGCCGCGCAGGCGACCGCAAATCGAGAACCTCCCGCGTCTGTACAATCTGCCGCCCATGCCGGACCCGCCCGCCCCCGTCATCACCCGCTTCGCCCCCTCGCCCACCGGCGAGCTGCACGTTGGCGGCGCCCGTACCGCCTTGTTCGCCTGGGCCTACGCCCGCCGCCACCACGGCAAATTCCTGCTGCGTTTCGAAGACACCGACCAGAAGCGTTCGTCCAAGCAGGCCGAGCGGAACATCCTCGGCGACCTCGACTGGCTCGGGCTGAAAGCCGACAACGGCGACGACATCCCCCGGCAGTCCGAACGGCTGCCGCTCTACGACAAGGCCGTGGAGAAACTCGTTTCCATGGGCCGGGCTTACGAAGACGACGGGGCGGTGCGCTTCCGGATGGACCGCAACATCGCGTTCGAGGACGCCACTTACGGCCCCATCGCCGTCGAAGCCAAAGACCTCGAAGACTTCGTGATTCGTAAAGCCGATGGCTTTCCGACGTTCCACCTCGCCGTCGTCGTCGACGACGCCGACATGGGCGTCACCCACGTCATCCGCGGCCAGGAACACCTGACCAACACCACCAAGCACGCCGCCCTCTGCGACGCCCTCGGCCTGCCCCGCCCCGTCTGGTGCCACACCCCGAGCATCATGAACCCGGATGGGTCGAAGATGAGTAAGCGGGACAAGGCCAAGGCGGTAATCCAGCGGGGGATGCTTCTTGTCAAGCAGGGTGTCGCATGGGCAGAAGTAGAGGGCAACCAACTTTCGCTCAAAGAGATCGTAGATAGCGAAGTCAGTATGGAAGCTATTTTGCTCTCTGCTGCTATGCAGGGGGATGTGGACGGTGCAGTCAAACTTTCTTCTGCCATTGGTTTGCACCTGCCTGAAATTGAAGTCGCCGACTTCCGCCGCTCCGGCTACACCCCCGCCACCCTCCTCAACTACCTCGCCCTGCTCGGCTGGAACCCCGGCCACGACCTCGAACGCTTCGACCTCGACTTCCTCACCACCCACTTCGACCTCGACCGCATCGGCAAGTCCAACAGCAAGTTCGACCGCCAGAAACTCGCCGCTTTCAGCCAGGACGACATCGCCCGCCTCCCCCCGGAAGTCTGGGCCCAGAAGCTTCGGGCCCACTTCGACGCCAACCATCCCGACTTTGCCGCCGCGTTGGGCGAGCATTTCGATCTCTTCGCCGGCATGTACCAGGAGCGCAGCAAGACCCTCGACGACCCCGCCACCCTCGGCGCGTTCTTCGTCACCCCGCCGACCGACTACCAGCCCAAAGCGGTCAAGAAAAACCTGACCAAAAACGACGGCGAAGGCCTCAAGAACCTCGCCCACACCCGCGACGCCTTGACTGGCCACGACGACTGGACCGCCGACGCCCTCCACGCCCGCCTCGACGCCCTCTGGCAAGAATTCAATCTCAAGAACATGGGCGGGGTCGCCCAGCCCCTACGCGTCGCCCTCACCGGTGCGGCCGTGTCGCCCGAGATCGGCCCGACCCTCGTCCTGCTCGGCCAAACAGAAACGATCCAACGCATCGAAGCGTGCCTCGCTCAGGTTCAAGCCGCATGAATTACTGGCTCTTCAAAACCGAGCCCGGCGACTGGTCCTGGGACGATCAGCTCGCCGCCCCGCGGAAGACCACCGCCTGGGACGGCGTCCGCAACCATCAGGCCAACAACCTGATGAAGCAGATGAGCAAGGGCGACCGCGGCTTCTTCTACCACTCGGTCAACGAGAAACGCATCGTCGGCGTCGTCGAGGTCGTCAAGCCACACGAACCCGACCCCACCGACACCACCGGCCGCAGCAAAGAGGGCTTCGGCATGGTCACCGTCAAGGCCGTCGGCCCGATGCCCGAGCCCGTCACCCTCGCCCAGATCAAGGCCGAGCCCAAGCTCGCGGACATGGTCCTGGTCAACAACTCCCGCCTCAGCGTCCAGCCCGTCACCGCCGCCGAGTGGAAGACGATCTGCAAGCTCGGCGGGTTCCGCGGCTAGCGCGTCGCAACGCCACGTTTAGCGGGTGCGGCGTAGCCGCCCTCGCCGACCGACCGCGGGACGCTGCGCGTCATCCGCTAAACGTGAGGTTGGTGTGGTCTAGCCACAGAGCCCGTTGGTTCTAAAGCTGGAAACTTCATGTTTCGCCGAGGACTTGGCGGACCCGATCGTGACCCATTTTCTCGGCCCATGCGCGGGGTTGCGCCCACGACGGTGTGTCCGGTTCGTCTACCGGAACGCCGCGCTCTAGCAACAGGGACACCAGCTCGCCGCGGCCGTACCGGCACGCCCAACCGAGGGCCGTGCTACACAACAGCTCGTCCCGCCGCATCGGGTCCGCCCCCGCGTCCAGCAGGAGCGTAGCGAAGCGGTTGCGCTGCTCGGCCGGCATGATCGGGCCGCGGTGCGCACCGTCCCGCGCCGCCACGAAATGTAACAGTGTCAGGCCGAACCGGCCCGTCGCGTTCGGATCGATCCCCGCGTCCAGCAGCCGCTTGAGGATCGTGAACCGGTGGTCGTCGCGGTAGCACGCCGGGCGGACGTGTGGGTTCGGGCCGCCCATGCGCATCGGCTGGCACAGCAGGTCGTGCCAGGACGTGATGCCGCCGTCGGACGGTGGCAGCTTGTCCTTTAGCGTCATGAGCCGCGGCAACGCCATGTCCACGATCGGCAACGCCGTGCAGCAGGCCGCCGCCCACACCAGCTCGCGGACCCACGCCGGCTCGTCGCCCCGTTCGGCGAACAGCCGCTCAGCCGTCGCGTAGTCGTGGGCGCCACAGACCGTGTACGCCGACGGCTCCGCGCCGTATTCGAACAACAGCTCCACCATCGCCCGGTCCCCGCGCTCGTACGCCCGGTCCAGCGGCCAGCCTGAGGCGTAGACGTTGGCGTTCGGGTCGGCCCCGCGGTCGAGCAGCAGCCGGGCGATCTCGTGCCGCCCGTACGCCGCCGCCCGCCAGATCGGCCCGCCCCACGACACCGCTTCTTCGTCGTCGTTGTCTCGGCCCAGCGGGACCTTCTCGTCGATGTCGAGGCCCAGGTCGAGCAGGCCGGCCACCGTCTGGGTCTGCCCGAAGGTCACCGCCGCCGAGAGCACCCCGCCGCGGGTCCATGAGACCCCCTCGGTCAGCGAGCCGGGCTGATCGCGGTGCATCCGCCGCAGCTCGTCGAGCTCGCCCATCGCCGCCGCGCCCAGCGGAGTCCACCCGGCACCCCGCCGACGCAGCCGGGCCAGGATGCGCCGCGCCGGCTCGACCCGCTCCTGCTTGAGCCAGCCGGTCTCCTTCACGGCGCGGTCCATCGGCGTGTCGCCCAGCGCATCCCGCTTGTTCGGCGACGCCCGGTGGTCGCACAGCCAACCCACCACCTCCTCGTCGGTGATTTCCGCCGCGACGTGCAGCGGCGTGGCCCCGTCGCGGTCGCACTGCTTGATCAGGGCGGGCTGCGCCGCGAGCAGTTCGATCGCCGCGCCGTGTTGCCCGGTGCGGATCAGCCGGGTGAGTTCTTCCTGCTGCGGGCTGACCGTCGTGTTGGGACAGCTCAACTCTTCTTGACGCTGCCGCTCGACGCCGCGGATCGCGTGGATTACCGAAGTCAGCCCGCGTTCGGTCGCCATGCGGAAGGCCGAGGTCGATTCGCGGTGCGGCCAGATGCCCCGGCGGGCGTCGGCGCCGTGTTCCATGAGCAGGCGGGTCATCGCCGCGTCGGCGTTGAGCACGGCCAGGTGGATCATCTGCTGCTCGCCCGCGCCGCTGGTCGCCGCCGCGAGCTCCGGCCGACGCCACAGCATCTTGGTGACCGCGTCGATGTCTCCCGCCCGGACGGCGTCGGCCAACGCGGCCTTGTTCACGCCGTCCACACGGGCTTTAAGCTTCGGCCAGCTCGTGAAGCCGTAGGCACGGGCCAGCACGAGCTGCGCCTCGCTGAGGGTGAGCGCGTGCCCCGGTTCGGCGTGGAACCACTGCTTGACTTCAGCGCAGGCGTCGGGATCGTTGGCCACGAAACTCCGGTGCAGTTCCTTGGCCTGGGTTTTGAGCTGGCTGAGGTCCGGCCGGGCGGGCACGGGCCGGAACCCCCGCGGGGGCGGGGACGGGAAGACGGACTCGGGTTGCGGGGCCACGGCGATCTCCTTTCGAGAGGGGGTGCCCGGTGTCCGCTGGCTCGGGCCGAAAGAAGATCATCACGCGGATGAACTCAGAGGTTGTCGAAACGCGGCGGATGGGCTCGGCCCTTCCCGCGGACACGGGGGCGATCCGTTCGCCGCCCAGAGCGTAATGCGGCCCCGGCCAAACGCAAGCCTCTTTATTCCGATTGCCGCCGCGCGAGATGGTGCCGCAGCACGGCGTCGATCGCGTCGTGCCCCGTCGGGAGCCAGCCCGCCTCGATCCTGGCCCCGGCCCGAACCAACAACTCGGCGCACCGGCCGTGGTCCTGCTCGAACCCCGTGTCCCAGCCGTGGCACGCGCCGTGCACACACGTCTGGATCGGCGTCCCGTCGTACTGGTGCACCCACTCCAACGGCGGCTCGGGGTCGCCTTCCAGCAGTCGGCCCAAGCACTCGGCGTGGCCGTGGAACGCCGCCCGATCCAACGGCGTCATCTTCTCTTCGTCCCGGATGTGCCGATCGAAGCCGAGCGCCAGCATCGCCGTGACCGCCTCGGGCCGATACCACCAGCACGCCCGGTTCAACGCCGCGTGATCGTCTTCCGACATCTCGTCCCGCAGGCCCGGGTGCTGCTCCAGCAACGCCCGCCCCGTATCGACATCACCCCGCCACGCCGCCGCGAGCAGCCGGTGCTTCGGCGGCGACGCCTCCAGCAGCCGCGCCGCCACCGCATCGTGTCCCGCCTCCACCGCCACCTCTGTCGGCGTTAGCGCGTGCCCGAGGGTCCAGTTGTAGATCACCCCGCCGTGCTCGTTTGCCCAGGGCTCGGCCCCCAGCCGATGCGTCACGCACGACGGGTCGTCCGCCAGACAACGTTCCAGCATATCGATGTCCCCCAACGCCGCGGCGAGGAACACGTCCGGCTCCGCCCCGTGTTCCAACAGCCGACGCACCACCGACTCGTTCTTGACCCGGTACTGCGTGGGCGTAGAGCCGTGGTCGATGTCGCGGGCGTTCACCTCGGCCCCTTGCTGCACCAACAAGTCCACCATCCGGGGCGACCGGGCGTCGTGCAGCGGGTGCTTCCCGTCCCCGCCCCGGGCGGTGATAAGCGAAGGGTCGGTATCAAGCAGCTCATAAACCCGGTCAAAGTGATCTAGCTGGACTGCGACCCAGATATCCTCCTCAACGCCGCGTTCCAGCAGCGGGATCGCCACCTCCGGGGGCTGGTCCTCCGCCAGCCCGAACCCGCCCGGGCCCCAGTCGGACTTGCGGTTCACCTCCGCCCCCCGCTCCACCAGCCAATCGAACACCGGCAGGTTCTTCCGCACCGCGAACAGCAGCGTCCCGCCAAACGGACCCACCGGCTCGTTGATCCGCTCGCCGCACTCCGGGTGCGCCGCAAACAACCGCTGCATCTCGGCGAGGTCCCCCGCCTTCACCGCCGCGATAAACCGCTCGAACGGCGGCCGCGTCAACGAGTCGATCTTCCGGACCAGATCCGCCCACTTCACAAACCCGTACCCCCGGGCCACCACCAGCTGCGCGTCGCTCAGCTTCGCCGCCCCCGGCTCCGGCGGCTTCGGGTGCAGCGCCCGCAGCCGCTCGACCGCCTCGGCTTCGCCGTCCCACCACGCCCGCACCAACGCCTTCGCCCGGTTGCGCTGACGCTCCACACTCGGCTTGGCCGGCAGCGGCTCGACCCAACGCGAGTCACCCCGCTTCATCGCGCACCTTCTTGCGTTTCGCGATTCGTGAGCCCGTCCAGCCACGCCGCGACCTCGCCGTGACCGCCGTGTTTCGCCCAGTCGCGTGGCGTGCCGTTCCACATCGTGTCGCGGACCTTGTGGTTCGCGCCGCACCGAACCAGGACGCGCGCCGTTTCGAGGTGGCCGTGGTACGCCGCGAGGTGCAGCGGGGTACACCGGCCGTCGTAGCCGGGCGCCTCCGGGTTGAAGCCGCCGGGATCGAGCCCCGCCCCGTCCACCGAGCAGAGCCGCGACACCACCGCCGCGTGGCCGTAGCGGGCGGCGCGCTCCAACGCCCTGCGTTTGGTTTCGATCGTGGCCCCCCGACCCGCCAGGACCCGCTGGACCTCTCGGACTTCCCCGAACGCCGCGTGGTCCGGCAGCGTCTTCTCCGTCCCCAGCTCCACCAGCAGCCGCGCCGCCCCCGGTTCGTTCTGGCCGAGCGCCGCGTCGATGGCCCGCCCCATGGTCGCCCCACGCTCCACCAGAAGCCGGATCAAAGGCTCTTGCAACCCGTTGGTCCGGGCCCGCATCCCCGACACCACCAGCCCTAACGTCGTGCCCTCGCCGTTCTCACCGCATCCCGCATCCACCTCGGCTCCCGCGTCCAGAATCACCCGCGCCATCTCCACCAGGTTCGCCGGCAAACGCTCGCCCTCGAAGCACGGATTGATCGCCACAAAGTGCAGGAGCGTGGCGTTCTTGAAGTAGCCCTCCGTGTACCAGTCGTGCCCCCCTCGCACCCGCTGCCGCACCAGGGCGGGGTGCTCGCCCAACAGCCCGCGCAACCCCACGGCATCCCCCTCATCCATCATCGCCACCGCCCGTGCCAGCACCGGATCGTCCGGCGGGGGATGGCGGTGTACCGCGGCCCGGGCGTCCGCGGGCGGCACGAAACGACAACCTCCGAGCAGGAAGGCGGGGGCAAAAGCAAACGGGATAAGCGGGGCGTAGTCCATGACGGACCTCCTTCGTGGAGGGATGCCGGTTGTCCGCGGGGCCGGCGAAGGGGCACGTCATGCAACAAGATGGACCGACAAGTCAGGTGGGCGGAGCCCTTCCCGCGGACCGGCGGCGACCTGTTCGCCTATCGCAATATGCCAAGTCCAACGACCCGACGCAAGACGGCCCCGTCGATCGCCGCGTCGCGACCGCCGACGGGAACCCCCGACCGCGCGGGACACCAGCCGGTAGCATGCCGCCCCCGCGGAACCCGATCGACGCCCCCGGAGGCATGAGTTCTTTGCGGGACCCAACGGCTTCCGCTTGTTCGAAACACCTTGACCTCGGAAACGAATCTATGAGCCTCATCGTTACCGGCAGCATCGGCATCGACACCATCCACACCCCCACGGGCCGGGCCCCCGACGTCCTCGGCGGCAGCGCGATTTACTTCGCCGCCGCCGCCAGCTTCCACGGCCCCGTCCGCCTCGTCGGGGCCGTCGGCGACGACTTCCCCGAATCGCTGGAATCGCCGTTCAAACACTTCGACATCGACCTCGCCGGCCTCGAACGCCGGGCGGGCTCGAAGACCTTCCGCTGGACCGGCAAGTACCTCGAGAACATGAACGACCGCGAGACGCTGAGCGTCGAACTCAACGTGCTCGGCGAAGACCCGCCGCCGGTGCCCCCGGAATTCGCCGACAGCGAGTTCGTGTTTCTTGCCAACGCGCACCCCGCCGCCCAGGCCGCATTGCTGGACCAACTGCCGAACGCCAAGCTCTCGGTCGCCGACACGATGGACCTCTGGATCGGCAACGAGGCCGACGCGTTGGCCACTCTGCTCAAGCGGCTTGACGGGCTGGTGCTCAACGATAGCGAGGCCATTCAGCTCACCGGGCTGACCAACATCGTCAAGGCCGGCGAGGCCGTGCTGGAGCGGGGCCCGAAGTTCGTCGTGATCAAACGCGGCGAGCACGGGGCGTTCCTGCTCCACGCCGACGGGGCGGTGTCGCTGCCCGCCTACCCGGCCCGCGACGTCGTCGATCCGACCGGGGCCGGCGACACCTTCGGCGGCGGCATGATGGGCCACCTCGCGGCCACCGGCGGCGACACCTCGCTGCCCAACCTCAAGCGGGCCATGGCCGCCGGCACCGTCGTCGCCAGCTACAACATCGAATCGTTCAGCCTCAACCGTTTGACGGCCATCGGCCGCGACGACCTCGATCGCCGCCTCGCCGACTACACCGCGATGCTCGACCTCGCCGGCTGACCGCGTCACACTGACGCCGTGCCGACGCCGACCGACGACGCTTCGTCTCGCGAGCCCATGCCGCCGCCCGGCGTGCTGGTCAACGCCACCCTCTGCATCGACACCGTCGAGGTCCCCGGCGTCGGCCGGGTCGACGGCGTGCTTGGCGGGGCCGCCGCCTACTTCACCGCCGCCGCCCGACGTTACGGCCCGGTCCGCGTCCTCGCCGCCGTCGGATCCGACTACCCCCACGACCTCTGGCAGAAACTGCAAACCCTCGGCGGCGACCTCGCCGGTGTCGCCCGCCGCCCCGGCCGCACCTTCCGCTGGCGCGGCCGCTACCAACCCGACCTCCAGAACCGCGACACCCTCGTCGTCGACTTCGACCCCGCCGTCGAGGCGATGCCCCCGCTGCCGCCGGGCTGGGAAGCGTCCGCTTACGTCTGCCTCGGCGTGAACGCCCCCGCCAACCAACTCCGCCTGCGTGATTCACTACCCAACACCCGCCTCGCCGTGCTCGACACGATCGACCTCTACGTCAACCAGCACCGCGACGACCTGCTCCGCGCGATTGCCGCCGCCGACGGCGTCGTGATCAACGACTGGGAAGCCGCCCGCCTCACCGGCCACGACGACCCCGCCGCCGCCGCCCGCCGATTGCTCGACCTCGGCGTCGCCTTCGCCGTCGTGAAACAAGGCGCCGCCGGCTCCCACCTCGCCACACCAAACGACGTCTGGCACTGCCCTGCCTGCCGCGTCGACCGCCTCGTCGACCCCACCGGCGCCGGCGACAGCTTCCTTGGCGCCATGCTCGGCCACCTCGCCGCCCACCACGCCAGCCTCCACGACCCCGCCGCCCTCCGCCACGCCGTCGCCCACGGCACCGCCGCCGCCAGCTTCACCATCGAAGCCTTCAGCCTCGACCGTTGGTACCACCTCACCGACGCCGAGCACGCCGACCGCTTGGCCACGCTCCTCACCGACGCCGGTCTCGCTTGACGGTGCCTACCAACCGAAACCCCCCGGCCACGCAGTAAAACTTTCCGGGGGCGGAGTGAAACCTTCCGGGGGGGGAATTACAGCACCCGTCGCACCGGCGTTCGACGTAGCGCCGCGACCAACGCCGCCGTCAACACCCACACCACCAGCACCCGACCCCCCGGCCGCGTCGACACCTCCGCGAACCACGGCACCCACCGGTCCAGCACCGGCACCACCCGCACGTTCACCCACCCGTGCAACACATAAATCCCCAGCGTCCACCCCGACACCCCCGCGAGCCACCCCGGCGTCCGCCCCGCAACCTGCACCGCCGCCGCCACCAACACAAGGGCCCCAAAGGCCCGCCACCACTGCCACCCAACCTGACCACTCACCCCCGGAACCCCGCCAACCCACCCCGTTACCCCGTAAACCCCCACCGCCAACAACGCCACCCCCAACACCCCCCGTCGCGGCGACACCCACCCCCATCGCTTCTCCCGCCGCGATTCCCACGCCAACGCCCGCCCCAGCGCCACCCCGCACCCCACCGACGCCACCCCGAACAGCCACGACTTCACGACCGTCCACCCCCACACCGCCGACCGCTCCGCGTAATCACCCCCATACATCGACATCCCCACGAACCGCCCCCAGACCGCGTCGTACACCGCCCCCGTCACCCACACCCCCCCGACCGCCACCCCCAACCCCCCCGCGATCAACACCCCGTCCGACACTTTCCACCTCTGCAGCCCCCGTACCACCCCGACCGCCACCACCTCCGCCACGAACACAAACGGCAAAAACCACAGGTGAACGCTCGGCCCCGACACCA
>JBCCRT010000105.1:0-10043 GCA_039201235.1 Planctomycetota bacterium
CCCGCGGTGCAACACGGCCGCCGCCACGGGCAGCGGGCCGTCGAGTTCGATGACCTGGATGGGGCTTTTCGTCACGGGTCCTCCGCGTAGGGATCAAGGGCAATCGGGCTCGGCCGGTGATTGTGGCTCACGCTACAACCTAAGCCCGACAACCTCGGCGAGCTTCCGGGCCGGAACGTCCACGCCGAGCCAGTCGATCAAGCCGCGGAGTATCTCGATCTTTCCCCGCACCAGGTCACGACAGGCGACAGCAAATTGGACTTTACGGCATACGATAACTCCGGCCCCAACGCCTACTTGACGCCACACCTCGAGACGAGCTGCCGACCCTCTGAATGCTCCACGCAGTACCTTGGCAAGAGGAAAGCACCCCCAGCTTCGGTCTGGGGAAAGCCGGTCATAGCCGAGGTCATGAGGTAGGACGCAGTTAAGTCTCAACGTGGGGTCTCGACATCCGCGAGGCGCTCAAGCACATAGACACCTTTTCTTTGCCGTTGAGTTTCTTCGGCGGACGCCGCTGTATGCCTCGCGTCGCGCGGGAAATTCATGCTGTAAGCCGTTTGTGTCCCGGGCAAAGCTGAGCGGCCAAGATGTTTCATCTACGCGATACATCACATCCGTGAATGCAGCTTTTAGCATATTTTGATTCACGGATCAAATTACTCCGTATAATGGAATTTTTGTTGTCCGCGCATTCTCCCGGTCTGGCCGAGTGTGAGCCCCCCAAGCTGTATTACCCGCACACATCATTCAATAACCTTACACCTGTCCAATAGCTCACGACGATCAGCATCAGGGCCACGCCGATCGGCACCCCACCACCCGCTCTCGCCACAGTACGCGACGCTCTGTGAGTGATTGACGGCGCGGGGTCAGGCTCCGGCGATGCCGCCATCACGCCCTCGGGCGGGGCCCGCAGCTTCGATACGTCTTCCGGCCGGTCAATGAATACACGCATGACGACTACGCGATCTACTGCTGACCAGCGACTAACTGGCGTCGCCAAAGACGGGTGGTAACTCCAATCTTGAATAGCTTGGCCGCTCTTTTTTCGGCACCGCCGGACACCCAACCAGGTGTGCCGGCGTATCAACGCGAGCCTTGGGCTAACCGAACGTTGATGCAGCCGCAGGGCTGCGGTGGCGTTTTGTGGGCGACGCCATCGAAACAAGCTGAGTTACGGTCTGCTCAGATATATCGACTTTACGCGAGCGGGGCGACCAACATCAGCAACAGTTGGACGTCGTCACGCCAGCGACACTAGGTCGGAGGCTTGTATTTCGTATTATGAAATAAAATATTTCATATTTGACTTGACGGGTCAACGCGCATGGATAAAATTCTTTGTTCAGGTTTGGTTAATTTCGGCGAATTTTGAGCCGTTAGCTGCACCCGGGGCAGCCTTAAGTCGCCGATGATCCGCCGATCTCTATGCGATTTTGAACCTATGGAGCTGGCTCGGCCCGTCCACCTCCTAAACCAAAGACGCAAACCCGTCATGCTTCACTTCAGGTTCAAAAATGGGTCCTGGTTGCGAAAGTCCGTCGCGCCGGGCTTCACCTTGATCGAGTTGCTAGTGGTCATTTCTGTGATCGCTTTACTCATCGGTATCCTGCTGCCGGTACTGGCGGCCGCCCGGAAAGTTGCGCGTAGCTCTGCCTGCCTCTCGAATCTCAAGCAGTTCGGCGTGACCGACGCGGTCTACCAGGCCGACTGGGACGACTTCATCGTCCCGGCCCGGGGTGATGACGGTTTGGGTTGGTGGCAAATGCCCGAGTTCAACCGCAACATCCCGCAGATGGCGAGAGATGCCGTGGCCGGCGGGGTCGACTTTCGCGTGGCGGACCGTACCGATTCGATCTATGCGTGCCCCGCCGATAGCGGTCTCAGTGCCGATCGGTATGACTCGTTCGGCTACACCCCGGACGGTGGGGTATATCTCAGCTACGGCAGAAATACGCGGGCGGGATTTGATGCACTCGGAGCTTTCCCCACCTACGTGCGGAATTCAAATATCCCCTCGCCCACACAGATGATGGCCATTATGGACCACAGCCGCGACGACCCCGCGGTTGCGACGGCCGCGTGGCCGGGGGATATGCGGGCGGAAACGGATCAGAGCGGAAACCTTGGCGAAAACAGCCGCTTATTTTGGGCGAACTGGCACGAGCCGTTTCTGCAGAACGTGCAGTTCATGGATGGTCACGTGTCCGTTTTTGACTTCGACCTAAATGACGACACCTTGATGCATGAAACCGGCGACGAAGCGGTCAGCGTGTTCTGGGACGGGGGTATGGGTGATCTCTACTAAACGGCGATTCACATCTGCCGTCTCTGCGCCGAGCCGGTAGCTTTTATAATTTTTTGATCTGGAGAATGGAAATGGCAAAGTCAACGAACACAACCTCAGCGGATCAGTCGCCCCTTCGCCGTATGGGCTGGTACGGCCTCACGGCCGGTGCCTTGGCCTTGGGATTCACCGTCTCGGCTTCGGCCGCGATTCAAAGCAACGTGCTCAACCTTTCGCAAAGCGTCGCCGCCGGCGGCGGACAGCCGGTCGCCTCGTTCGATATCGACGGCAACGGCACCATCGACTTGGCCTTCCGAAACTTTCACGACGTCGGCGGCGGTAAAAACATTCGTTTTCTCGCGGACGGCTCTTTCGGCAGCGCCCTGGTGTTGACCGACGGCACAAGCAACGCCTACGGCAAACTCCTCTCGGTCGGCGAGGTTGTGGACGCCAACGCCGATTTCGGCACCGCAAGCGTTTCGTATTCGTCTAACTTCTCCATCCCCAGCGGAGTCGCTCCCGCCACCGTAAGCGACGCGTACGTCGGTTTTTCTTTCGAGATCGACGGCAGCACCCACTACGGCTACTTCGACGGCGTTGCTTGGGACCGAACCGGCGACCCCATCGTCCTGTCGGTCGGCACCGCCTACTGGGAAGATGTGGCGGGTGTTGCGATCACCGTTGTTCCTGAGCCGGGCTCGCTGTCGCTGCTTACTCTGGGTGTGTTAGGACTCGCCAGACGTCGGCGGAAACAGATCGACTGACGCATCAAGACGATAGCCGGCGGGCACGGTAAACTCCTTGCCTAGGCCTCGTGATCGAGGCCCACGGCCCGCTTCCCGCACGGGAAGCGGGCCGTATTAGTATTCACTGTTTTTCCTCCTCATCAGGCGCAACTTTTTGGATGGTGTGTGCGTTACTCTATGAAAGGCCTTCCGACCTAAAGGCGTTAGAGCTGACGTCTGACCGCTTTTACCCATGACATATCGATAGTCGCGGTCGTGCGGAAGACCGGAATCACTTCGTTTCGATAACGCCGCTCGTACTCGCCTCGACGGCTTGACGACTTGACGGCTAAGTCAAACGGCATCTGTGATCAGACTTGCCGCCAGCGACGGAGCTGGCTCTCAGCAAATACCGATCGCTGGTGCCGTCGCCGGCGCTACCAATCCACTCCGGCCGATTCGCCCACGGGTGGAGCGGTGGGTCCCTTCGCTCTCGACCGGGTGCCGAGGTGGGCGGCTGTTCCCGGAGCAGGTGCCTCATCCGCGGGCGGGCAGACGACGGGGCGGAGTTCGTTGTGTTGCGCTACCGTAAACATATCCAGGACCTGCCGGCGACCCGCGAGACCGATCTGGCGGGGCAGTAACTAGTCGGCTCACGCCGTTTGCGCGTGGATCGGTCGGAACCTCCCGGTCGCATCGGCGCACATCGGGCCCCGATGGTCAAAAAATGCACCCCGACGCCGCGATGGGCGTCGGGGTGCGACAGATGGGCGATACAGGACTCGAACCTGTGACCTCACGCGTGTGAAGCGTGCGCTCTAGCCAGCTGAGCTAATCGTCCGGGGAACCGGACTCGATCTGGTACAAACGTAATGGTGGCCCCGCCGGTGCTTCCTGCATGGGCGACGCAATTCGCGGTGAGATCGTGGCGGTTTCGAGTGGCTTCTTGTATGGTTATAGATGTGGAATATTCAGAGGCGGTCTCGGCGTTGGATGGTGGACAGGCCGGGCCACGTTCGGCCGGCTAATTTCAGATTTGCCTGCTGACAAGCAACTGGTTTATCACCCGGCAGGGACCGGTATCCATGTGGAACCCGATCGCGGCATACACGAACTGGCTGCACACCAACTGGCCCGCGGGGACGGTTGAGAAGCTGCCGGTGGTCAACCCGGACGGCACGACCAACGTGCCGGGGTTCTTCATCGTCGGCGACCTCTCGGGCGTGCCGCTGCTGAAGTTCTCGGCCGACACGGGCACGCGGGCGGTGCGGACGCTCAGCGCAGACGCGGGGTTTCGGAAGCGGTCGACCGCCGAGCCGGAAGTACTCGACGTCGCCATCATCGGCGCGGGTGTCTCGGGCTTCGCGGCGGCGAAGGAGGCGGAGAAGCTCGGGCTCAACTGGAAGCTGTACGAGGGCTCCGAGCCGTTCTCGACGATCGCGAACTTCCCCAAGGGCAAGCCGATCTTCACCTACCCGACGGACATGACCCCGGCGGGCGACCTGCAGTTCCACGACAAAGCGGACATCAAGGAAGGCCTGCTCGAAGACCTCAAGGAGCAGACCCTCGACCAGGGCATCGAGCCGACGCACGCCAAGGTCGAGAAGGTGACCCGCTCCGGCGGGGTGTTCGAGCTGCACCTGACGGGTCAGGACAACGTCCGGGCGCACCGCGTGGTCTGCGGCATCGGGCGGTCGGGCAACTACCGCAAGCTCGGCGTGCCGGGCGAAGAGCTGGACAAGGTCTACAACCGCCTGCACGACCCGAAAGACTTCTGCGGCCAGGACGTGCTGGTCGTCGGCGGCGGCGACAGCGCGATGGAGACCGCGATCGCGTTGGCGTCGTGCGGCAGCACCGTCACGCTGAGCTACCGCAAGCCCGAGTTCAGCCGGCCCAAGCCGGAGAACGTCGAAGACCTCAAGGCCCTGTCGGCCGACCCCGACGACCGCGGCGGGGCCGACCCGCCCGAGCACGGCGGTTCGGTCCGGCTGATGATGGCGTCCAACATCAAGCAGATCGAAGAGGACAAGGTCGTCATCAAGGACGCCGACGGCGGGGAGGTCGAGGTCCCGAACGACTCGGTCTTCGCGATGATCGGCCGGGAGCCGCCGCTGGACTTCTTCCGCAAGTCCGGCGTCCGCGTCTCGGGCGACCGCGGCTCGCGGTGGTGGATCACGTTGACGATCTTCTTCCTGTTCTGCTTCTGGATCTACCACTGGAAGGGCGACTACAGCATCCCCTTCGGGCTCAAGGACACGTTCAACCGCTTCTTCGGGCTCGAACCGGCCCTTTTCTGGGATTGGGTCAAGAAGGTCGGCGGCGGCTACTTCACCAACGAGGGGACACTCGGCCACACGTTGGCCATCAGCGCGTCGGGCCGCAGCTTCTACTACACACTGCTGTACGCCTCGTGCGTCGTGATCTTCGGCGTCCGGCGTATCCGGCGACGCAAAACGCCCTACGTCAAGGTCCAGACCGGCACGCTCATGGCGATCCAGGTCATGCCGCTGTTCCTGCTGCCGGAGATCTTCTTCCCGTGGATGGGGCACAACGGGCTGTTCGACGCCGGGGTCGGCGGGTGGTTCGCCGACACGTTCTTCCCCGAGGCGAACTACGGGCACGGCCGGGAGTACTGGCGGGCCTACGGCTTCATCCTGGCCTGGCCGCTGATGGCGTGGAACTGGTTCACCGACCAGCCGATGTGGGGCTGGCTGATCCTGGGGTTCCTGCAGACGTTCGTGGCGATCCCGCTGCTGATCCGCTACTGGGGCAAGGGCGCGTACTGCGGGTGGATCTGTTCCTGCGGCGCGTTGGCCGAAACGCTGGGCGATACGCACCGGCACAAGATGCCGCACGGCCCGTTCTGGAACCGGGTCAATATGATCGGGCAGGTATTCCTGTGGTTCGCGCTGGCGCTGCTGGCGTTCCGCATCGTCGGCTGGGCGGTCCCGGGCAAGGACGACTTCGCCGACCGCAGCTTCAAGTACCTGGCCAAGGGCGGTGGCGTGCCGGTGGTGAACTACGCCTACTTCGTCGACCTGATGTGGGCCGGGGTGCTGGGCGTGGGGATGTACTTCCACTTCTCGGGGCGGGTGTGGTGCCGCTTCGCGTGCCCGCTGGCGGCGCTGATGCACATCTACACACGGATGTTCAGCCGCTTCGCGATCCTGGCGGAGAAGAAGAAGTGCATCTCGTGCAACGTCTGCACGTCGGTGTGCCACCAGGGCATCGACATCATGAGCTTCTCGAACAAGGGCCGGCCGATGCAGGACGTCGAGTGCGTCCGCTGCTCGGCGTGCGTGCAGAGCTGCCCGACCGGGGTGCTGAGCTTCGGTCAGGTCGATAAGGACAAGAAGCCGATCGGCCGGGACCCGATCTGGCTCGCGGCCTCGCCGGTGCAGATCGCCGAGCTGACGGTCAACGGGAAGAAGTCGGGCCGGGCCGAACGCGACCCGTCCGTGCCCGGTGGGCTGGTGCCCGGGGCCGCCGCGGTTAGCATGGACCCTCCCGCGACGACGTGACGCCCACCCACACGCCCTCCGCCGCCCCCGTAGCTCAGTCGGATAGAGCAGCGGACTTCTAATCCGCAGGCCGCAGGTTCGAATCCTGCCGGGGGTATTGGTTGTCTGCCTCTGCAGAAGCCCGGCCTACCATGCGGCCATGAGCGTGCCCACGCCCCCGCCGCCGCCCCCGGAAGTGTCCGCCGGCTCTCCCGCCGCCGACCCGCGCGTCCGCGACATGGTCGAGCTCGTCCGCGAGCTCTCGGCCCAGACCGACGCCCAGCAGATGGTCCGCGACTTCGGCGACCGCTTCCGCCAGATGTTCCGCCTCGAGGGATTCGTCGCCGTCAGCCGCCGCGGGCTCGAAGCGCCCTGGTACCGCGTCACCCGCAGCACGGCCTGGGAGCACAAGATCAATCCCTGGAAGCAGAGCGATCTGCTGCCCCTGATGCAGGGCGGGCTCCTCGGCCGACTGCTCTACGACGAACAGCCCGTCATCGACAACAACTTCCACCCCGACCCCGACGACCCGGCCTACGAACACCTCAAAGGCCACCGCTCCTTCATGGCCGTGCCCCACTACGACGCCGGACGCGGCCTGAACCTCGCGGTCAACCTCGACCCCGAGCCCGGCGCATTCGACCCCCTGACCTTCGCCGACCGTATCCTCACCCACAACCTCTTCGGCCGGGCAACCAACCACCTCGCCACCGCGCAGAAACTCGCCGAGGCCAACGCCGCCCTCGACGCCGAGCTCAAAGTCGTCGGCGATATCCAACGCTCGCTCCTGCCCCAGACCCTGCCCGACGTCCCCCGCCTCACGATGGCCGCCCACTACGCGACCGCCACCCGCGCCGGCGGCGACTACTACGACCTCTTCCCCCTGCCCGACGGCCGCTGGGGCATCTTGGTCGCCGACGTCTCGGGCCACGGCACCCCGGCCGCCGTCGTCATGGCCGCCACCCACGCCATCGCCCACGCCTACACCCACGACCTCGCCGCCGATGCCTGTCAGCCCTGCGGCATGCTCACCTACCTCAACCAGCGTCTCACCGGCCGCTACGACGCCGACACCGTCATGTTCGTTACCGCCTTCTACGGCGTCTTCAACCCCGACACCCTCGAACTCGCCTACGCCGCCGCCGGCCACCCCCCGCCCCGCCTCTGCCGCGGCGACCAGCTCGAACACCTCGACGCCGTCGGCGGCCTGCCCCTCGGCGTCACACCCGACTCCGACTACCATTCCGCCACGACCACGCTCGAACCCGGCGACGAGCTGCTGCTGTTCACCGACGGCATCACCGAGGCCTTCAACCCACAGCGGCAGCAGTACGGCGACGCCCGCCTGGACGCTGTGCTCCGCGGCAACTGTCCGCCCGAACCCACCCCCGCCGAAACGATCCGCGCCGTCCTCGACGACGTCGCCGCCTTCACCAACGGCACCGCGAACGACGACGACCGGACCCTCCTCGCCCTCCGCGTCGAGTAACGATGCGTTCAACCTTTCCCGTCATCTCCGTGTAGCGGGCGGACTTGTCCGCCCGTTGCTTTCACACCTACCCACGCCCCCCACCCCAACGCCCCGAACACCGGCAACCACACCGCCGCCCACACACCCAGCCCCACCGTGTACCCCCGCCCCGCCCCCGCGTTCAACCACGCCACGTACGACCACGGCAGCGTCAGACTTGCGATCCAGATCGCCACCACCACCCCCCGTCCCCCCAGAATCCCCGGAACCCCCGACGCCCACGCCGCCGGCAGCACCGCCAACGCCCACAGCAAATACCACGGGTGGGCCGTGCTGGACAGCAGCACCATCGCGAAAAAGTAAACCGCCGACGCCCGCCACAGCCCCCCTTCGCCACGACACCACCATGTCGCCAGCAACAACACGGCCAACAGCAGCCCACCCATCACCAGGTCCGCTGCCCGCTTCGCGTCCTCCACCCCGCCCCGCGCCAACGCCGACTCGACCCACGGATGGATCGCCCCGTTGAAACGCCAGTGATCCACGAACGTCCGCGACGTCTCGAGCATCCGCCCCATCCCGCCCTCCATCATCAAGAAGAGCACGTACAAACAAGCCAACGCCGCGACACAAGACAACGCCGCCACCCCAACCCGTCCCCAACCACCCGCCCCCCCGGGGGCCCTGCCCACCCACCACGCCAACGGCAGCGCCACCGGCAACACGATCGGCTTCACCCCCGCCGCCAAACCCAGCAACGCCCCCGCTCCCGCCGCGGCGATCCACCCACCGCGACCTTCCGAGGGATGAATCCGCCCCGCCAGCACCAACGACCCCACCAACGCCGCGATACCGATCGCGTCCTGGTGCCCGCTCCACGCCGTCTCGATCACCGCCAGCGGGTGCCACGCGTACAGCACCGCCCACCACAGCGACCGCCCCCACGCCCGCAGCTGCACCAGCAGCCACGCCACGATCAACAGATCGAACCCCACAAACCCCAGCCGAAAGCCCGCCGCCGTGAACCCGTCGCCGCCGTGGTCCCCCCCGCTCACCGCCCACAACCCCGCGAACACCCACTGGCTCGTCGGCTGGTAGATCGTCACCAACTCCGGGTTATTGATCCACGACCACCATCCCGGAACCGCCTGCCCTCTCGCTTCCCGCGCCGCCATGACCTCCGCCGGCGACGCCGCGTACGGGTTCCCGCCCCCCGCCAGCGTCCGCCCGTCGAACACGTACCGCCACACATCATCGCTCAGCGTCGGCGGTAACAGCACCACCGCCGCCACCCGCGCCGCCAGCGCCACCCCCAAGATCACCCACACCGCCCCCGCCTTCGGCAGACGCCAACCACGCCACACCAAGACCGACAACCCCACCCACACCACGGCCGAGCCCCCCCACACCGTCACCATCAACGCCGGGTCCGGCCCCGTCATGCCTCAACAATTCCGGGCATTCCGGGGGCGGTTCCGGGGGTAGTTCCGGGGGCGGGGTCACACGAAACTTCTGCCGGCCGCTCCAACGCCGCCCCCAACGCCCCGGCCAACCGCACCTTCACCTCCGCCATCGACGGGCACCCGTCCCCCAACAGCTCCGACAGACTCGTCACCGGCCGGCCCCCCAAACCGCAAGGATCAATCGTCGCAAAATGAGACAAATCCGTCGTCACGTTCAGCGCCAGACCGTGCATCGTCGTGTGCTTGCGGATGCGCACGCCCATCGCGCAGAGCTTCGCTCTGCGGGTGAGTGGTGAGTGGGGGGGGGGTAGGCGGGGGGACCCCAGCGACGGCGAAGCGATTGCGGTGGATTATTCTTCTCCACTCACCACACCCCACTCACCACAAACCAGCAGAGCGAAGCTCTCCGCCATGCGCGTGCGCATCCGCAACCACACGGCCCGCATATTTGTCTTCTTCTATGTCTGTGAGCCATACGGTTCCGTCGATCCGGCTTTCCAGAACTTCTTTTGCAACCTCGCCCGCCGTTCGTTCGGCTTCACACTCCGGTCGAAACGTTTCTGGCGCGTCGATGCCGGCAAGGCGGACCAAAAC
>JBCCRT010000106.1:0-9954 GCA_039201235.1 Planctomycetota bacterium
ACAGCAAGGTGGGCGAGCAGGTCGGTCAAGAATATTTGTAGGCGTTGATTTGCGGTCGCCTGCGCGGCGGGGTGGGGGGGGGGGGGGGCGGCCCCCCCCGCCCCCAAAAAAACCCCCCCCCACCGGGGGGGGGGGGGGGCCCCCCCCCCCCCCCCCCCCCCCCCGCCGCGCAGGCGACCGCAAATCAACGCCTACAAATATTCTTGACCGACCTGCTCGCCCACCTTGCTGTGCAACGCCTTGATCTTCTCGGCCTGGTCGGATCGGCAGACCAGCGTGGCCGTCGGCGTGTGGATCACAATCAAATCGTCGCAGCCCAGCGTCGCGATCAGGTGGCCCGGCTCGCTCGACGCGGTCAGCACGTTGCGGCTGTCGAGGTGGACCACCGGCCCACCCGACGCGGCGTGGCCGTCGGCGTCCTTCGCCAGCGTGCCGGCGAAGCTCGGCCAGCTCCCGACGTCCAGCCACGACAGCGGCATCGGCACCGCCGCCACCGTCATCGCCTCGTCCCGGCTCGCGGGCTCCATCACGGCGTAGTCCACGCTGACCTTCTCCAGCGTCGGGTACACCTCGGCCAGCCGCGCGTCGCGGCCCGGCTCGTCCCACGTCCGGCCGAGCCCGTCCAGCGGCCCGAAGTTTGCCGGCGCGTACTTCTCGATGCACCGCATCACCGCGTCCGCCCGCCAGACGAACATCCCCGAGTTCCACAGGTACTTCTCCGGTCCGGCGTCGAAGTACGACGACGCCACCTCCGCGTCCGGCTTCTCCTTGAACTGGTCCACCACGAACCCGCCGCCGTCGAGCGCCTCGCCGAGCTGCAGATACCCGTAGCCCGTCGCGGCGTGCGTCGGCGATACGCCGAACGTCACCAGCGTATCCGCCCGCGCCTCGGCCAACGCGAACCCCCGGTCCACGATCTTCAGCAGCTCGTCGACCGGCTCGATCAGGTGGTCGGCCGTAAAGATCGCCACCGTCGCTTCCGGGTCCTTGTGCTTCAGCACGCTGCACCCCAGCCCGACTGCGTTGAGCGTGTCCCGGCCCATCGGCTCGCCGATGAACCGTCCCTCAGTCAGCCCCGGCAGCTTGTCCAGCATCACCGCCTTGGTCGACTCGCCCGCACACACGTAAACCTGCTCCGGCGGCAGCAGCCCGTCCAGCCGCTCCATCGCCACCTGCAGCAGCGATCTGCCCCCGGAATCATCCCCCGCATCACCACCGGCCTCGCCCCCGATAAACGGAATCAACTGCTTCGGCAGCTCTTTCGTCGACATCGGCCAGAGTCGGGTGCCCGAGCCGCCCGCGATAATCAGCGCGTATCTCATCCGGCCGAGCATAACCCGTCGGCGTGAAACCAACCAACCCGCACGCCTATCGTTCCCTTGCTACACGGGTGGCCGACCACCCCCAACCGAAAGGAGCCCCGACATGGGCGAAGTCATGGACTACACCGCGAACAAGAAGTCGCAGACGATGGACGACGAGACCCGCCTCGGGCTGATCGCGCTGCTGCGCAAGGCCTACAACATGGAGCTCGAGACGGTCATCAACTACCGCACCAACTCGATCCACCTCGACGGCATGCTCGCGATGGAGGTCAAGGAGAGCCTCGAAGAGGACGTCGAGGAAGAGCTCAAACACGCCGGCGAACTGGCGAAGCGGATCAAGGTCCTCGGCGGCCGCATCCCCGGCTCGCAGGAGCTCACCATGGAGCAGACCTCGCTCCAGCCGCCGGAGGACACCGTCGATGTCGTGTCGGTCATCAGAGGCGTCATCGAGGCCGAGGACGCCGCGATCGACCACTACCAGAAGGTCATCGACGCCGCGGGCGACGCCGACCCCGTCACCGAAGACCTGGCGATCGAGCTCAAGGGCGACGAGGAAGAGCACCGCCGCGAGTTCGTCGGCTTCCTACGCGAGTACGAGGCGATGGCGAAGATGTTCGCCCGCTGACCGAACGCTTGCCGAAACGAAACAACCGCGCAGAGCACCGGGTTTGACCCCGGTGCTTCGCTTTTTGTGTTGCCGACCGCCGGCGAAGCGGTAGGCTAGCGACGCCTGCGTTCATCCGATATTCAACCCCGGGAACCCCGCCCATGCTCAGCAGCAACCCCACGCTCTCCGAATCGACCTTCGCCGGCCTGGGCCGGCGGGCCGACGTCGTCACCGAAGACGAGTCGATGTCGATCGTCGGCGCGACGAACAAGACGCTGTTCCTGCTCCTGCTGTGCGTGGGCACGGCCACCTTCTCCTGGGGCGCGGCGACGTCCGGGGCGTCGTACACGATGGGCCTCTTGTGGGGCGGGGCGATCGGCGGGCTGGTGGTCGCCTTCGCCACGGTGTTCAAGCCCGACTGGTCCCCGATCACCGCGCCGATCTACGCCGTGCTCGAGGGGCTGTTCCTCGGGGCGATCTCGGCGTTCTACGAGCAGTCGTTCGGCAACCAGACCGCCGGCGGCTTCCCGCTCGACGGCATCGTGGTCCAGGCGGTCGGGCTGACCATGGGCGTCGCGGCGTCGATGCTGCTGCTCTACCGCTTCCGCGTGATCCGCGTGACCGAAAAACTGCGGGCCGGCGTCCTGATGGCGACCGGGGCCGTCATGCTCTTCTACCTCGTCTCGATCGGCCTCGGGCTCTTCGGCGTCTCGATGCCGCTGCTGCACAGCAGCGGCCCGCTGGGTATCGGCCTGAGCCTGCTGATCGTCGGCATCGCCTCGTTCAACCTGCTGCTGGACTTCGACCTGATCGAACGCGGGGCCGAGTCGGGCGCCCCGAAGCACATGGAGTGGTACGCGGGGTTCGCGCTGCTCACGACGCTGGTGTGGCTGTACCTCGAGATCCTGCGGCTGCTGGCGAAGCTGCGCCGGTAAGTCATAAAGAGAAGCCCACGGATTGAATCCGTGGGCTTCGCGAATAATACGGCGACCACGTCACGCCGCCGCGGGCTCGGCCCCGGAAGGGGCGACCCGCAGCGACAGCGTGTCGTCGTCTTCGGGCCAGTCGACCGTGACGGTGCCGCCGTCGGGCACCGCGCCCTCGATGAGCTTGCGGCCCAGCCGGGTCTCGAGTTCGTGCTGAAGGTATCGCTTCAGCGGCCTCGCCCCGTAGACCGGGTCGTACCCGGCCTCGGCGATGCGGCGGGCCGCTTCGTCGGTCAACTCCAGCCCGATGCGGCGGTCGGCCAGACGCCGCCGGACGTCGTCGATCAGCAGCCCGACGATCTCCTGCACCTCGCCTAGCGACAGCGGGGTGAACATCACCAGGTCGTCGACGCGGTTGAGGAACTCGGGGCGGAAGTGCGAGCGGACCTCGGCCATGACCTGGTTCCTGGTCTGGTCCGACAGGGCCCCGCCGGCGAGGGTGTCGTCGAGCATAAACGTGCTGCCGAGGTTACTGGTCATGATGACCACGGTGTTCTTGAAGCTCACGGTCCGGCCCTGGCTGTCGGTGAGCTGGCCGTCGTCGAGGACCTGCAGCAGCGCGTTGAACACGTCGGGGTGTGCCTTCTCGACCTCATCGAACAGCACCACGGCGTAGGGCCGGCGGCGGACGGCTTCGGTGAGCTGGCCGCCCTCGTCGTAGCCGACGTACCCGGGCGGGGCGCCGATGAGGCGGGCGACGCTGTGCTTCTCCATGTACTCGGACATGTCGAGGCGGACGAGGTTGTCCTCGCTGTCGAACAGCGCCTCGGCCAGGGCCTTGGACAGCTCGGTCTTGCCCACGCCGGTGGGCCCGAGGAATAGGAAGCTGCCGATGGGGCGCCGAGGGTCCTGGATGCCGGCCCGCGCCCGCAGCACGGCGTCGGCGATGAGGCGGACCGCGTCGTCCTGGCCGATCACTCGCTCGTGTAGCGTGTCGGCGAGCTTGAGGAGCTTCTCACGCTCGCCCTCGACCAGCCGGGCGACGGGGATGCCGGTCCAGCGGGCGACGATCTGGGCGATCTCGTCGTCGGTTACGGCGTCGCGGAAGAGTCGGGCGTCGGGCGACGGTGCGTCCCCATCGGTTGACGCCTTGGCTTCTTCACCGGCGAGTTTTTTTTCGAGCCCGGGCAGCGTGCCATACTTCAACTCGGCCGCCTGTTCAAGGTTGTAGGACTGCTCGGCCCGCTCGATGTCGAGGCGGGTCTGCTCGATCTGCTCGCGGAGTTGGCGGACGGTGTCGAGGCTGCCGCGCTCGTTCTCCCACTGGGCCCGCATCGCGTCGGCCTCGGCGCGGAGGTCGGCGAGTTCTTTCTGGAGGGCGCTGAGCCGCAAGCGGCTTTGCTCGTCCGTTTCCTTTTTCAATGCCGCCTCTTCGATCTCGAGCTGCATCACCCGTCGCGTCAGCCCGTCGAGCTCGGCGGGCATCGAGTCCATCTCGGTGCGGATCATGGCGCAGGCCTCGTCGACCAGGTCGATTGCCTTGTCCGGCAGGAAGCGGTCGGCGATGTAGCGGTGGCTCAGCGTCGCGGCGTTGACCAACGCCCCGTCGGTGATCTTCACGCCGTGGAACACCTCGAACCGCTCGCGGAGGCCGCGGAGGATGCTGATGGTGTCCTCGACCGTCGGCTGGTCGACGAGCACGGGCTGGAAGCGGCGCTCCAACGCGGCGTCCTTCTCGATGTGTTGGCGGTACTCGTTGAGCGTCGTCGCGCCGATGCAGTGCAGCTCGCCGCGGGCCAGCATCGGCTTGAGCAGGTTGCCGGCGTCCATCGCGCCGTCCGCTTTGCCCGCCCCGACGATGGTGTGCAGCTCGTCGATGAACAGAATGATCCCCCCGGAAGCTTGTTTCACCTCGTTGAGGACAGCCTTCAGGCGCTCTTCGAACTCGCCACGGAACTTGGCCCCGGCGATGAGAGCGCCCATGTCGAGGGCGAAGACTTTTTTGTCCTTGAGGCCTTCGGGCACATCACCGCGGACGATGCGCTGGGCCAAGCCCTCGGCGATCGCGGTCTTGCCGACGCCCGGCTCGCCGATGAGCACGGGGTTGTTCTTGGTCTTGCGGGACAGGATGCGGACCGTCCGGCGGATCTCCTCGTCGCGGCCGATGACCGGGTCCATCTTGCCGGCCCGGGCGTCCTCGACCAGGTCTCGGCCGTACTTCGAGAGCGATTCGTAGGTCGCTTCGGGGTTGGCGGATTGCACGCGCTGGTTGCCACGCACCTCGGTCAACGCCCCCCGGAACGTGTCGGTGGTGACGCCGAGGTCTTTGAAAACTTTGGCGGCCGGCGTGTCGGTCGCAAGCAGGGCGAGCACGACGTGCTCGACGCTGACGTACTCGTCTTTGAGCCCGGCCGCCTGCTTCTCGGCGGCGACGAAGAGTTGCTGCAGCGGTTGCGTGACGGCGATCTGCCCCTGCGGCGCGCTGCCGCCGGAGACGCGGGGGCGGCTTTGCAGTTCACGCCGCAGCTCGCCGGCGACGAGGTCGGCCGGGCGCTGGAGCTTCTCGAGCAGCCGGGGCACGAGACCGTCGGACTGTTCGACGAGCGCGAGGGCGAGGTGCTCAGTATCGACCGCCTGGTGGCCGAGCTCGACGGCGAGGTTCTGCGCCTGCTGGAGCGCCTCCTGGTTTTTCTGGGTGAAGCGTTGGAAGTCCATGGTGCACCTCGTCGGTGTAGGTTGGTTAAGGGGTAGCCTCCGCGTCGTCGCGGAGCTGTTCGTAGAGGCCGCGCTGCGCTTCGGTCATCGTCTTGGGCACGACGATCATCACGCGGGCCAACAGGTCGCCGCGTTGGTCGGGTCTGCCCAGGCCGCGGCCGCGGAGCCGGAGCTTGGCGCCCGACGACGTGCCGGGGGGGATCGTGAGCGTGACCGGGCCGTCGAGGGTTTCGACGTCGGCCTTGCCGCCGAGGGCGGCGACGGGGGGAGCCACGGTGACGTCGGTGGTGAGGTTGGAGCCCTCGATTTTGAACCGCGGGTCGGGGGCGACGTTGAGCTTCAGCCGCAGGTTCTCGCCGCGGAGGCGGATTACGCTGCCGGGCTTTACGCCGGCGGGGACCTTGACGTCGAGCCGGGTTTGCTTGCCGGTCTGGCCGTCGGTGAGCGTGAGCTGCCGGGTGCTGCCATGGACCGCTTCGTGGAGCGAGACGGTGAGCTCGGCCTCTTGTTCGGTGGGTTGTGTACCGCGGCCGAACCTGTCGCGCCCCGGATCGGTGTGGGTCCCGTTTGGTCCGCCGAACATCTGGCGGAAGAAATCGGAGAAGTCCTGGCCCTCGAATTGAAAGCCGCCGCCGCGGGTGTTCGTGCCGCCGAAGTCGAAGCCCTCGAATCCGGGCGGCGGGCGGAAATCCTGACCGTCCCGGTAGTTGGCCCCGAAGCGGTCGTACTTCGCCCGCTTCTCGTCGTCCTTGAGCACCTCGTAGGCCTCGCTGACCTTCGAGAACTTTTCCGCGGCGTCGGGGGCATCGTTGCGATCGGGGTGTAGTTTCTGCGCGAGCTTGCGGTACGCACGCTTGATCTGGTCGGCCGTGGCGTCGCGGGCCACGCCGAGGGTCTGGTAATAGTCTTCGAACTTCACGGGCATAACGTCTCTCCGGTTACCAAACAGCAAAGGCCTTGCCGTATCGCGGCGTCTAAACCCCGTTTTTTCAGCGTGCTAGCAGGATAACCGGCGGTCAACGCTGCCGGATTGGCAGGTCGGCGTCGCGGGGTCTGAGCCGGCCTTGGCGGGTGCGGCCGGCCTGGTCGGCCTGCCACAGCCGGCCGGTGGCGGGCTCGTAGCACGTCAGCCAACCCTGGCCCACGGCCCAGGTGTCGATGCACACGGCGTGGCCGAGATCGACGACCTCGCCGTCTTTCTGCGAGGTGTGGCCGGCAACCATGACCTTGCCCGAGGCGTGCGGGCGGGGGTCAACGAACTTGGCCCAGAGCAACTGCTCCACGGGTTGACGGGCGAGCGGCAGGGCGGGGTCGAGGTTGCCGTGGACGTAGAGGTGCCCGGCGTCTTCGTGGTACAGCCGGGTCGAGCCGAGCCAGTCCCAGTGGCGGTCGGGCACGGCCGCGAGGGGGTCGCCGTTACGGGCCGGGGGGTACGAATCGAGCGTCGCCGGCCCGCCGCTGAGCCACCAGTCGGAGAACGCCGCGGGGTCGCGGCGGGCGTCGAGCATCATCTGGTCGTGGTTGCCCCGCAGCGCGATCAGCCGACCGGGGAACCGCTCGGCCCGGTCGCACAGCCAATCGAGTACGCCGCGGACGTCGGGCCCCTTGTCGACGTAGTCGCCGAGCGTCACGAGCGTGTCGTTGTCGCGGAAGCCCACGAGGGCGGCGAGGGCCCGCAGCGCGGTGGAGCAGCCGTGGATGTCGCCGATCGCCAGGGTCCGCATCGCGCGAGAGTGTAGCGTCGGCGGGGTGACGCCGGACACCACGGCCCGCCGCGGTTCAGCCGGCCCGGCGGAGCTCGTCGCGGGCCGCGAGGCCGCGTCGCATGCAGCCGAGCAGGTTCTCGACACTGCGGAGGGCGGGCTCGAAGTCGCTGCCGTGCGACGCGTCGTGCAGCCGACGGGCCTCGCGCAGCACGCGGTCGACGCGGTCGGCCATCTGCCGGCCATCGCGGACCACGGCGCCGCGGAGGCTGGTGAGCTCGTCGGTCAGCCGGTCGACGTCCTGTTGGTTCACCATGGGTCTGGCTTCCAAAGTGGGTTCCGACGCAGCGGGCAGGCCCGGCGATGAGGCGGCTGCATCGGTAAGCGTGTTATCGGTGGTATCGTTGATTCCGGGCCAGCTTTTGCCAAACGATTCCGGGAGAAAGTCCGGTTTTTCCGGGAGTACAATCGCCGCATGGCCAAGCAAGACCTCTCCCGCCACCAGGAAGGCATCGTCCGGCGGTACTACCAGAACCACGAGACGATCCAGTCCACGAAGCTCTCCGAACTGCTCTCCGAGCTCTGGCTCGCCGAGGACGGTAAGACGCAGACCCGGCTGTGGGGCAAGGCCCAGACCGCGTTGATGCGGCTGGGCGTGGACGCCAACCGCGTGGCGTCGGTCGTTGGCAAACGGGACCTCGAAGTGCTCGCCAAGCTGATCGGGCAGGCGGACACGGGCAAGGCGCAGGGGCAGGCCGGGGCGGTTTCCGGCGGGACGCCACACCGCGGGGCCCGGCCGCTGGATGGGTCCGACGTCCGCGCCGCCAACGCCCGCTCCACTGCGGACCAGCCGGGCGGGGCGCGGACGATTGCCGAGCTGCGGGCCGAAAAGGCCGCCGCGGCGGGCACCGATTCGCTCGAAGAGGACAACCTCAAACGCGCCCTCAAGGCGTTTCGGCGGAAGCTCAAGAACTACCGCCGCGACGACGAGTCGCGGCTGGGCAGCAAGTACGTCACCTCCGGCAAGCCGTCGGCGATCAACGCGATCGAGCCGCCGCGCGAGTACCCGCCCGCGGTGTGGAACAAGCTCGTCGAGCTCGGCCGATTGAAACGGGGCGGCGGCGGGACGTACGAGCTGCCTTGACCCACGCCGTACACTTCGACGGATGCCCGAACGACCGGCGCAAGCCGACCCCGCCCGCGGCCTGACCGCGCGGCTGCCGCTGAAGCTCATCACGCCGACGGCGTTGGTGCTGCCGGTGGTGCTGGTGGTGTCGGTGATCGGGGCGGTGGTGTACGTGCAGGGACGGGCCGCGGCCGAGACGCTGGAGCGGCGCGGCGTCGAGCAGGTGCACGGCCGGATCGCCGACCGCCTCGAGTCATTACTCGACGGGCCGCGGCGGTGGCACGAGCTGGTGAGGCGTCAGATTGAAGCCGGCGTGCTGGACCCCGACGACCTGCGGAGTTGGCGGCTGTCGGTGTACCGCCAGCGGCACGCGTTCGACCCGGCGTTGGCGGGGGTGACGTGGGGCGACGACACGGGCCGGACGTTTTGGGTGTTCCGCTACCCCGGCAAGCCGTACTGGGAGCTCGGGATCCTCGACGCCGAGACGGACGGCCTGCTGGAAGAGGTCCCGCTGACCGAGGCGGGGGAGTTGATCGAGGCGGGGGCGCGGGTCTCGGCGTTCGACCCGCGGACGAGGCCGTGGTACCAGCTGGGCGTCGCGGCGGGCCCGGCCGGGGCGTGGGGCGAGCCCTACGCCTGGGTCGCCGGCGACGTCGGGGCCGTCGGCGGGGCGCGGACGCTGGGGCTGCCCTTCGCCGCGTCGGTCCTCGACGACGACGGCGGGTTCCTCGGCGTGCTCGACACCGAGCTGAGCCTGATCGACCTCTCGGCGTTCCTCGGCCGGCTGCCGATCGGGCGGACGGGCCTGGCGGTAATCACCGACCGCCGCGGCCGGCTCATCGCGACGTCGAGCGGCGCGGCGCTGGCGGACGAGCAGCTCAACCGCGCCGCGGCGCTGGCGAGCGAAGACCCCGACGTGCGGGCGATGCAGCGCCGGCTCGATGCGGCGCTGGCCGAGAACGGCGGCGACCTCGCCGGCGGCTGGACCGGGCCCGTGACATTGGACCGCGGCGTCGCGCTGATGAGCGTGACGCGGTTCAAGCGGCCCGGCGGGCTGGACTGGCGGGTGATGACCGCCGTGCCCGTCGCCGACTTCACCGCCGAGGTCAACGCGATCCGCCGCGACGGGCTGCGGCTGGTCGCGGTCGCCGTGGGCGTGACGCTGCTGCTGGGCATGGGCCTCGCCGCGTGGATGGTCCGCCCGCTGCTGCGCCTCCGCGATCACGCGCAGCGCGTCGGCGGCGGCGACCTCGACACGCCGATCCATCTCCGCGAGGCCCGCGAGCTCGTCGAGCTCTCCGGCGAACTCAACCGCATGACCGACGGGCTCCGCGACCGCCTCGCGCTGCGCAAGTCGCTCCGCCGCGCCAGCGACGTACAGCGGGCCCTGCTGCCCACCGCAGACCCCCACCTGCCGGGCTTCGACCTCGTCGGGCACTGCGACTACTGCGACGAGACCGGCGGCGACTACTACGACTTCCTGCCCGACGCCGAGACCCACGAGGCCGGCGGCGGCGTGGTGATCGGCGACGTCATGGGCCACGGCATCGCG
>JBCCRT010000107.1:0-9860 GCA_039201235.1 Planctomycetota bacterium
GCCGCCGACGAGCAGGCCGTAGAACCCGCGGGCGGACCAGTGGAAGGTCTTGCCGCCGTCGGTGCTGCGGGTGGGCCAGTCGCCGCCGGTGGCGAGGACGACGTCGGGGTCGGTGGGGTGCCAGGCGAAGACGCCCTGGCGCTCGTTACGCGGGAGAAACACCTTGTCATCGACGTGTTGGGTGGTCGTCCAGGTCGCCCCGGCGTCGTGGCTGACGTGCCAGGTCCAGTCCCAGCCGTCATCGTCCTGTCGCCACAGCAGTAGCCGGTCGGGGTCGACGGGGCTGACCTCGACACCGCGGAGGGTGTAGCCGGCCTGACCCAGCGTCTCGGACGCCGCGACGGTCTCGAACGTATGGCCGCCGTCGCTCGAGCGGTAGACGTGCTGGGCGTCGGTCAGCCAGACCTCGCCGGGCCGGGCGAGGCTGACGTCGAGGCCGGTGAAGTCGCCGGCCTTGGTCTGCGTCCAGGACGCGGCGCGGTCTTCGGTAACGTAAAGCCCGCCCTCGCCGGTGGTCAGCAGCCGGCCGGCGGTGTGCGGGTCGTCGCGGAGGACGCCGCCGGCAACGTGGGCCGTGTCGGGCAAACGCGACCAGTTCCGCCCGCCGTCGGCCGAGCGGTACAGCGAAGGGTCGGGCTCGACGCTGCCCCAGATGGGTTTGTCTTTCGCCAGCCGGGACCAGTACACGTCACGGGTCAGCCCGGCCGCGTCGTCGCGGGTCGCCCGGTCGAACGTCAGCTGCTCGCGGATGTCGTGGATGCCCGACATCTCTATCGGCAGAACGTGCTCCCACGACGCCGCGCGGTCCTCGCTGAAGTAAAGGCCGTTCTTACCCGTCGGCACGGAGTTGATGCCCAGCACGACCACGCGGTCGGGGAAGTGCGGATCGATCGCGACCGCGCCGGCCCCGCGGGGGGTATAGCCGATATTGCTCGGCTCCCAAGTCTGCCCGCCGTCGAGGCTGCGGAGCTGGCCGGCGACGTCGATGCCGTAGATCGCGAACGTGCCGTCGACCGCGTCGATCCCGATCGACCGGACCCACTGCCCGCCCTCGCCGCCGTACGGCTCGCCCGCCGCGCGGATGTCTTCGCCGATCAGCGGGATCGGCATCCAGCCGGCGGGGTCGGCGTGGGGGTGGGTGGTGGGGGGGGTCTCCTCCGCGCTGACACCCACCGGCACAACCAGACCGCAGGCTACAAGCATCGCGAACGTACTTAGAACATGGGTGCGGCGCATATCAAACATCCGGGAAGATCATGGTGTGATCGAATAGACGTGAAACAGAGAATCCGACCAAATCAGGGGGCAGGCAGCCGTGTGTTGCGGACCCGCAAGGTGCCTTGCCGCCAACCTTCAACGTGGCCGTCTACATGCAGCGCGTTGGCGAGGTCGTTGTCAGCATGGCGGAAGCGGGGGTGGAAGCGGTTGGCCAAGGTGTCTTCATTTGTGCCGGTCAGAATGACCGTATCCAAATCTTCGCCGGGGCCATACACCAGGCCTTGCCAAAAAATCCGGTCGCCGTCGATGGTTTTCGCCACGGGCTCCGAACTGAAATCAATGTTGGGATTCTGCGCCCCGTCGATCACTTGCAGCAATTCCGTCGGGTTGGGCACCTGATCCGATCGGTAGTGTCGCAGATTGGAGCCCGCCCGCGCGGGGTCCGGCATGTTGATGTCGGGCAGCAGCCGCGGGTGCGTCATGTAATGATTGGTCTGCTCGCCGCTGCCGGCCTCGGCCGAGGGGCATTGCAGAACCCGCTTACGCTGCTGCGCTGTCGCCCCGCCGCCCATGTACTTGTCCGGCAGCACGAACGTCCAGTCGTAGTACGGGGTGGTGTTGAAGCCGTCGCGTTCGATCCCGGCGGGCAGGACGTCCTCGTCGGCCTCGTAGGCCGCGATGGCGATACCGATCTGCCGCAGGTTCGCGCTGCAAGCCACGTCGCGGGCGGTGTTGCGGGCGGCCTGTAACGCCGGCAGTAGCAGCGCGATCAGCAGGGCGATGATCGAGATCACGACCAGCAACTCAATCAAGGTGAAGCCGGCCGCTCGGATTGGTGAGGGGTGGTGACGGGTCATGGCGGCGATTCCGTGAGGGAGAGAAACGATCCGGGGGGAGGAGACGGCGTGAAATGTTGGCCGCGTCGGGCCCGGGTTATGACGGTTCTTCGTTTTCCGTGATATCGGCGGTCAGGGTGAAGGAGTCGAGCTCGGCGTAGCCGGTGTGTTGGCCAAAGACGCCGAAGGCGGTCAGCGGGCCGTCGGGCAGGGCGGTCATGGTCGCCTCGGCGTCGGGCTTGAGGTTCGCGACGTTGAGGAACCGCCACGAAGCGTTGCGGACGACGAGCTCGCGGCTGCCGAAACCGACGAAGTTCTCGTCGCTGACGATCCAGGCGGTGCCGATCTTCAGGGCGACGCGGAAGCCGCCGGCCTCGTCCTGGTTATTCTGGAACCAGCCGATGCGAGTTAGGTCCGCCGCGGTGTCGAGGGTGAACTCTTCGGTGAGGTATAGCGTGGGGTTGGGCCAGAAGTCGCCGCCGTTCCAATTGACGAGCATGCCGGTGGCGACCGGGGCGTCGTCGTCGGCGTTGGCCGCGACGGGCGGGACGTCGGCGGGTTGGCTGGGGTTGTCCCGCATCAGGTCGACGTAGCTGGCCGCGTCGCGGTGGACCCGGCCGTCGGACGGGGAGTAGACCCACGCCTGCCACCCGGCGTCGGAGAGTTTCGCCGCTTCGCCCTCCGCCACGGGAAACGTCTCGCGGTACACGACCTGCTGGGCGACGGCCGATAAACCGAAGCAGAGAGCGATAGTCACCGCGAAGACACACCATCCGGCGAAATCAACTAAGTGATGTATGGTTTGAGAGGGGTATTGAATCATCGGATTGTCGCTTAAAATTTTAGGCAAACCATCAGATCGGCAAAATCTTGCCGCGGCGTGACCACCGCGGCAAGCGAGTTTTTAGCGTCGACGCCGTGCCGCGATGAGTACGAGCCCCGTGACGGCAAGGGCCAGGGAGCCGGGCTCGGGGATCAACGCGACGTCGTCAAACAGCACCGTCGCGGAAGAATCCCCGCTCGTTTGCAGGCGGACCCCGACCGCGGCGGTGTCGACAGGGGCGATCGCCGAGGTCGTGTACGAAAAAGCGGTGTTTGCCGCCGCGCCAACGCCCAGGCTAACGGGCGTACCGGCGAGGAATGTGCCCGAGGCGTCAAAGAACTCGATGGCCGCGGTGAAACCTGAGGTGCTGTTCTCGTTGAGCGATCGCAGGGTCAGCGTGTATTCCGTGCCCGCCGAAGCCGCGGGGCGATCGTCCGCGTCGGTGATCAACGCGATGGGCGTCCCGTCGTCCGAGGCGTACACGTTGAAAAGATCGGTGGCGAAACCGTTGTCGTCGGACACGCCGGCAAACCCGTTGGTGATGACCAAGTCCCAACCCGGGAAATCGGTATCGCTATCCACGCCCGGAAACACCGCAAAAAAAGTCGCCGGCACATCGAATCCGCCATTGATCAGCAGGCTCGATGACGCCCGCGGCACCATCATCAACGAAGCTCCTACGAAGCCACACAGAGTCATCATACGAATCATTCTTTGTCTCCTTTTGCGGAACATTCAGAGGGGAACGAGCCGACGGTCACTCCGACTGCCGGGCAGAATCAAAAACAGGTGAATCAGGTTTGGCGGGGCGGGCTTAGGCTCGCGCCGGTGACAAGCTGGAACGGGACGCGTACGGCCTCTTCGACTTTGACGCCGTCGGCCAGGGCGCGGGCGGTATGGGCGACCCGCTCGCCCATTGCGCGGAGGGGCAGTTCCGCGAGCGTGAGATCGACGCCGTGGAGCCAGTCGGCGGATAAGGGATGGCGGTCGAGGCCGACGACCGACAGGTCGCCGGGGATCGACCAGCCGAGCTGGTCGGCCGCGGCGCAGATGGTTTCAAGGGCGGTGTAGCTGCCGGCGACGAGGGCGGTGGGGCGGGTGCGTCGCATCCAGTCGCGGACGTCTTGCAGGGCGTGCTGCGCGGGCCCGGGTTCGTCGGACGGGTGATGCCCCGCGGCGATCCGGCGGGCCTCGTGGGCGGGCCAGTCGCTGCTGCCGATCCAGCAGGTGCCGATCTCGTGCGGGTCCATGCCGTGATCGCGCAGATGCTGGTCAAAGGCTTCCTGGCGTTCGAAGACCCAGCCGCCGGGCCAGCGGTTGATCACCAGGCCGACGCGTTGGTGGCCGGCGTCGCGGACGGCGTCGAGCACGAGGTTCATGCCCTGGCGGTTGTCCTCGGCGACGGTGGGCAGGCCGAGATACTGGTGGGCGGTGCCTACGACGAGCGTCTTGATGCCTAACCGGACCGCTTCGCGGAGCAGCATCGCGTCGCGGGGCTGCGACGCCAGCGACGCCAGCACATCCGGCCGGCTGCGTTCGAGCCGGCGGGAGAGCGAGTCGATGTCGACTTCACGCATGCCCAGTAGTTCGATCGTCACGTCGGCGCGGTCGGCCGCCCGGTCGATGCCCGCCATGACCTGGGGCGTGATCCAGTCGCGGTTCAGGGCGCCGATGTCGAAGAGCATCACGCCGAGCCGGACCGTTCCCGGGGCCACTTGGCCGGGCGGCGACTCGGGCCCCCGGAGGCTCTCGTGGACCCGGGGACCCACGAACGTCCCGCGGCCGGCCTCTCGGCTGAGCCAGCCGTCGCGTTGCAGCGGTTCGAGCGCCCGGCGGATGGTCGAGCGGCTGAGGCCCGACCGCTCGGCCAGGTCCGCGTCGGTCATGAACTTGGAACCGGGGGCCGGCTGTCGCTCTTTGAGGTAAGCGACCACGCGTTCACGCAGGGCTTCGACCGCCGCCCGGGGCGGGAACGCTTCGGCGAAAATAGCAGAAGATTTCACCGCGCCGCCGCTGATCCGCCCGGTGTGAGGGACCGCGAAAGGCGACTTATGAACCAATTCAGACATTTGAACAGTATGTCATCGCACGCCGGTTTTGTCGAGGGTAAAAAGCCCCGCGTTCGAAAAAATTTCTGGACGGATATCTGTTCATTATTTTGACAAAATTGCGTAGAAACGCGCGCGGATGCGACATCGAGCGCGGTGCCTGCTCCGTTAGTGAACAATTTCACCTGCGGGGAGTATTTGGCGTGTTTTTGGTGCCTTCGGCGAGCGACGCGGCGAAGTCAGCGGGACAGGTTGTCGCGGCAGGCCAGCTCTCGCTTCAGCTGACGCAGGTTGCTGTCGCGGTCGATCACGACGCACTCGACGCCGAGCATCTCGGCGAAGTCCTCGAGCGGTTCGGCGTCGAGGGCGAGGCTGTAGCCGGTGTGGTGGGCCCCGCCGGCGTAGACCCAGGCGGCGGCCGCGGTCTTGAAGTCGGGCTCGGGCCGCCAGAGGGCGCGGGCCACGGGCAGCTGAGGCAAATCTTCGGCGGGGGGGATGGCCCGGACCGGATTCACCAGCAGGCGGAAGCGGTCGCCCAGATCGACTACCGAGGCGTTGACCGCCGGGCCGGCCGCACCGTCGAAGACCAGGCGGACGGGGTCCTCTTTGCCGCCGATCCCCAGCGGGTGGACTTCGAGCCGCGGCCGGGCCCCGGGAGCGATGATCGAGGGGCAGATCTCGAGCATGTGGGCGCCCAGCACGGCCGGCTCGCCCGGCCCGAGGTGGTAGGTGTAGTCCTCCATGAAGCTGGTGCCCCCCGGGAGCCCGGCGGCCATAACTTTCATGGCGCGTAAAAGCGCGGCGGTCTTCCAGTCGCCCTCGGCGGCGAAGCCGAAGCCGTCGGCCATCAGCCGCTGGGCCGCGACGCCCGGGAGCTGCTTCAGGCCGTGCAGGTTCTCGAAGGTGGTGGTGAACGCGTGGGCATCGACCTCGTCGAGCCAGCGGCGCAGCGCGCGTTCGATGCGGGCGGCGTCGCGGACCGACGCGTGGCGTTTGCCGCCAGGCTTCAAGTCGTCGGCCAGGTCGTACGCCTCGGCGTACCGCGCGCAGAGCGTTTCGACTTCGTCGTCGCCAAGGTCGCCGAGGTGTCGGGTCACGTCGCCGAGGCCGTAGCCGTGGACCTCGTAGCCGAAGACGCGTTGGGCTTCGACCTTGTCGCCTTCGGTGACGGCGACATTGCGCATGTTGTCGCCGAGGCGGGCGACGCGGAGGCGGCGTTGGTCGGCCAGGGCGAGGGCGGCGCGGGCCCAGGCGTCGAGCCGGTCGCGGACTTCGGGGTCCTCCCAGTGCCCGACGACGACCTTGCGGGGCAGGCGGAGGCGGGCGCAGAGGTGGCCGAACTCCCGCCCGCCGTGGGCCGACTGGTGGAGGTTCATGAAGTCCATGTCGATCGTGGCGTAGGGCAGCTCGCGGCCGAACTGGGTGTGCAGGTGACACAGCGGCTTGCGGAGGGCCTCGAGCCCGGCGATCCACATCTTGGCGGGCGAGAACGTGTGCATCCACGCGATCAGCCCGACGCAGTTCGGGTCGGCGTTGGCGGCGTGGCACAGGGCGGCGACTTCCTGCGGGCCGGTGAGAACGGGCTTGAACACGACCCGCACGGCGGGGCGGTCGGCGGCGTCGAGGGCCGCGGCGATCTGCCCGGCGTTCTCGGCGACTTGGCGTAACGCCTCGTCGCCGTAGAGGTGCTGCGAGCCGGTGACGAACCAGACCTCGTAAGCGGACAAGTCGATCATTTAGGGTGCTCAGCCTGTTCCGGGGATTGGCCGTAGTAGGCGGCCGGTCCGTGTTTGCGTTGGTGGTGTTTGTCTAGGACGTAACCTTCGAGCCCCGGCGTGGCGTCGGGGCCGCCGCACAGCGTGAACGTGTCGAGCGCCATCGCCGCACACGCCTCGAGCGCGACGGCGTTGTCGACCGACTTCCCGGCCGACGGGCCCCAGGCGAACGGCGCGTGTCCCGCGACCAGCACGCCGGGCGTGATGGCCGGGTCTAGTTCCGGGTCGTCCGCGAACAAGTCGGCGATGACGCGGCCGGTGTTCCGCTCGTAATCCGCGCCGGCCTCGACCTCGGTCAGCGCGCGGGCGACTGGCACGGGGCCGGCAAAGTGGTCAGCGTGGGTCGTGCCGAGGCAGGGGATCGGCCGCCGCGCTTGGGCGAAGGCGGTGGCCTTGGCGCTGTGGGTGTGCGTCACGCCCAATGCCTGCGGGAAGCGGCGGTAGAGCTCGAGGTGGGTGGGGGTGTCGCACGACGGCCGGCCGTCGCCGTCCACCACCCGGCCGTCGAGGTCGACCATCACGATCGCTTCGGGGGTCAGCGCGTCGTAGGCCACGCCGCTGGGCTTGATCGCCATCAGCCCGGCGTCCCGGTCGAGGCCGCTGACGTTGCCCCAGGTCAGCGTGACCAGCCGCTCGGCGACGAGCCGGCGGTTCGCGGCGCAGACCTGGGCTCGGAGGTCGGCGAGTTTCAAGCGGCCCGGCTCTTCTTTCGGCCGACACCCTTGTCGCGGTCGGTGCCCTTGTCGGCGTTCATGACGGTGCCACCGCCCTTGCGCAGCTCATCGAGCGACTTGACCTGCTTGCGGGCCGCCCCGCGGGTTTCCTTGGTCTTGACCTTGGGGTTGCGCATACGCTTGACCGCCGCGTCGAGGTCGACCTTGCGGTAGTTGGGCAGCCACCGCCGCTGGGCGGCGAGCATCTCGTCGGCCATCTGCCAGACCTCTTCGGGGTTGCATACCGCACCGACCAGTGGGTCGTGCAGCATCGCCTGCTTCAGCAGGGTCACGTCGCCCGTGACCGCGGCGTCCTTGCTCATCCGCTGAACGTCGATCGACGCCCGACAGGTCGCGGCGCAGGCCGGCGGCAGCTCGAGGCCGGCCGACATCTGGATGCCGGTGCGGTCCACGTAGCCGGGAGCTTCGACGATGCAGTCGTCGGGGAGGTTGGCGATCACGCCGCGGTTGCGGACGTTGAAGTGCCCGCGGTAGGGCCGGCCGGTCTCGAGGGCCTCGATGATCCACGAGCCGTGCTCGGTCGATCGGCCCCAGGTGTCCATGGGTCGGCCCGCTTCGGCGAGCCACTTGGGGAAGTCGGTCTCGAACCACCGCCGGCCCTCGGTGCAGACGCGGAGGTAGCCGCCGGTCTCGCCGTTGATCCAGGTGTTCATCGAGATCCACCGCCGGATCTCACGCGGCCGCTTGCGATACCACGGCAGGTACTCGGACAAGTGTCCGTTGGATTCGGTCGAGAAGTGGCCGAAGCGTCGGAGCACGTCGATGCGTACCTTCTCGGTCTCGCGCGCCTTCGGGTGGGCTTCGAACGCTTCGAGCAGCTCGCCGGCCCCGATCGATCGGCCGTTGAACCGCACGTCGAGGTACCAAGTCTGGTGGTTAATCCCGGCGCAGACGATCTGGGTCCGGCGGTGGTAGTCGGCCCACTGGTCCCAGCCGAACTCTTCCGCGCCGTGCAGGTGGGCGAGGACCCGGTCGATCCAGAACCATCCGCCCTCGACGCCGTGGCAGAGGCCAACGGTGTTGACACCTTCGCCGCGGTCGTGGGCGTCGAGCGCGGCCCAGGTGTTCATGGCCATCGGGTTGGCGTAGTTCAGGAAGAGCACGCCGCCGGGGCGGGCGGTGTTACCGAGCTCACGGGCGTCCTTGGCGAAGGCGAGCATCTGCGGGATGTTGCGCTGGCCGTACATGATCCCGCCGGCACAGAGGGTGTCGCCGACGCACTGGTCGACGCCGTATTTCAGCGGGATGTCGATGTCGGTTTCGAAGGCTTCGAGCCCGCCGATGCGGGTGCAGTTGATGACGTAGTCGGCGCCCTCGAGGGCCTTGCGTCGGTTGACCGACGTCAGCACCTTGGCGGGCAGCTTGTTGGCCTTGATGTCTTTTTTGAGTAGTTGCGCAACCATGGCGAGGTTGTCGCGGTTGATGTCGTGCAGGGAGAAGACGGCGTCTTGGAGCTCGGGGACCTGAAGTGTGTCCTGGGCGAGGCGGCGGGTGAAGCCGACGGAGCCGGCTCCGATGAAGGCGATGCGGATGGGCATGGGGGAAAAATTCCGGGGGTTGTTTCCGGGGGTGGGGTCCGGGTAATTCGAGAATCTGTGCTTAGTTTAACTTGCGGCTTGTCCTAAGGAAGGCGATGCTTTTGCCATGTCGGGTAATTCTGTGCTGCGGCGATGGGAGCGCATCCCGCGGGGTCGGACGCGGTCGCTGCTGCCGCCGCGGCTGGCGGTGCCGTTGTACGCGATGGTCGCCGGGGTGGGGCGAGAGCGGCGGCAGGGCCCGGGCTACGACTGGGACGGCCGGCGGCGAGGGTCGGCCCCGTTCGCCCTGATCCAGCACACCTTCGCGGGGCGGGGCCGGCTGGTCTACGAGTCTCGGCCCGTGGAGGTGGCCCGCGGGCAGACGATGCTGCTGAGCTTCCCGCACGACCACCGCTACACGACCTTCCGGGGCGAGGCGTGGGACTTCGGCTACTTGGTGCTGCACGGCCGCGAGGTCATGCGGCTGATGACTAGCCTGATCGCCGCGCGGGGGCCGGTGGTCAAACTGAGCGATAACGCGTTGGCCGAGCTGGCGGCGGTCTCGGTCGAGTTGCTGGACGACCACGCCACCGCGGAGACGCCCGCCGCGGGTCGGGTTTCGTCGCTGGCGTACCGCGCGGTGGCCACGCTGATTGACGACCTGATCGGGCCCGCGGGCGTGCCGCTGCGGGATGCGCCGCCGTGGCTGCGGGCCGTTATGACCCGGATCGAACGTGGCGAACCGGACGGCACGCCCTGCCGTTTAACCGTCGAAGAACTCGCCCGACTCGCCGGCATGAGCCGCTGGCACTTCACCCGCCAGTTCGATCGGCACGTCGGTTTCCCGCCCGCGGCCTACCTCGTTCGGCGACGCCTCGACTACGCCGCCGAACAGCTCCACGGCACCGA
>JBCCRT010000108.1:0-9839 GCA_039201235.1 Planctomycetota bacterium
CTTGTTGCCGGGGGTGGTGGTGGCGGCGGCGGCGTTGTGGCTGGTGACGGCGAAGGAGCCGGGCCGGCGGGAGACGTGGCTGGCGCGGGGCACGCGGCTGTCGGCCCGCTGGGCGTCGGTGCTCGCGGCGGCGGCGGCGGTCGCGGTGGGGGTGATGTTCATCGTGCGACGCGAGCGGCTGCGGCCGTCGATCACGTACCTCGTGGGTGAAGACTGGGGCGTGTTCGACCTGCTGATCTGCACGGCCGGGGCGGCGGCGGCGGTGGCGCTGCTCGAGGCGTGGCGGCTGCTGTTCGTGATCGCGGCGCGGGCGGACGGGCCGGCGGCGGCGCGGCGCTGCCGGCAGGTGTGGAAGCGGTATCTCGTCGCGGTCGGGGCGGTGGTGTCCGTGGCGCTGCTGACCAACGCGGCGCAGTGGTTCGACGTCCGGCTGCCGTCGCCGCTGTTCGAGTGGACGACGGTGATCACGATGTCGGTGCTCGCGGCGATCTTGTTGTGGGTTTGGTGGGTGACGGTGGGGCTGACGCGTTCGCTGGTGCGGGTGATCGATCAGGGCGGAGCGGCGGGCGTGTAGACCCGGCGGGGTCGCTGCTTGTCGCCGACGAAGTCGAACGCGGGGGCGTAGCCGAGGTCTTTCAGGGTGCCGTCGTTGATGTCGATGGGTTCGCCGATGACGACGGCCCGGCCGGCGTAGTTTCGTAAGGCCGTCTCGTCGATCACCGGTACGGCTCGTTGTAGATGAACCAGTAGCGGCTCTTCGTCGGAGACGTCGGGCTGGGTCGGTTCATCGGGCCGGAGGTAGACGATCGGCCGGCCGTCGGCGAGTCCGATCAGGCGGGCCGCGGCGGTGGGGGCCGGGTCGTTGTCGGCGGAGCGCAGGGCGTAGGCCCGGTTTGCGGTGGCGGTCACCAGGGTCATCCAACCCGCCAGCAGCAGTACGCCGGGGACCAGCCGGTGTTTGCGGAGCTTGTGCTCGGCCGGCAGCGACAACGCCAGGAGGGTGAGGCCCAGCACGACCGCGGAGCTGGCGGCGATCGGGGCGAGGTTGAGGTCGTCGATCCAGCCGCGGTCTTGCAGCCAGCCTTGTCCCGCCAGGAGAAACGGCAAGATCAGTGAGCCGGCGACGGCCACCGCGCCGACGGGCCGCTGCAGCAGCCACGCCCCGCGGTCGGGCTTGCCGAGGCCGGCGACGCGCCAGTGGTCGCGGAGCACGAAGGCGCATAGCAGCGCCGCGGCGGGCACGGCCGGCAGGATGTACCGCTGCTGCTTGGCCCCGGGGATCGAGAAGAACACGAGCAGGGTGACGAACCAGACCCAGGGCAGGAGGCGGAGCCGTCGGGCGCGTTTCGCGTCGTCGGGCTCGGTCACGGCGTCGGGGCGGTACACGAACGGGTGGAACAGCGCGGCGACGAGCCAGGGCGTCCACGGCACGGCCATGACCAGCAGCACGGCGTAGTACCAGAACGGCTGCGCTTCGCTGCGCTGGGCGGCGTATTCGACGGCGAGGGTTTCACCGAGCTGCGGGACGGTGCGCTCGACGGCGAAGAACCAGCCGGCGAAGGCCGCGGCGCTGACGAGCCCGGCCGCCATGAGCCCGACCAGCACGATACGGAAGCGCTTCGGGTCGACGGCCGACAGCACCGCCAGGGGCAGGCCGACGACGGCCCACGCCAGCGGCCCCTTAGTCATCACCGCGGCGGTGGTCGCCAGCGCCGCGACCGACCAGCCGACCCACCGGCGCCGCGGGCTGGGGGGCCGCGGCTGCATCAGCCCCGAGCCGACGACGGCCGCGGCGACGGCCAGCGTGCCCCAGCCCACCAGGTGCCCGTCGTAACTCGCGGTCCGCCCGGCCCGGACAACGCACCACATGGTGACCAGCACCGCGGCGGCGAAGACCGCCAGCGTCCGGTCGCCGAGGTGCACGCCCAGCCCGTAGACCGACGCGACGGCGAGCAGCGCGAACAGCACCGTGACCACGCGGCAGATCAGGATGAAGCGATCGGCGTCGGTGGTGTCGGGGTCGTGGCCGGTGAGCTCGGCGGCGAGGATGTTCACCCAGACGAGCATGGGCGGTTTGTTGACGCGGGGCTCGCCGTTCCACGTCGGCAGGACAAGGACGTTCCAGTCGGGGTAGGTCACGCCGGGTTGGAAGTCGCCCCGTTGGGCGTGCCAGGTCTCCTGGGACGAGCCGACGCTGACGTTTTCCATGACGCGGGCCACGTCGCGGTCGCCGAGGCTGACCAGGAAGGCGGGCAGGGCCGCGAGGAGGATCAGCGGCAGCGGCCAGAAGTTGTGGAGGTGACGCCGCATGGAAGTTAGCTGCGGGGCAACGCCCCGCTGACGGGGTTTGAGGAACGTGGTCAGCGGGCCGTTGGCCCGCAGCTAAATCGGGTCACATCGTCTTGAGCAGTTCGGCGACGCGGGCGGGGGCGGCGTCGAGGGCGACGGACTCGCCCTTCGGGCCGTTGCGGCCGTCACGGGCTTTGACTTCGACTTGGGGGCCGTCGGGGGAGGTGAGGCCCTTGTCGCCGACGGTGACGCGGACGGGGACGCCGATGAGGTCGGCGTCTTTGAACTTGACGCCGGGTCTCTCGTCGCGGTCGTCGATCAACACCTCGTAACCCGCGTCTTCGAGTTGGGACGCTAAGCCGCAAGCGGCTTTTTTAGCGTCGCCCTCGAACTTGATGGGGGTGATGACGACGTCGTAGGGGGCCAGGGCGGGGGGCCAGATGATCCCGTTGTCGTCGTGGCCCTTGCGGCCGTCGTGTTCGGATTCGATGGCGGCGGCGAGGATACGGTTGACGCCGATGCCGTAGCAGCCCATCAGGGGGGTGACGGGCTGGTTGTGCTCGTCGCGGACGGTGACGCCGAGGGATTGGGTGTATTTCGTGCCGAGCTTGAAGACGTGGCCGACCTCGATGCCCTTGGTCGCCGTCAGTGTGCCGCCGCCTTTAGCCGGGGGGGCGGGGTCGCCGGCGACGGCGTTGCGGAGGTCGGCGACGACCACGGCCTGGCGGTTGAACTTGGCGTAGCGGCGTTTGTCTTCGTCGCCGAGCTCGCGTTTCCAGTTGAAGTGTTTGACGTGGCGGTCGGATTCGTTGGCGCCGGTGACCCAGAAGCCGGCCTGGGCCGCATCGGGGTCGACGACGACGGTGACGTCGTCGCGGTCGACGGCAACGTGCGGGCCGACGAACCCGATGACGAAGCCGGCGGCGCGGGCCTCGGCTTCGTCGGCCAAGCCGACGGACGGCGAGGTGGCGAGGCGGAGCTTGGCCTCGTTGAGCTCGTGGTCGCCGCGGACCACGGCCAGCACCCAGCCGGCGTCGCCCCGGCACACCAGGGTCTTGAGCATGTTCATGGGCAGCAGCTTGGAGCCGAGGTTTTTCTTGAAGAAGACGCAGACGTCGTCGATGCCGGGGCAGCCGGGGGTGTGGACGGTTTCGAGGTCGCCGGTGGGCTGCCCGTGCAGGTCGCTGGGGCGGGGGCCGGTCTGGGCCTTCTCGACGTTCGCCGCATACCCGTTTTCATTCATGAGGATCGTGTCCTCGCCGGTGGGCGAGGGGACCATGAACTCGTGGCTGGCGTCGCCGCCGATGGGCCCGGCCTCGGCCTCGACGATCAGGTACGGCACGCCGCAGCGGTCAAAGATGCGGCGATACGCGTCGTACATGTTCTGGTACTCGGCATCGAGACCGCCCTCGCCCTCTTGGTGGCAGTGGAACGAGTACGCGTCCTTCATGTAGAACTCGCGTGAGCGCAGGACGCCGAAGCGGGGGCGGAACTCGTCTCGGAACTTGGTCTGGACCTGGTAGACGGTTTTGGGCAGGTCCTTGTAGGACTCGACGCAGCCGGACAGCAGGTCGGTGACGACTTCTTCGTGGGTCGGGCCGAGGGCTTGTTCTCGGCCGTGGCGGTCGGTGACGACGAAGAGGTTTTCGCCGTAGGCGTCGCGTCGGCCGGTGCGTTCCCAGAGTTCGACGGGTTGGAGGGTGGGCAGGAAGACCTCGGCCGCGCCGGCGGCGTCCATCTCCTCGCGGACGATGGCGATGGCTTTCTGCAGGCTGCGGAGGCCCAAGGGTAGGTAGGTGTAGCTGCCCGAGCCGAGTTTGCGGACGTAGCCGGCGCGGAGCAGCAGCTGGTGGCTGGGCACCTCGGCGTCGGCGGGGGCCTGGCGGGTGGTGGGGATGAGGGTCTGGGTCCAGCGGGTGGGCATGAGGGGGGTCGGTCGGAGGTTGAAGGTGGAAAGACGAAGGTGGGAAAAGCGGGCCATCTTACACGCGGGGCGGCGATATACTCGCCACATGGACATGGAGCGGACGACGGGCAAGGCGGCCTGGACGGGAGCGATGGGGCTGGGGGTGGTCTTCTTGCTGGCGGCGGCGGGGGGTTGCCAGGGCACACCGTTCAAGGATGCCGAGCGGCTGCGGACGCCGTACGAGCGGTACCAGACACTGCGGGGCGAGGCGCGGCCGAAGACGGTGACCGACTCGTTCGGCAAGGAGCAGCCGGCGCTGCGGGCGCGGCTGTCGCCGCTGGACGAGCTGTGAGGGGGGCGGGTCGGCTGAGCGTGGGTCGCCGGTCGGCAGGTCAGGCGGGTGGCGTTTTATCGCTCCTTGCGGGCGGAAGTTGATCGTGAGCATCCCCGTCGGCCGATGACCCCACTGCCGCGATAGCGGATTCCCACAGGCCCCGAAGCCCCCAGGCTCCCAAGTCCCCACCTCATGCCCGAACGCCGGACCATCCTCGTGCTCGTCTCGCTGGTCGTCGGCATGGCGGTCACGGCGGGGCTGCTGCGGGTGCTCGAGCCCGGGGCGGTGCCGCCGATCGCGGGGGTGACGCTGCTGTCGATCGAGCGGACGCCGACGCACCGGCCCGAAGACAAGCTCGCGGACCTCGCCGCCGAGGTCCGGCCGTGGCGGGCGATCGTCATCCACGACAGCCGGACCGCCACCGGCAGCTACGACGCGATCGACAAGGCCCACCGCCGGGCGGGTAAGGACGGCTGCGGCTACCACCTGGTCGTGAACAACGGCACGGGCCACGACGACGGGCGGATCGAGCTGGGCTACCGCTGGAAGTACCAGGAGCCGGGCGACTACCTGCTCGGGCCCAACGCCGCGTGGTACCACCGCCACGCCATCGGCGTCTGCGTCGTCGGCGACGCGGACGACCAGCCACTGACCGACGCCCAGCGGCGCGAGCTCACCTGGGTCGTCCGCGAGCTGCAGCGGGCCCACAACATCCCCGCCGAGTACGTCTTCGTCGACATGGGCCGTGACCCCCAGGCCCCCGCCACCCATTTCGACGAGCACGCCTTCCGCGGCACGCTCATCGGCGGCCACCGGCTCACCCTCAACGACCGCTGATCCCCCGAGCGCGGCGGCCACGGGTTTCACCTCCCCCGAGCGTGACGCGGCCGTTCGCCGGCCGTAACTTCTTAGCTGTGATCGCATTAACGCGACAACCCCGGCCCGTTTCCTACGGATCGGGCTTGCCGAAAGCCAAACCGATGCTATCTTGACGTCATACGTTATCCCCTTGTAAGCGGACAGCGACAGCCCGAGGCCAGACCCCCGTGCCCGCCGGACACCCGGCGGTCGGCGCGTCACCCCACGGCCCGGGCCCGAGTAAAGCGGCATGGCCGAGTTCCATCAGATCGCGGGGTACGACATCGTCTCCACCCTCGGGGAGGGGGCGCACAGCACCATCTACGCCGTCCGCGACAAGTCCGGGCAACTGATGGTGCTCAAGCGCGTCGTCAAGGAGGGCCCGAGCCAGCAGCGGTTCATCGATCAGGCCCTCGCCGAGCACGAGGTCGCGAGCAAGATCGACCACCCCCGCGTCCGCAAGAGCATCCGGGTCATCAAGCAGCGCAACGTCATCCGCGTCAGCGAGGTGCTGGTGCTGATGGAGCTGATCGACGGCCAGACCCTCGAGCAGCACCGCCCGACCGACCTGCTGCAGGTCACCGCGGTTTTCCACCAGTCGGCCGAGGGCCTGCGGGCCATGCACCGGGCCGGCTTCGTCCACGCCGACATCAAGCCCAACAACATCATGCTCACGCAGAAGGCCGGCGTGAAGCTCATCGACTTCGGCCAGTCGTGTAAGTCCGGCACGGTCAAGCCGCGCATCCAGGGCACCCCCGACTACATCGCCCCCGAGCAGGTCAAACGCCAGGCCATCACCGAACGCACCGACGTGTTCAACCTCGGCGCGACGTTCTACTGGCTCCTCACCGGCCAGCACATCCCCACCCTCATCCCCAACAAGAAGGCGCAGGGCGTCACCCTCAAGCACGCCGAGCCGAAGCGCGGCCAGCCGCCGATCGAGGTCAACCCCGAGATCAGCCCGGCGCTCTCCAGCCTCGTGATGGACTGCATCGAGCACGACCCCCGGCACCGCCCGCAGACGATGGACCAGGTGCTGGACCGCCTGCAGATCGCCGCCGCCCAGATCCAACGGCAGAAGGCCGAGCAGACCCCGGCGGGGGCGTGAAGTTGTCTTCGGGTTCTTAGATACTTCGATACTTCGTCCGATCAAGGCAGTTTGCACCGCAGAGAGCGCAGAGGGCCGCGGAGGCCAAGGCTGCCGAGTGGTTGGCTTCTCTGGCCTTGATCTCTGCGGCCCTCCGCGTTCTCTGCGGTGAAACGGATTTCGATCCCGCCCCCTGTCGGGTATGGTCATAATCGTGGGGCAGCACCCCGCGGATGTAGGACCACGGCGAGGGTGTGGCGATGGGTTGGGTTCGGATTTGTTGGGTGTGCGTAGCGGTCACGGCGGTGACGTGGTGCGTCCCGGGGGTGAGGCCAGCGGCGGCCCAGCCCACCGTCACCGACGCCGAGGTCGCGGCGGGGATCGAGCGGATGAAGGCGTGGCTGTACGGGCTGCAGGACCCGGACACGGGCAGCTTCGACAGCCCGTCGTGGAGCGAGCTGCGCAACCAGGGCTACCACGCCACGGGCGAGACGGCGCTGATCACCTACGCCCTGATGCTCGCCGGCGAGTCGCACCAGGATCCGCGGATCGCGAAAGCGATCGAGTACCTCCGCGGCAACCCGACGGACTCGACGTACCTCGCGTCGATGCGGTGCCACATCTGGGCGCGGATGCCGGGCGACGGCGGGCGGGGCGACGCGTTCGCCGCGCTGCGCGAGGCCGAGGCCGAGTACCTCCGCTCGGCCGAGCGGGGCGGGAAGTTTTATTACCAGGCGGACCATCCGACGTGGTCCAACTCGCTGACGCAGTACGGCATGCTCGGGCTGTGGGAGCACGCCAAGCGGGGCGGCGAGGTCGACGACCGGCTGTGGGTGATGGTGGGCGAGCACACGTTCGACGACCAGAACCCCGACGGCGGCTGGGGCTACAACGACGGGCCGGGCCGCGGCGGCGGCGACTCGACGGGGTCGATGACCGCGGCGGGCGTGGCCGTGCTGCAGATCGCCCAGCAGCGGCTGGCCCGTGAAGAGGACCTGCCCGACCCCCGGCTCGACGCCGCGATCGCCCGCGGCCTGGACTGGCTCGATCAGCGTTTCGACCCGGCGGTCAACCCCGGGCTCGCGGAGAGGTACCGCTTCTACTACCTCTACGGCATCGAACGCCTCGCCCTGGCCGGCGGCGTCTCCCGTCTCAACGGCCGGGACTGGTTCGAGGCCGGCGCCCGCTTCATCCTCGACGAGGAGGACGGCGACGGCACGGTCCGCGGCAACTCGAGCGCCGAGATGTCCGGGCGGATCAGCACCGCGTTCGCGTTGTCGTTCCTCGCCCGCGGCCGGGTCCCGGTGTGGGCCGCGAAGCTGGAGCTGGACGTTGAGCCCCCCGAAGCGGAAAGGCGGCGGGGTCGGCGTGACCGCGAGGAAGCAGCCGACGAGTTCGAGGAAGTCTCCCGGTCCGCCGGATGGAACGCCCGGCCCAACGACCTTTATTTCCTCACGCAGTACCTCTCCGACCAGCGAGAGGCCGAGCTGAACTGGCAGGTCGCGACCCGCGACGCTCCGGCCGAGGACTGGCTGCGGGCCCCCGTGCTCTGGGCGTCGGGGCGCAGCCCGGTCGCGTTCGACGGGCCGACGAAGGCCAAGATCAAGCGCTACCTCGACCTCGGCGGCACGCTGATCGTGAACCAGGAGGGCCGGGGCAGCCGGTTCCAGCAGTCGTTCCAGCGGCTGGCCCGCGAGCTGTACCCCGACTACCGGCCCGAACCGCTGGGCCGGGAGCACCCGTTCGCGGGCCTCGTGATCCCCGCCCCCGCCGCGGCGCAGTCGCGGTCGATCGGCAACGGCGTGCGGGACCTGATGGTCTTCCCGCGGGGCGACTGGGGCATGGTGTTCCAGGCCCAGGACGCGGGCCGGGGCTCGTCGTGGGACGTGATGACCAACGTCTTCGCGGCGCTGACGGACCGCGGCCGGCTGAGCAACCGCCTCGAGCCGGTGCTGCCCCTGCGTGACGCGGAGCGCGAGGCGTCGGGGCAGAGCGTGACGGTCGGCCGGGCGGTGTACGCCGGCAACTGGGACGCCGAGCCCGCGGCGTGGGACGTCGCGGCGGTCGACGCCTTCAACCGCAGCGGCGTGGTGCTCACCGCCGAGGCGATCCCGCTGGCGTCGATCGCCGAAGATGGTGGGTTGCCGCTGATCCACGTCGCCGGCACCGACACGGCGTGGGAGCCGACCGAGGACGAGCTGGCCGCGGTGCGGGGTTACGTCGCGGCGGGGGGCACGCTGCTGGTCGAGTCGGTCGGCGGGCTGAGCAACTTCGCCGACGCCGCGGCGGCCACGCTGGCCGAAGCGCTCGACGGCGAGCGTCGGCCGCTGGAACCCCTGCACCCGGTCTACACCGGCGAGGGCCTGCCGGGCCACGTCGCGGCGGGCCGGGTCGCCTACCGCGGCTACGCCCAGGCCCGCGGCGCGGTCGGTAACCGCGCCGGCCTCGAAGCCGTCGTCGTCGACGGCCGGGCCGCGGTGATCGTCTCGTCGCGCGACCTGTCGCTCGGCGCGATCGGGGCGCGGCACGAACGGATCAACGGCTACGCCCCGGACTCGGCGCGGGCCCTGCTGCACAACCTCGCGGTGTGGGCGGCGCCGGGTGAGGGCCGCTAACCCGCGGGCGGCTAGTCGCGTTTCGCGCCGACGTCGGCCGGGCCCTGGTCCGCGACGCCGACCAGCGTCCGGCCCGGGCGCAGCCGCGGCGGCTGGGGCTGGATCATCCGCCGCTGCCGGTCCGTGACCCGCGCCAGCAGCTCTTCCGACGGGACGTAGTTGAATCGGTTGGCGAGCAGGTTCGGGGCGTAGCGGTAGATCATCACGCGGCGGTGGCCCGGGTTGACCCGGGGCAGCGAGCCGTGGGTCAGGGCGTCGGTGAACATCAGCGCGTCGCCGGCTTGGAGGTGGACCTGCACCATGCCCACGGCGTCGGCGCCGCTGCGGCCCGCGCCCCAGGCGTCGCCATCGGCGTTGGCGGGGTGGTCTTCGTGCGACTTGTGCGACCCGGGGATCACCGTGGTGCAGCCGTCGCCCGGCCCGACGTCGGTCAGCGCCATCAACACGTTGATCTGCCCGACCATCCACTTGCCCGCGTGGTTACGGAAGCAGGACGTGAAGCGGACGTGCGCCCCGCCGGAGTGCATCGGGATGAACCCGCCGCTAGCGCGGACGTTCAGGAAGTTTTCGTCGATGACGACGGTGTGGCTCTCCCGGGCGATGTAGCGTTCGATGCGGTCGATCCAGGCGGGGTGGTCGATGCAGCTTTCGAAGACGTCGCCGCCCTCGATGATGTTCTGGAAGTTCAGGCCGTCGCGGGCGCTGAGGTCGTAGCGGTGGGTCTCGACGTTCCCGATCCACCGGCCCGGC
>JBCCRT010000109.1:0-9822 GCA_039201235.1 Planctomycetota bacterium
CGAGCCGTTCAACGGCGAGCAGCGGGTCAAGGCCGACGCGGTGGGCGACGAGACCTACGGCGTGCTGAAGCTGAACCTGATGGAAGACTTCCCGACGGGGGTGTACGAGTACAACCTGATGACGTCGGTGTTCGTGGCGACCGAGCGGGCGAACGGGTTGCCGGCCGGGTCGCCGACGAAGGTGAGTTTCTCGAGCCAGGAGTGGTGCGGTCACGCGTGGCAGCAGGCGGAGTTCAACCGCCCGCGGCGGGGTCGGCCGGGGGTGCGGCAGACGGTGCATAGCTACTTCGAAGGTCAGGCGGACCGCAACTTTGCGATGGACCATCCGGCCGGGGGGATCGCGGAGGAGGCGTTGATGCTGTGGGCCCGTGGGCTGGCGGGGCCGCAACTCGGAGCGGGCGAGTCGACCGAGGTCTCGGTGCTGCGGGCGATGTCGGTGCAGCGGCTGCTGCACCGCGACGCGGCCTGGGTCCAGGCGACGCTCACGCGGACGGACGAGACGCGGAGCGTGGAGGTGATGGGGGAGGCGTTCGCGGCAGAGGTGTTGACGGCCGACGTCGAGGGCCGGCGTTACGAGTTCGTGGTGGCGGCGGACCGGCCGGGGCGGCCGCTGCTGGAGCTGCGGCGCAGCGACGGGTATAGGTTGACGCTGACGGGGGTCGAGCGGATGCCGTATTGGAAGATGCAGTCGAACGCCGACGAGGCGTCGGTGTCCGACTTCGGGTTGCGGCGGCGCGACCCCGGGCGCATGTGACGGCCGAATCAGGGCAGGACGCGGCGCTGCGACCAGCGCAGCGTCTGCTTCTCGAAGCCGGCGTCGATGTCGGTGATCTCCAGTTCAAGCGTGGCCGTTCGGTGGCCGTCGGGTCGGTCGATCCGGGCGACGTAAACGCCGACGTCGGGGGTCGGCCGCGGCGTGACGACGACGGGGGGGGCGTCGTCGAAGCGCAGGCGGGCTGTGACGCGGTCCTGATTCGGGTCGTGCTGGTCGTCGCGGACCGCGATGCGGAGCGTGAGCGGCGCGTCGTCGTCGGCGGTGAGCCAGACGACGGCCGAGAGGTCATCGGGGCCGGCGTACCAGCGTGACGTGTCGGGGTGAGACGCATTAGGGTTGTCGACGGACTCGGCGCCCAGCACGGCGAGCGGGGGGGTCCCGCCTCCGGCGGAGGAAGGTGTGATGGCCGGTACGGCGACCACCGGCAGCACGCGGCGGGCCAGCGGCTCGGCCGAGGCACTCGGATCGCCTTCCCACAACGTCAGCTCGACGCGGTCGGGCGGGCTCTCGGGCCGGCGGCCGGCGGCGACGGTGTCGGGCCCGGCGGCGAGGAACTTCCAGCCCTGCGAGCCGCTGAGCACGTCGGCTTCCAGGTCGTTCCAGCCGCGTTTCAGGTCGACCTCGAACGTGTGCGCCAGCGGCGACGCCCCGCTCTGGTTGCCGCGTTCGAGGGTGTCGTACACCGGGCGGCCGTTGACGCGCCACGCCATCCACCAGTCGGCCGACGCGCCGACGGTGACCCGTTGGTCGCGGTCGGACCAGACCCGGCTGCCGACCACGGCGGCGTCGCGTTCGGCGAAGTCGCCGGCGAGTTCGGCGAGGTCGATCGATCCGTTCATCGACACCCACGGGCTGCCGAACGACGGCAGGTCTGAGAAGCCGACCCGCCACGTCGCCGGCCAGGTCAAGCGGCTGAACGTCGCCGGCACGTCCAGCGACACCGGCACGGTCATCGCTTCGTCCGCGCCGGCGCTGGGCGCGGGGACGTCGATCACTCGGGTGTCCACTTCGGCGTCGGCCAGCACGAGCCGGGCCCGCAACACGCGGTCGGCGGGCGTCGCGCCGTGCGGGCGGACCAGGGCGTCGAAGGTCAGCGTTTCGCCGCCGACCGCCCGGGCTTCGGTGGGTGACTCGAGCAGCGGTGGCAGCCCCGCGAGTGCGGGTCCCGCGTCGACTTGGCCGTCGGACCAGGTCAGGTAGACCGCGTCGGCCCCGAGGGCGAACGACGCGACGCCGGCCTCGATCGGCATCGCCTCGCGGTTGCCCATCAGGTCGATCCGCGTGATGTCGGACCGCTCGGTGCCCAGGTCGATCCGCACCGGCTCGGGTTGCTCGGCGGTGGACCAGAGCACGAGGGTCTGCCGGCCTGTATCGGGATCGACGAAGCGGTGGCCGTGGGCCGTGTCGGACAACGCCTCGACGGCGTCGGCGTAGCGGGAGGTGCGCAGGGTCTTGACGATGTTGCGGTAGGCGAGCACCACGGGCCGGGGCTCGTGGTCGGCCTCGATCATGGTGTAGCCGCCGTCGCCGCCCTGGAAGTGCAGGGCGAAGAAGATCATCAGGGGCATGTCCTTGGACATGCAGTAGACGAATTTCTCGACGGCGGTGCGGGCCTGTTCCTGGAGCTGGATCTCGCCGCTGGCGGCGACGCCGGTCTCGGTCTCGACGACGGGCAGGTGCGACTTGCCGACGGCGTCGGTCGCGGCGCGGAGCATCTCGTAGCGGTCGCGTTCGGCCTCGAAGCCCGGGCCGTGGGCGTGGTAGGCCCAGGCGTCGACGTCGTCGGCCAGCAGCTCGATGAGTTGATGGGCGCGCTCGTAGCCGATCGCGGAGTGGAAACAGACCCCGCCGTTCATCACGACGGCGTCGGGGTCGGCCTCGTGGATGGCGGCCCGCATGACGCGGAACGACTCGGCGTATTCTTCGATCGGGCCGGGGTAGAAGAACGGCAGGTCGGGCTCGTTGCCGATCTCGTAGTAGTACAGCCGGTCGCCGAGGGTCCGGCCGACGCGTCGGCAGTGGGCGGCGGCCTTGGCCCGCTCGCGCACCTCTTCTTCGGGGGTCAGGCCGTCGGGCAGGTAGTTCACCGGCGAGCCGGGCAGCGGCGGGTCGATCTTGGCCAGCAGGTGGATGTCGCGTTGCGCCAGAGCTTCGGTGACGCGTTGCTGCTCGGCGGGGTCTGCCTTTTGGTAGTTGAGCGTGCCTTCACGGAGGATGTCGACGCCCAGCAGGTCGAGCCAAGCGGCGTTGTGCGGGACGAGCGGGCCGATGACGGCCTGCATGCCGTAGAGGAAGCCGCCGGGCTTGTCGCCGTCGACGTCGCCCAGCCGCGGGGCGGGGCCGCCCTGGTAGACGCCGAGGCGTCCGTCGATCGCCGCGACCGGGGTGGAATGTTCGTCGTGCTCGAGGCGGTAGGCGTAGCGGTACGAGCCGAGCGGCCAGTCGCTGACGTCGAACTCGGCGTCGAAGGTCGAGTCGCCCTCGGCGTCGAGGGTGACGGTCCCGTTTTGGCGGGCCTTGGTCTGGCCCTGCTCGTCGAGGACGCGCAGCGACCAGCGGGCCCGGGTGTCCTGCAGCGCGAGGTTGCGGACGGCGAAGCGCAGGCGGGCGGGGGCGGAGCGTTCGAACATGAGGTTGCCCGCGTCGCCGTGGGTCGCCACGCCAAGCGGCCGCCGGGCCCGCAGCAGGCGAGACCAGTCGACGTCGCCGCTGCGGCGGTAGCCGGTGACGGCGACGCGGTGGACGAACATCGGTTCGTTCGCGCCGAACAGCCGGAGGTCGAAGCCGTCGCTGCGGTGGGCGGTCGGCGGGTTGCCGAAGTCGCGGGCGCCGAAGTGCGCATCGTCGAGCTCGAAGCGCAGCAGCTTCCACTGCGGGTCGCCGCCCCAGAGCCAGGCGAGTTCTTCGTGGCCGCCGCTCGACGCGGTGTCGCCGTAGGCGTGGACGCCGGCCCAGGTGTCCAGCCGCACCAACGCCTCGACGTCGACGACCGGCATCTTCCCGTCGCGGAACCGCTCGTCGGTGAAGCGGAGGTTGAACTCCTTGACCCAGCCCATCGACGGGTTGGTCTGCCGGTCGCTCTTCCACGCGCGCTTGCCCTCGGCGGTCGCCGGCTCGCCGGTGCCGCGGTCGAAGGTCAGGCCGTTCTCCGGCTGCGGCTTGGAGAAGTCGACCCAGGCCTCGGCGGCGACGCCGGTGGGCTCCAGCACGTCGCCGCTAGGCCGGCCGCCGCCGAAGACCAGCAGGTCGGTCGGGTCGAACGCGCCGGGGGCGAAGGTGAAGACCCGCAGCTCGTCGAGGTCGCCGGCGAAGGGCCGGTGCTTGTCCGGCTCGACGGGCAGACCCAGCAGCAGCGGGCGGTCGGCGGGGAAGCCCCAGCTCTCGGCGTTGTTGGCGACGCCCGCCGGCTTGCCGTCGACGAAGAAGCTCGCCTGCCCGCCGTCCTGCACCACGGCGAGGTGGACCCACCGGCCGGGCCCCAGCTGCGACCAGCCGACGGTCGCCTTGCCGTAGACCACGCCCCAGCCGCCGTCGTTGTTCAGCGCGACGCCCAGCCCCGTGCCCCCGCCGTAGTTCGCCGCGTTGCGGAAGCCCTCCTGCGGCGTCGGGCGGACCCAGAGCTCGACGCCCAGCTGACCGCGGTATTCCTCGGGCAGCCCCTCGAGCCGGTAGCCCTCGCCGGCGTCGAGGCGGACCGCCAACCGGCTGCCGGTCTGCCGCGCGGCCTCGGTCGAGACGTCCTCAATGGTTTCGGGGCTGCCGACCGCCTCCAGGGTCAGCGTCCCGTCGGCGGAGACCAGCCGGGCCGGCGAGCCCGCGGCGTCCTCACCGAGCGAGAAGCGGGCGAGTTCGGTGACCTCGGCCCTTGCGTTTGTTTGGCACAAGATCAGGACGCAGAGACCCAAAGCGATCCGCCACGCCGCCGTGTTCGAAGCACCCATGATGTTCTCCAGAGTTCGGATCGTTTCGAAGCAGCCGCACCGGGCAGAACGCGAATCTCACGCACGCGATGGTTACTGACGGTAGCCCGGCGCGTCCGGATTACCGTTGATGAAGGCGGCGATACGCTCGGCGTTTGTGTCGCTCAAGTTGACTTCGGCGAAGTCATCGAGCCGAAGCGATTCGGAGTGGCCGTCCATAAAAGATACGTTCGCGTTGCCTCCGGGTTGGGTGTAGGTGCTGTCGTCGCCTCCGTTGTGACGGAACGAGACCGCCCCGGCCCCGGCCACCGTGTTGTTCGGGGAGAAGAAGAAAAGAGCGCCCGTCGGCGCCGGTGAGCCCCCTCCTCGGAACGGCCTTAAGTCCGTGAATCGAGGCATGGTCGTGGCCTCGTAGAAATCCGGACCCAGCCAGCGGTCGGTCCCGCCGGTCCACCAGGACGGCGTTGCCCTGGAGGTAAAGAAAGACGGGGCGTAGCTGACGGGGCGTTTCCGTTTCCAAAAATCCTCCATTTCGTCGAAATCGCTCCCGTCGTCCGGGCAGCGATAGATTTCAACCGGCCGGTCCTGGTTGACATCCGCCCCATTGGCGGGGGTGTTGTATTCCAGCCAGCGCTCCGTCCCGATGTAGCGGGTCAGCAAGATCGCCCAGTCGGCTCCCTCGCTGTCGGATTCGACGTAGGGTGAGAAGACCTGGTCGTGGTCGTTGGCGTAGACCGCGTCGGCAATCAGGAGCTGCCGGAGGTTCGACAGGCATGCGGCCGACCGTGCCGCCTCGCGGGCCCCGGCCAGGGCGGGCAGCAGCAGCCCGATCAGCAGGGCGATGATGCTGATGACCACGAGCAGCTCGATCAGGGTGAAGGCGGGCGGTCGGGTGGTGATGCGGGGTGACATATCGGATTCCTTATGTCTCGTGAGGAAACCATCGGCCGAACGGCGGAGGGAATCCCCGGCCGGGCGGGTGGGCCCGGCCGCGGAGGGTTTTGGGTTCACGAACGGTTTGCGTGTCCCCGCGGCCGGCCGGCGACGGCGAGCCCGCCCAGCGTGATGAGTACCGCGGTCGCGGGCTCGGGGATCGTGGTGACCCGCAGCCGCGGCGGCTGGGCGGCGCCAGGTGCGTTGATCTGGAAGGCGTCGTTGTCGTCGCCCGAAGCGATGAGGTTCGCGTCGCCGTCGAACGTCAACCGGAACTTGGCGAACTCACCGGCCACGTAGTCGGCGCTCAAGACCGAGGTGACGTCGGTGAGTATGTTCTGGAAATAGCCCTCGAAGTTGTCGTACGTCGTATCGGCATCGGCGGGCCCGTCGACGGGGGCGAAGATGTCGTCGACCACGGTCGTTCCGGCGGCTGCGAACGACGTGGAGTCGGTCCGGAATGCGACCGCCTCGACGCCTAGGTAGTCGAGATCGACGGTGTAGCCGAGGGGCTGGCCGAAGTTGAACGGCTGGAAGATGTCGAGCTCGATGTCGTCGATGACTTCGCCCGTGGGCAGGGCGGGCAGCTGGAAGGACAGAATGACGTTGCGTGTCTCGTTGGTGTTGACGACGCCGATCTGAAGCTCGTTGGCGCTCAGCGGCCCGGTGGGGAAGTCGCCGATACCGTCGTAGACGCCGCCGGGGCTGGCGAAAGAAGCGTCCACCAGCGTCGTGGTCGCGCCGAACGATTCGATCGTCACGGCGTGGGACGTCCCGGCCAGCAGGAGTGATCCGGCCGCGACGGCCGAAGCTTTCGGAAAAGTAACCGCGTGTAACAGACGAAACATGGCGAACCTCCAGGAGTGGTTTAAGACAAGACGAAAAACGGAAGCCGGCACACCCTGTGCCGGCGGGGTGAAAACGCGGAGCCGTGGTCAGGCGGGCCCGACTGATTCACCGGCAAAGAGTGGGACCTCGGCGGGCTTGAGCAGCAGTGGGCCGTCCCAGTCCGCGGGGCGGCCGCCGGCGAGCATCCAGTCGAGGCATCGGCGTAGATAGGGCGTCGGGTCCGGCGGGACAAGGCAGGCCAGCGAGGGCGTCAGGAAACGGTTGAGGCCTTCGTCGTCGATGGCGGCCACCGAGACGTCACGTCCCACGTCGAGTCCCGCTTCGGCGAGGCGTCTCATCACCGCGACGGCCGCCGGGGTCGTGGTACACAGCCGGGGGGGGGGGGGAGGTTCGCCCGACGCCAGCCGCTCATCGACGCAGCGGTACGCCGCGGGGGTCGGGTTTTCGTAGGAACGCACCGGCCGATTGATCAGCTCACCCGGCAGGTCGTGAGCGGTCCGCCAACGCTGCCAGGCGTCGATACGGGCCGTGATGATCTCGTCGCAGGGTTGGGTGTTGAGGCAGTCGATCCGGCGGTGGCCGAGCGAGCGGACGTGGTCGAGCAGGGTGGCGATACACGCCGGCGGGCAGGTGTCCACACACCGCAGGCCGTCGTCCGAGGTGTCGCGGTTGAGGATCACCACGCCCGCCGCCGCGGCCCGGAACTTCTCGAGCATCGGCACGGGCATCGGCTCGGCCGGTGGCAGGACGAAGAGTCCGTCGAACGCGGCGATCGCCTCAGCGATCACGGGGTCGTCCCAATGGGCGAACTCGAAGGCGCGGACCCGTGTTTCGGTTTGGGTCGAGAGCCGCAACAGGGTCCGCACGATCAAAGCGGTGCCGGCGGTCGCAGGCTTGAGCAGGGCGATCCGCGGACGGGCGGCGGGGTCCGCGTTCTCCGCAACGATGAGCCGGCCGTTCTCGCGTCGCTCGACCAGACCACGGTCCACGAGGTCCAGCAGGGCCTTGCGGGCGGTCATCCGGCTGACGCCGACCTGCTCAGCCAGCTCCCGCTCCGCGGGCAGGGGCTTGACGGAGTAATCGCCCAGCTGGATCCGTGTGGCGAGGCGGCGGGCGAGCTGAGACGCGGCGGGCACCCTAAAAATATACCACAATGGTATATTTCGTCAAGGATAATACCGTTTTGGTTGCAATCTTGGCGTATCCTATGACATCCGCAAGACTTGGATGGCCCGGGCGCGCAAACCTACCGGCGGCTCGACCGGCCGCTGGGGCTGCGTACCGTGAGAATGATCAGGAGGACGCCCCGTGAATCAGGAGTCATCGGAACGCTAGCCGACCGAACAGGCCCGGGCGTGGCGGGAGGCGTCGGGCTGGCGGGTGGGGGCGAACTTCCTGCCTTCGACAGCGAGGAACCAGCTGGAGATGTGGCGGGCCGAGGCATTCGACCCCGAGACGATCGACCGCGAGCTGGGGCTCGCGGCGGGCCCGGGGATGAACATGATGCGGGTCTACCCGCACGACCTGATCTTTCACGCCGACAGCCTCTTTGCGCGATATGGATCGCTACCTAGCTCTGGCCGACGGCCACGGCATCGCGACGGTGTTCGTGCTGCTCGACGACGGCTGGTCGGACACCGCCGCGTTGAGGTCCGCAGCCCGAACCGATCCCCGGCGTGTACAGCTCGGCGTGGCTGCGGTGCCCGGCCGACCGGACCGTAGAGCGGGCCTACCACGACGACGCGACCCGTGACGGCATCCGCCGCTACGTGCGGGGCGACGTCGTGTCGTTCCACTGCTACAGCGACGGGTCGACGTTCGATCCCGCGGAAGCCGAGCTGCCGCGCGAGCTGACCCGGGCGCGAGGCGCATGTACCCGTTAGTCGAGGCGGACGACGGGCCGCGACGCGGACGCTTCGAGCACCGCCTCGGAGATGCGGAGCGTCTCGTAGCCGTCGGCGATGCCGGCCCGCGAGGTCGCGCCGCAGACGAAGGCCGGGTTCGTCCGCTAATTGTGCCGGGTGATCTTGATCGACACGACGGGATCATCGCCAGAGCGGTGGTGCCGGAACGGGTAACGCCGGCCGATCCGCTCATCACGAGGGACCCGTCTGAGCCGGTCGAAGCCGGTGCGGTAGCGCATGTTCGGGCCGGTCGTCGAGGCCACATCGCCGCCGTCCGCGACGGCAAGGATTACGGCGACATTCCGTGGAGCCTGGGGCTGCTCCAACCGGTCCGATCCCGCGCGACCGAGGTCGGGCCTGCGACCAAAAAAAACCCACGGCGGGGTACGCCGTGGGCCTACGGTAAGGCTGTTCTTTCGGGCGGTCAGCAGGCCGTGGGAACAGGACTTAATCGGGTGGTGATCAAAACAGAATCTGGAACTGGCCGCGGATGGCGAACTGGCCGTCTTCGTCGGCGGCGTCGCCCTGGAGGCCCAGGCCGTCGGAGACCGAGATGCCGGTCAGCGGGTCGAGGGCGAGGACGCCGTCGATCGTGAACTTGGCCGAGTGCTTCTTGAGGTAGTAGTTCAGGCCGACGGTGACGACACTGATCTCGTCGCCGCCGTTGTCTGGGTCGATGAACTCGTAGCGTGCGAAGGGTTCCCAGGTGTCGTCGATGGTGTAGCCGCCCTGGACCAGGAAGCCGAAGGGGTCGGACTCGGCCGCGCCGTCGACGGCGTCCTGGGTCTCAAGGTAGACCGCGCCGAAGAGGCTCAGGCCGGCCTGGTTGAACAGGATGTCGGCGGTGTACCGCTGGAAGCTGTCGAGGTTGCCGGCCGCGGCGTTCACGCCGGTCTTGACGCGTTCCTGGTGGACGGCGGCGCCGATGTTGATACCCATCTCGTCGTCGGACCAAGAGGTGTAGTCCTTGGCGAAGCCCTTGCTGCCGCCGATAGTGTAGTCGCCGCGGACGGTCACGGCGTAGTCGGCGGGCGTCTCGTTGAAGTCGCCGTTGCTGCTCTCGCCCGCGCCGGCCCCGTCGCTGTACATCGCCCGGACCTTCAGGTCGTCGATCGGCTTGAACTCGAACTGGATGCCCTCGGAGAATCCGGTGGTGAACTGCTCGTTGACCAGCGACCGCTCGACGGCCTGCTGCCGGCTGGAAGAGGTCAGCTCGTCGAAGGCGAACGGGGTCTTGAACCGGCCGGCCTTGACCTTGGCGCCGTTGTCGAAGGTGTAGCCCACCCCGAAGTCTTCGAGGCCGGTGTTGTTCGAGTCGCGGTTGGACGCGAGGGTGAAGTTGTAGGTGATCTTGGGGTCGGCGATGTGGCCCTTGCCCTTGAGCTTCATGCGGCGGAGCTGGAAGCCGGCGAGGTTGTCGCCGTCGTCGATGCCGGTGCCC
>JBCCRT010000110.1:0-9777 GCA_039201235.1 Planctomycetota bacterium
AGAGCGGGCACCCCACGCCCCCACCCGTCCGCTTCGCGACCGCCGCGGCGGGGTGGTGGTCGTTCGATCCGGGCGTGCGCCCCCGGCCGAGCCGCTCGTGCCGTTGACCCCGAGAGTTCCCGACAAGGTGGTATCTCGGGCGTCGCCGCCGACACGCGAACACTCGACCCGGCCGTCCGCCGCGGGCGGGCCCGGCCTTGTCTGGTTCCGGGGTCCCGCCGGCAAAACGGGGGCCGACACCCGGGGGCGTCACGCAACGTTTGTGCGCCGAATCGGCCCCGACCGGCCGCGATGTGGCGGCGTAGCCTCCGGGACGCCAACGGTTTGAAATTTTTGTGCGTCTTGTGATTTTTTGTGGCAGAACCGCGTCATCCCGTGCGCACAAACTTTCCTCGGACGTAGCTCGAGGCAGCGACGGGGCGGTAGGATTAACAGAATCGCTGGAAGGCAATGTCTCGCTGTCCCCGAACCCTTCCTCGTATATTGAAAAAAGCGACGTGGGCACCGAAGTACCACACGTCGCCTTCCGGGGGCAAAGATTTAAATCAGTCTCGATTCGGTTACGTTTTGTATATCGGCTAGGATATGAAATATCAACTAAAAATAGTTAGTGCGGTGAGAGCTAATTCTATTGAGTCTGATCAAGAGATCTTGAAAAATGAGGCATCAACGCGTCCCGAAAAAAGAGTCGGCGAAGCTACAAATTTATGCCGATGCTGATCTTATTGACGAATTTACCGAGTTTTATAAGAAACTCGGGATGAGCCAGCGGGAGGCCGGCTCCAGGTTGTTCGCCTGGTTTAACAAACAGTCGCCGTTAATCCGGCGCCACATCTTCGAACCCTTGCCGGATGACGTCGCGCCCGATATCGCCCGGATTATCTTGGAACGGATGGCCGAGCAAGATCGGCTCCGAAGTAACTCCGACGCCGCCGGCGGCAGCGGCAAGCCGGATGAGGCACCGAAAGACGGACAACAGACCAACCTGAGCGTGTACGGCGAGGATTAAGAACACACCCGGGGGGCAACCGCAGCGGCGTCGGCAAGCCCCGAATCCTTGTTGGGATTCAGCCCTCCGGTAAAATTAGACGATGCGTTTCCTGGCCAAGTTTCGACAGCCGAAAGGGCACGCCATTTCCGGGCAACAACACCCCATCTCCCGACCGACTCGCTTTCACGTGGGCGATCAGGTCTACACCCTCGTGACGCTCAAAGAGCCGCTCTACGACGACTCCGGTGAGCAGGTGTTGACACGCGTCGATCACGACCGCCGGCTGTTCATCCTCGCCGACGCGTGCCGGGGCCGCCACGCGGTGCTCGGCATCCTGACAATGATGCTGACCGCGTGGCGCCACCAGCGTGACGAAGCGCCTTACGACTACCGGCAGCTCAGCTCCACCGCCGCGGCCGTCGAGCGTTTCCTCGCCGACATGCAGCTGACCGACGCCGCGGTCGATCGGTTGACCGCCAGCCCGCCCCGGGAGCGTCGCCGTTGGGTCGGACGCCTCCCCACCCTCGTCGCCGCATCGATCGGGCTGGCCGCGGTGGTCATCGGCGGGGTGATTTTCTTCGAAAACCACCGACGATCCGGGTCGATGCCAACCGCCGTCCAGCCGGTTTTTTCCGAGGCTCCCCTCCGAGACCTGGCCACCGGCCTGACGGCCTCCGCCGCTCCGTTCGAGGGCTCGCGGGGGGCGTCCGCCACCCACCCGACCGAGCCGTGGTTCGCGTTCGCCACCCCGGAGCAACAGGTGGTCCGCGTCGACGCCCGGAACGAGTCAAAAATCTTGTTCACCGCCCCCGCTCCCATTACCTGGCTCGCCCGCTCGTCCGACGCCCGCACCCTGCTCGTTGCCGACAACGATCGACACCTGCACATGGTCCCCTGGGACGGCCCGAGCTCCGATACGCTCTCGCTCCGCGTCAGCACCATCCCGCTGGCCGTCGCCCCCGCGAGCAACGGCTCGCTGGTTTGGGTCGGCCACGATTCGTCGGTGTCGGTCATCGACCCGGCATCCCGGCAGACGACCCGGCTCCTCGGCGTCGAGCAACTCGTCGCCGCGTCCAACGGCCAGGCCGCTTCCGCCGTGGTGCGCAAGGCCGACGCGGGCCGTGAATTGCAACTCACCGTCAACGGCCAAGACCTCCCGCTACGCGTCGCCCTCTTGCCCGGTCAATCGATCAACGACCTCGCCGCCACGGTCGACCGCGACACCCTCGCCCTTGTGCTCAGCGACGGCCTCCTGCTGGTGCTCCGCCGGCCAACCGACGCCCCCCCCGAGCTCCGCGAACTCCAACTCCCGGCCCCGCTCGGCCTCGGCCGCCTCGCCGTCTCCCCCGACGGCCGGACCGCGATGGTCGTCACCGACCGGCTTTACCGCGTCGACCTCGACGCGATGCGGCCCACCGCCGCGACCGACCTGCCCGGGGGCGGGGGGCCCGTCTACGATCTCACGTGGCGGCGCGACGTCGGCGAAATCGCCCTGGCCCGCCAACACCAAGGGACCACCTGGCGATGAGCCGCCACGCCTTCACCCTGATCGAGCTGCTGGTCGTGCTGACCATCGCCAGCCTCTTGGTTTCCTTGGTCCTGCCCGTCCTCGGCGCTTCCCGCGAGGCCGCTCGGGACCTGTCCTGCAAGGCCAACCTCCAGCAGATGAACATCGGCTGGTCGGCGGTCCTCGCCGACACCCGCCACCGCATCCCCGAAACACATTCGGCGTCTGTTCCTCCTGGAAACCCTGCTGCGGACCCCGTTTTTCAACGCTGGGACCTCTTGCTCTTCGATCGGATGAACACACCCATCGTACCCGGCCAACGCCCGCGCATTGTCTGCCCCGCTAGCCGCGACGCTTTCGGCTCAATCGACAACACCAGCGGCCACACCACCTACGGCGTCAGTGTCCGCTGGGACCTGGGTTCCGCCCCTGGGGACAACGAGCGGAAATCCTGGGATATGCTCCTCTCCCCCTCGACCTACCCGTTCTTCGCAGATACCGACGCTCTGCGGATCGGCGATTTAGAGATCATCCGAGACGAGTTCGGCCTCAGGACCTCTCCCTATACCAGCCCTACTTGGCAACTCGGTTTCTTCCACCCCGAAGCAACCACCAATATCGCGTGGGGCGACGGCCACGTGAGCTCCCGCCGCACCGATGTGATCGACCCGCCCGCCTCCGTCAATGCCAACGGCGTTCCCCTCTTCTTCTTCAACCAGCCCGGCGCCCGCCTAGCAGCAGCGTGGCCAAGAGCAACCAACCTGCCGTAACCGGCTCCGGCACGATCGGCGTCACGGTCAGTGTCCCCGACGGGCTGCCCCCGAAATCAAGCGCCACGTCCACAAACGAACTGCCGCCCACGCCCACCGGATGGGGGAGGTACGCAAACATCCCGTTCGTAGGGGTTGATGTAGCCGTTAGACCTCCGCTGGATAACGACGGCAGCTCGGCGAATACAGCACCAGTCAACGCGAATTCCAAACCCAGCCAGGCAACACCGGACAAGTTGAACTGACCGAAGGTGATACCGACGTCGCTTTGGTCCGGTGCGACTCCAATCTCCAGAACCGTCGGGGCTGTAGAAATCGTTGAAAGCAGCACGGAAGCCGGTTCGATGTCGATATCAACAACCAGCGGAACACTGCCGCCCTGGACCATTAACGACTCAACGGGCTGCCCCACGGCGGTCACCGCAGCGCAGCTGCACCCTATCACAGCCGCCCCCCACACCCAGCCCCACCTACAAATCATTTTCCTGACCTCCGAACAAAACCTAACGCAAAAGAGTCTAATTCTATCCACAATAAGTGATTGCACGACCGTAGGCCCATCGCTAGGGTAGATCGCCGAGGCGGTTTGTAAAGCTTAATACTACAGGACAAGCAAGTTATGGCGTTGAAAGTGACTTTTTCCGGTCCGTCACCTGCAACCAACGCGCTGAGTCCTGGCGGGGGCGGAACTTACTTCGGTTCTGCCCCCGATTTTACGATTGTGGCGGTGGCCATTAACGGCGGTATGTACACCATGACCGTGTTGAATTACGGAGGTGTTTCTGGATGGCCCGCTGTATTTACAATGGCTAAAGCCGACGGCAACAACACCGATGTCATCGGAAGGTATGAGCAAACCGGCGGCACCGGCGTCGCGATCGTCAGCCCTTAGTTCAAGGTTCGTAGAGTTTTGCGACGTTTCGGTATGATTCTATTCTGACGCCTTTTCGGTTCTGTAACGTTGTTTCCGGAGCGCACATCCGCTGCCAATGCAGCCGGGCTCTTTGCTTTCGTTGAGTAGAAACGAAGATTCGAAAAAACCCTCAGCCGCCCCAATCACCGGACCCCCCCGGCGGCGGCTGAGGGTTTCTTTACCATAACCGCTTCGGCGGTCGGGGGGTGACACGCCTTGTCATCAGGGGAGAAAAGCGGAAGGAGGAGAAAAGCAGCGAACCGCTGGCATGACACCCCCGCGGCTGATTTCAAGGCGTCGGGTGGCGGGCGCAAGCGTCCGGCGTGGGGCGTCGCGGCAGGTTTACGGAACGGCGGCCGGTAGTGTGAGGTGGAAGGTGGTACCAAATGTGGCATTCGGGTTGCGCGTGGCCCAGAGGCGGCCGTCGTGGGCCTGGACGATGGACTGGCTAATGGTCAGGCCCATGCCCATGCCACGGTCCTTGGTGGTGAAGAAGGGATCGAAGAGGTGGTCCATGACGCCGGGGCGCAGGCCGGGCCCGCGGTCGGTCACGGTCACATATACCCCCCCGCCCCCGGAAACGTCCCCGGAAGCGCTCCCGGAAGCGCTCCCGCTCCCGGGAGCGTCTCCTGTCGTATGCTCGGGAGCGGCGGTCGCCACGGTCAGGACTTTGTCTTCGGCGGGCCGGTCGTCCATGGCTTCGAGGCCGTTGCGGATGAGGTTGAGCAGGACCTGCTCGATCTGGATGCCGTCGACGTGGACGTCGGGCAGGCCATCGGCGAGGCGGGCCTCGAGGCGGACGCCGCGGTCGGCGGCTTCGGCGCGGGCCAGGGCGAGGGTCTCGCGGACCAGATGGTTCATGGATTCCGCGGCGCGGAGGGTGCCGCGCTTGAGCACGAAGGCGCGGACCCGCTTGACCACCAGGGCGGCGCGGTCGGCCTGGTCGGCGAGGTGGCGGACGGCGTCGCGGACGTGGGCGGGGTCGGCGGCGTCGGCGTCGAGGCGTTTCTCCAGGCCGTGGGCGTAGTTGGCGATCGCGGCCAGCGGCTGGTTGAGCTCGTGCGCCAGCCCCGACGCCAGCTCGCCCATGGCCGAGAGGCGGGTGACGTGGGCGAGCTCTTCTCGGTGCAGCCGGGCGAGCTGCTCGGCCTCGCGGCGGTCGGTCACGTCGCGGGAAACCACCACGATCGAGCCGCCCTCGTCGCGGCTGGACGCCTCGAGCCAGACGACCCGGCCGTCCTTGCGGGTGGCGCGGAACGTGGTGCTCACCACGTCGTCGGACGCGCGGAGACGGGGCAGGCTGTCGATCACGGCCTGACGGTCGTCGGGGTGGGCGATGACACGGGGGCGCTGGCCGATCAGCTCGTCGGGCGCGTAGCCGAGGATGCGGCGGCAGGCGGGCGAGACGTAGGTGAACCGCCCGGTCTCGTCGTGGCGGGAGATCATGTCGGTCGCGTGCTCGGCGAGCTGACGGAACCGCGTCTCGGACTCGCGCAGCGCGTCGGCGGTCTCGCGCAGCTCGGCGGTGCGGCGCTCGACCCGCTGCTCGAGGTGGGCGTTGGCCTGACGCAACGCGTCTTCGCTCTCGATCAGCCGGGCGGCGGTCGCCTCGCGGTGGGTCACGTCCTGCACGAACGAGAGGATCGACTCGATCCGGCCGGTCGAGTCGTACAGCGCGGAGTTGAACCACTCGCAGGTAATCACCTCGCCGGCCTTGGTGAAGTTGCGGTTGACCGAGACGTTGGCGGACTCGGTGCCATCGACCAGCCGCTCGGTGACGCCGCGGACGGCGGGGACGTCGTCGGGGTGGACGAACCGCCACTCGGCCCAGGCCCGGCCGATCACCTCGTCGGCGTCCCAGCCGAACAGCTCCGCGGCCCGGCCCGACCATCGCCGTAACCGCCAGTGTTGGTCCCATTCGATCACGCCCAGCGGCGCGTTGGCGACGTGGAACGCCAGGCGGTCCCGGGTCCGCCGGCGGTCGAGCGCCTGCGCGAACAGGTCCGCCGCCATCTCCAGCGGCCGACGCTCCGCCGCGGTCCACGCCCGCCCCCCGCCGCGGTGGTCGTAGCCCAGCAGCCCGACCGCCCGGCCGTGCAGCGTCACCGGTACGGTGATGAACGCGCCCACGCCCAGGCGCTCGAACAGACGACGCTCGCCCTCGGCCGCCGGCCCGAGCTCGGACAGGTCGTCGACCCGCAGCGGCCGGCCCGCGGTCGCGGCCGGCAGCAGCGTCGGCAGCTCCGCGGCGGTCACGCCCTGGAACGCGTGACGCGTCGAGACGACCGACTCGGCCCGCCAGTCGTGGACCATGCTCGCGGTCCGCCCCGCTTCGTCGAACTCGAAGAGGTAGCAGGTGTCCGCCCCCGCGTGCCGGCCCAGCGTCTCGAGCGCCGCGTCGAACGCGTCGCCCAGGTCCGGGTGGTCGGCGTGGATGAAGTGCGCCGAGACCCGCAGCAGCAGCCGGTTGGCCCGCTCCAGGTCGGCGGCGTCACGGGTCGGCTCGGGCGGCGACACGGACATGACGTCAGCTTAACCGACAAATCCTCGGTCCCGGTGCCGCCCCCGGAATCTGCCGCCAACGACTAGACTCGCCGCATGGGACCGCTGGCCCGACTCATCGCGTTCTGGCGCATCTTCCGCGACAAGTCGGTGCCGTGGTGGAGCAAGCTGCTGTTTGCGGTGACGAGCTTTGCGTACCTGGTGATGCCCGCCGACCTCGTGCCGGACCTGCTGCTGGGTATCGGCTGGATCGACGACCTGCTGGCTCTGCCGATCTTCGCGTTCATCTTCGGCAAGGTCGTCCCGGGCCTCACCCGGCGGTGGCAACGCCGCGACACCCACCGCTACAACCGGTGACTGGTCTTCCTCCCTCTGCCTCCGGGAGAGGGCCGGGGTGAGGGCGGTGTGACAAAGACATGACGACAACCAGCGACGGCCCCCCGCGGCCCGGTCGCCCTCACCCTAACCCCCTCCCGGGGGGAGAGGGGATTGAGCCATCACTCCGTCGGGGCGCCGGTGTTGAGGACCACGCGTTTGAGCGCCTTCTCGGCGGTGACGTAGAGCGTCCGCCCGTCGGCCCCGAAGACGCAGTTGGTCGTCTGCGGCCCGGTCTCGAGGAAGCCGAGGCGCTCGCCGTCGGGCGAGAGGATCAGGATGCCCTTGCCGAAGATCGCGACGTAGAGCCGGCCGGCGTGGTCGACCGTCATACCGTCGGGCCCGCCGAGGTCGGAGAGGTCATGGAGAAGCCGGCGGTCGCCGATGCGGGCGAACGTATGGATCTTGTAGGCAAAAATTTTCTTATCGCCGTTGTCCGCGATGTAGAGCGTTTCCCGATCGGGAGAGATGCCGATGCCGTTGGGTTTGACCAGGTCCTCGGCCACTGTATTGATTGCAAACGATCGTAAGTCGTCCGCGCTATCCAGCGAATAAACAAACTCTCCGGGCTTCTCCAGATCATCTCGTTTCCCGTAGCGAGGGTCCGTCATAAACGCTTCTCTGCCGTTGAAAACGATGTCGTTCGGGCTGTTGAATCGCCCGTTAGAACTGTCGAAACTGTGATGAATCTCCGGCCGGATCGACTCCCATTGCCCGTCGTCTGAACGCACCGCGGGGTAAATATCGACCGTCCGTCTTTTGCCCGCGCAGGCGTAGAGGTGGCCGTCCATGAACATCAACCCGTTGGCTCCGCCCGAGTCGTCGGTGAAGAGCGTGGTCTTGCCGGTGGCGGGGTCGTAGCGGTGGATCGCGTTGTTGGGGATGTCGCTGAAGTAGATCGAGCCGTCGGGGGCGAGGGCCGGCCCCTCGGTGAAGCGGTAGCCGCCGGTGCTGACGACCTCGACGACGGCGTCGGGCGGGATCAGGGGGGCTTCTTCCGGGGCCTCGGCCGCGGCGGACGGGGCGGTCACGCAGATCAACCACACAACGGGGACGGCGTATCGGGTCATGCCGGCACTGTAGCCGACCCCGCTCACGCGACGGTTAGACTGCCCGCATGACGCGAACCCTGCGATACGGCATCCTCGGGACGGGCAACATCGCCGGGCAGTTCGCCGAGGGCGTGGCGAAGGCGGAGCGTTCGGCGGTGACGGCCGTCGGCTCGCGGTCGGCCGAGTCCGCGGCGGCGTTCGGGAAGCGCTTCGGTCTACCCCCGGGAAGTTGTCACGGCTCGTACGAAGCGCTGATCCACAGCGACGCCATCGACGCGGTGTACGTCTCGCTACCGAACCACCTCCATGCGGAGTGGTCGATCCGGGCGCTGGCGGCGGGCAAGCACGTGCTGTGCGAGAAGCCGCTGGCGATGGACGCGGCCGAGGCGGGGCGGATGTTCGACGCGGCGCAGGCCCACGGCCGAGTGCTGATGGAGGCGTTCATGTACCGCTGCCACCCGCTGACGGGCGCGGCGCTGGCGGCCGTGCGACGCGGCGACGTCGGCGAGGTCCGCGTGGTACGGGCGAGCTTCTGCTACCGCACCAACAACATCGACGACAACGTCCGCTTCGACCCGGCGATCGGCGGCGGGGCGCTGATGGACATCGGCAGCTACTGCCTGAGCTTCGCCCGCATGATCGCGGGCAACGAACCCACCGAGATGCACGTCGTCGGCCACACCCACGCCACGGGTGTCGACGACTACGCCACCGCGGTGCTGCGGTTCCCGCCACTTCCGGGGGTCGCGTTCCGGGGGTCGCCGATGGTCGCGGCGCTGAGCTTCGGGATGACGGTGCAGCTGGACAACACGGCCTGGGTCGGCGGGACGGACGGGTATCTGTCCGTTCCGGTGCCGTGGAAGCCCCCGGAAGTGGGAGCGAAATATGTGCTACACGGGCAGACCCCGCCGAAGCAGGACAAGTCGCCGGCGAACGGATCACCCGGGCCGCAGACGTTCATGTTCGACGCCGGCGTGCCGCTGTACGGGCTGGAGGCGGATGCGTTCGCGGCGTCGGTGCGGGACGACGCGCCGCTGCCCGTGACGCCGGCCGACACGCGGGGCAACATGGCGGCGATCGACACGCTCGCGCGGCAGCTCGGGGCCGACGGGTGATACGGGTCGAGCGGGTCGAACTCAACATGATCTTCGCGTTGCGGGCCGAGGTGCTGCGTGACGGCCAACCGATCGCGTCCGCCGCGTTCGACGGCGATGACGCGCCCGGCACGCTGCACCTCGCGGCGGTCCACGGAGACGGGGTGGTCTGGGGCTGCGTGTCGGTGATGCGTGCGACGATGCCGGGCGACCCGACGCGGACGCGGCAGCTCCGCGGCATGGCGGTCGCCGAACACGAACGCAGACGCGGCGTCGGGGGGCTGATGCTTGCCGAGGTCGATCGGCGGGAGCCGGCGTACGCGTTGTGGTGCAACGCCCGCCGACCCGCCCAACGCTTCTACGAACGCCACGGTTGGACCACGGTTTCCTCCCCCTTCGACATCGCCCACCACGGCCCGCACGTCCGCATGGTCCGCGACGCCGCGGCTCAGTAGACCTCGGGCACGAACGTCTGGTCCTCGAGCGGCGGGCGGACGTAGCCGGTCTTCTGCTGGCGCGGCGGCAGCTCGATCGGCTCGGGCGTCAGGTCCTCGTACGGCACCAGCCCCAGCA
>JBCCRT010000111.1:0-9641 GCA_039201235.1 Planctomycetota bacterium
AGGATCGGCTGACCGGCGAGGTCGGACGCGCCGATCGCGATGGCCATGTAGTGCCGCAGCTGCGCCTCGTCGAAGACGGTCTCCATCGCCCGGCCGCCGAGCACGAACGACGGGCGGACCAGCACCGGGTAGCCGATCCGCTCGGCGATCGCGACCGCCTGCTCGACGTCGTAGGCGATCCCGTTGGGCGGCTGACGCACGCCGAGTTCGTCGCACAACGCGGCGAACCGCTCGCGGTCTTCCGCCAGGTCGATCGAGTCGACGCTGGTGCCGATGATCGGCACGCCCGCGGCCCGCAGCCCCTCGGCGAGGTTCAGCGGGGTCTGCCCGCCGTACTGCACGATCACGCCGTGGACCAGGCCGCCCGGTTCGCCGAAGGGCCGGCCGTTGAGGCGTTCGCAGACGTTCAGCACGTCCTCGAGCGTGAGCGGCTCGAAGAACAGCAGGTCGGACGTGTCGTAGTCGGTCGAGACGGTCTCCGGGTTCGAGTTGATCATGACCGACTCGAAGCCGAGCTCGCGGGCGGCGAACGCGGCCTGGACGCAGCAGTAATCGAACTCGATGCCCTGCCCGATGCGGTTGGGCCCGCCGCCGAGGATGACGATCTTCTTCTGGTCGCTGACCCGCACCTCGTCGTCGGCCAAAGCCCGGGGGCGGCCGCCCCCGGGCTTGACGTCGTCCGCGAACGGCGCTTCGTACGTCGAGTAGTAGTACGGGGTCACTGCCTCGAACTCCGCGGCGCACGTATCGACCAGTTTGTACACCGGCTCGATGCCCTCGGCCCGCCGCCGGCGGCGCACCGCCGTCAGCGTGTCCGTCGTGATCGCCCCGAGGTACAGGTTCGCCAGTTGGGCGTCGCTGTAGCCCAGCGTCTTAGCCCGCCGCAGGACCTCGGCCGGCACGTCCTCCAGCGTGGCGTAGCCCGTCAGCACGTCCTCGAAGTCGACGAGTTGTTTGAGCTGGTCGAGGAACCACGGGTCGATCTTCGTGGCATTGAAAACGCGGTCGATGCTCCAGCCCATCCGGAAGGCGTAACGCAGGTAGTACAGCCGGCCCTGTGACGGGACCTCGAGCTTGCGGACCAGCTTGCCCTCGTCAATCGGGTAGGCGGCCGGGTCGTCGCCGCGGCGTGCCGACAACCATTTGTCGTTGGCGTCGAGCCCAAGGCCGAACCGCTTGACCTCCATCGAGCGGATGCCTTTCTGCAGCGATTCTTTGAACGTCCGGCCGATGCTCATCGCCTCGCCGACGGACTTCATCTGCGTGGTGAGGGTTTCGTCGGCCTCGGGGAACTTCTCGAAGGTCCACCGCGGGATCTTGGTCACGACGTAGTCGATGCTCGGCTCGAAGCAGGCGACGGTCTGCCCGGTGATGTCGTTCGGGAGTTCCCACAGCGTGTAGCCCACGGCGAGCTTGGCGGCGATCTTGGCGATCGGGAAGCCGGTCGCCTTGGACGCCAGCGCCGAGCTGCGCGACACCCGCGGGTTCATCTCCACCACGACCATGTCCCCGTTCCGGGGGTTGATGGCGAACTGGCAGTTGCTGCCGCCGGTCTCGACGCCGACGGCCCGGAGGATCGCCAGCGACGCGTCGCGCATCCGCTGGTACTCCTTGTCGGTCAGCGTCTGGGCCGGGGCGACGGTGATCGAGTCGCCGGTGTGGACGCCCATGGGGTCGAAGTTCTCGATGCTGCACACGATGACCGCGTTGTCGTCGCGGTCGCGCATGACCTCCATCTCGTACTCTTTCCAGCCCAGCAGCGACTGGTCGATGAGCACCTGGGTGTTCATCGACGCGTCGAGGCCGCGGCGGCAGATGTCCTCGAACTCCTCGCGGTTGTAGGCGACGCCGCCGCCCGTGCCGCCGAGCGTGAAGGCGGGGCGGATGATCGCGGGCAGGCCCGTCTCTTCGAGCACGGCCCACGCCTCGTCCATCGAGTTGGCGACGCCCGATTTCGGCGACGCGAGGCCGATCTCGTCCATGATCTGTTTGAACTTCAGCCGGTCCTCGGCGCGGTAGATCACCTCGCGGTCGGCCCCGATCATCTCGACGCCGTGTTTTTCGAAGACCCCGGATTCGTCGAGGGCGCACGCGCAGTTGAGCGCGGTCTGCCCGCCGAGGGTGGGCAGGACCGCGTCGATGCGTAGGTCGGTGCCCTTGTGTTTGACGATGATTTTTTCGACCGCTTCCGGGGTGATCGGCTCGATGTAGGTGCGTTCGGCGAACTCCGGGTCGGTCATGATCGTCGCGGGGTTCGAGTTGACCAGCACGACGCGGTAGCCCTCCTCGCGTAGGGCCTTGCACGCCTGGGTGCCGGAGTAGTCGAACTCGCAGCCCTGGCCGATGACGATGGGCCCGGAGCCGATGATGAGGATGGTGGAGAGGTCGTCGCGTTTGGGCATGGGGGATTCGTGACGGGGGGGGCGCGAAATTCGCGGCAGTGTACCGATCCGAAGCGCTTGCTGAATAGCCGGGGCCCGCACCGGGGGCGGGCCCGGCCCGGGGTCGCGGGCCGGCTATTGGTTTTCGTCTTCTGGCAGTGTTTTATCCGTGGACCTCGACCAGCTCGGCCGAGGGCTCGGCGTTCGACAAGTCCAGCAGGGCGGCGGTGCACCGGCCGTGGACCCAGCCGCAGCACTCGCCGGGGTTGAGGAACAGCACCCGCCGGTCGCCCGCGGTTTTCGCCTCGATCTTCGCGGTGTGGTCGTGGCCGGTGACGACCACGTCGGCCCCGGCGAGGTCGGCGGGTTGGAGCCAGCCGAGGTAGTGGCCCATGATGACGGTCTTCGGGCCGGGCGACGCGTCGAGCGTGACGCGGAGCGGGCCGTCGGCGATCTGGGGCAGGATTTGCTTCAGCCCGTCGCGTTCGCCGTCGTTGTTGCCGTAGATCACGTGAATCGGCGTTGAAGGGGACAGCGGCCCGTCGTCCGGGGTCAGCAGCTTCGCGGCAAACGGCGCGACAAGATCGCCGGCGTGAAACACGGCGTCCACGTCCAGCCGCCGGAATAACTCGAGGGCCCGACGGAACGTCGGCAGCCGGTCGTGCGTGTCACTGAGGACGCCGATCTTCACGGCAACATCATGCCCCAGCCCCCGGCCGCGGGCAAGAACTGAAGCAAGGTATGCTTGGCCTCATGTCCGACCGCCTCGCCCAGTTGGAGAAGCTGCTCGCCGTGGACCCGTCGGACGCGGACGTGCCGTACATGATCGCGTTGGAGCACGCCAAGGCCGACGACCCGGAAGCGGCGGTGCGGTGGCTGGACCGCGCGATCGGGATCGACCCGTCGTATCACTACGCCTATTTCCAGAAGGCGAAGCAGCTCAGCGAATTGGGCGAGGACGAGGCGGCCTTGGCCGCGGCCGACGCGGGCATCGCCCGGGCCGAGGCCGACGGCCACGCCAAGGCGGTCGGCGAGCTGCAGGAGCTGCGGGCCAACCTGGTCTGACCCCCGGAAAGTAGATACTCCGCCACGCATTGGGTCTCGCTACACCGCGAGCGCGCGGGTATCTTTGGGGCATGTCCGAACTGCGCAGCAGCTACGACCTGTCGCAGGAGATCGCCCGGGAGACGCAGCGGCCCAAGGGCCAGGGCGACGGCTGGACGCTGGACCAGCACCTGATCGAGCACCGGCGGCTGCCCTCGGCCGTGAGCATCAGCGACACGCCGAAGATCCTGATCTGTTCGCACGCCACGCCGGGGCGGGCCAAGTTCTGGGTCGCGCTGGGGGTGCTGGTCGTCGGGGCGGTCGGGGCGTTCGTGGCCGGCGTGATGCCGCCGCTGGCGGACTTCGGCGTGATGCACTGGGCGATCGGGTTGTCGATCGTCTCGCTGCTGGTGGCGACGTGCTACGCCTCGTTCGCCCACACGCGGATGGGCCTGAACCATGTCGGTCTGGTCGCCCGGCCCTGGCCCCCGGTGCCGGGCATCGGCGTCGCGGTGCCGCTCAAACAGGTCCGCCGGTTCAAGGTCAACAAGGTCGAGGAGGGCGGGCAGGTCAAGCACTACGAGCTGCAGGTCCTGACGCGCGAAGGCGAAGCCCACCGCATCGTGCCCAACGTCCCGCTGAAGCGCGACGCGTACCTGCTGGCGATGCTGTTGATCGACCGGGTCAAGAAGCTGCGCGGCGACACGACACGCTGAGTCGGGCTCACGCTCCGCCGCGGTACGCCTCCACCACGCCGTCCCATTTGCCCTGGGCACGGAGCACGTGCTCGACCGCCTCGCGGGCCGCGCCGCGGCCGCCGGTTTGTTTTGTGACGTAGGCCGCCAGCTCGATCAGCTCCGCCGCGGCGTCGGCGACCGCCATCGGGTACCCGACGCGGCCCATGGCCGGCAAGTCCACGAGGTCGTCGCCCAGATAAGCCGTCGCCGACAGCGGCACGCCCAGTCGGTCGCACAGCCGTTCGATCTCGGCCCCTTTGTCGGCGCAGCCCTGGACCAGGGCGTCGACGCCGAGCTCGGTCATGCGTCGCGCAACCAGCTCGCTGCGCCGGGCCGTCAGCACGGCGACCTTTACGCCGCAGGACATCGCCGCCCGTAGCCCCAGGCCGTCCTTGGTGTGGAAGCGTTTGGACTCGGTCACGCCGCCGGCCGCGTCGCCGTGGTAGGTGATCCCGCCGTCGGTCAGCACGCCGTCGACGTCGAAAACCATCAGGCGGACATCAGCGGGTGTGGTCGTCACGGCGAAGCCTCGGCAAGCGGTAAACTGGCGGCGGATGAACGAACCGCCGCAAGATAACCCGGCCCCCGCCCCCGCGGCGACACTCGGGCCGTACCGCGTGCAGCTCGACGCCTACGCCGGGCCGTTGGACCTGCTGCTGTACCTGGTCAAGCGGCACGAGATCGACCTGCACGACATCCCGATGGCGGAGCTGACCGAGCAGTACCTCGCGCACCTGCGGGTCATCGAGGGGCTGTCCGGGGAAGGGGGGAACGCTACCGGGGGCGTGAAGTTCGACGTCGAGCGGGCCGGCGAGTTTTTGGTGATGGCCGCGACGCTGGTCGAGATCAAGAGCGCGATGCTGATGCCCCGGCTCGCTGCCGAGGCGGGCGATGATGAGACCGAGGGTGTCGACCCGACCAAGCAGGCCGACGCGGACCCGCGGTTCGAGTTGGTCCAACAGCTGCTGGCTTACAAGCGGTTCAAGGATGCGTCGCTCGCCCTCGACGCCCGCCGGGCCGAGTGGGACGACCGCCACCCCGCGTGTGCGTCGGTCGCCAAGCCCAGCGCGTCTGCTTCTTCTCCCGAAGACGAAGCCGCCGCCTCGGCCGCGCCGGTCGAGCTGGACCTCGACGACGTGAACGTGCTGGACCTCGCCGCGGCGTTCGGCCGGCTGATGGACTCGATCGGGTTCACCGGCGACCACGAGGTCACCTACGACGACACGCCGATCTCGCTGCACGCCGAGGACATCGCCGACCGGCTGGCCCGCGACGCCCCGGACGACGGCATGACGCTGCGTCAGCTCTTCGTCGGCCGGCGGTCGCGCAGCGAGATGATCGGGCTGTTCCTGGCCACACTGGAGCTGGTGCGTCAACGACGCGTGGCCGTCGCCCAGGACCCCGCCGGCGGCGACGTCCGCCTCACCCTCCGCCCGCCCCCGCCCCCGCCCCCGGAAGAAGACCTCCCGGAAGAAGACGGGGCCGCCGCCGAAAGCCCCGCGGGGTTGGCCGACGCCGGCACGTTCGACGCCGACGCCTACGACTGGCCCGACGAGGCCACCCGCCGCCGGGCCGAGCGTCGCGCCGCCCTGCGCGAAACCCCGAAACAGTCGCCCGCCGAATCGGCCGATGAACAGGGGGATGCTTCACCCGGACCCGCCGACCCCGCCTGAGCCGCCGCCGGGCCCGCTGCGCCTGACCGTCTTCAACGCCGACGCCGGCGACGACCGCGCCACCGAGCCGGCTCGGCCGCCGCTCACCGCCCACGCGGTCAGCGGCGACGACGAGCGGGCCGGGCTCTTCGACAGCCACACCCACACGACGTTCTGCCGGCACGCCCAGGGCGCGATCGAGGACTACGCCCGGGCCGCCGCCCGCCGCGGCCTCGCCGGGCTGGTCGTGACCTGCCACAACCCGATGCCCGACGGCTACGCCGCCGACATGCGGATGGGCCCCGACCAGCTGCCCGACTACGTCGCCGCCGTCGCGGAGGCCCGCCACCGCTGCGAGTCGCTGGCCGAGGTCCGCCTGGGGCTCGAGGCCGACTACGTGCCGGGTTACGAGAAGCACGTCGAGCGGCAGCTCGCCGAACACGACTTCGACTTCGTCCTCGGCGCGGTGCACCCGCAGGTGCCGGCGTACCAGCAGAAGCACTACCGCAACGACACGCTCGCCTTCGCGAAGCTCTACTTCCAACACCTCGCCGAGTCGGCCGAGACGGGACTGTTCGACGCGTTGGCGCACCCCGATCTGGTCAAGCAGCTGATGCCCCGGCGGTGGAACGTGGGCAAGGTGATGGACGACGCCTGCCGGGCGTTCGACCGGATTGCGGCGACGGGGGTGGCGGTGGAGTTCAACACGTCGGGCTGGCGCAAGCGCCTGCCCGAGCCCAGCCCCGGGCCGCGGCTGCTGTACGAGATGGCCCGCCGGCGGATCCCGGTGACCCTCGGCTCAGACGCGCACAGCCCGAAGCGGGTGGGCGAGCACTTCCGCCGGGCGCTGCGGCTGCTCGACGCCGCGGGCTACCGCCGGGTCAGCGTCTTCCGGCAGCGGCAGCGGATCGACCTGTCGCTCGACGCGGCGCACCGCGGGCTGGTGGCGCAGCCGGCCTGACGGGGTGAGGCCCACGGATGGGATCCGTGGGCTTCGTGTTGTTGTGTACGTGGGTTCAGCGGGGGCGGGCGGGGACGCCGAGGGCGGTGGTGTGGGCGGGGACGTCGCGGGTGGCGACGGCGCCGGCGGCGAGGGTGGCGTGGGGGCCGAGGGTGAGGCTGGGCAGGACGCGGGCGCCCAGGCCGACGAGGGCGTGGTCGCCGACGGTGACGCGGCCGGCGAGGGCGGCGGCGGGGGCGACGTGGCAGGCGACGCCGAGGGCGCAGTGGTGTTCGACGACGGCGGCGGAGTTGACGATGGCGGCGTCGCCGACGGTGGCGTGGGGCCCGACGACGGCTTGGGGGCCGACGTAGACGCCGCGGCCCAGCGTGGCGAGGGGGCTGACGGTGGCGTCGGGGTGGACGAGGGTGGCGAGGTTGCGGCCCTCGGCGAGGAGGCGGTCGAGCAGCGCGGCGCGGGCGGCGTTGTCGCCGACGGCGGGGAGGAACTGGGCGTGGCCGAGGCGGGGGTCGTCGGGGGCGAGGGTCGCGCGGGCGGGGTCGTCGTCGAGGAACCCGAGCACGGCCAGGCCCGCGGCGTCGGCGGCGTCGGCGAGGACGTGGCCGTGGTCGCCGCCGCCGAGCAGCACGAGGGGGGGGTGGGGGTGGGCGGGTTGGATCATGTCAGTCGGGGCCCGTCGCGGTCACTCGGGCTCGTCGTCGCGTTTGGGTTCGTCACGGTCGTGTGTTTCGGATCGGCGGTATTTTTCGGCGATCGCCGGGTTCCACGGCCGGTCGGTGGGCAGCAGGGGGGTGTCGCGGAACTCGCTGCCGCAGCGGTAGCAGACCAGGTAGCGATCGGCGAAGAGGTAGATCAGCAGGTCGACGCCCAGGACCAGGCCGAGGACGATCAGCGCGGGTACCGAGAGGCCGAAGCCGTAGAAGACCATGGCGACGACGGCGGCGGCGACGATGAGGGCGAAGACGGTGAGCTGCGGCACGTTCTTGCGGACGTAGAAGTCGGGGCAGTCGCAGACGGGGCAGTGGCGGAGCCGGCCCTCGTCGTCGAGGGCGCGGTCCCAGTCGAGGGACACGGCGGGTCCGCGGCCGTCGTCGGCCTTAACGACGGCGGGGGGGTCGGCGGGGTCGAGGTGGACGGTCAGGCGTGGCCGGCCGTGTTGGTCTTTGATGTCGATCCGCATGGCGGCGGTAGGATGATCGGCGTGGAGAGCGACTTGACGACAGCCGAGACGGGAGACGCGCCAGGGGCAGGCCCCCGGGATGATACGGAAGCGGGCGGGGCGCCGCGTCGGCTGACGCGGGCCGAGGCGGCGGCGGTGGACCGTTACGCGATCGAGGTGCTGGGGCTGCCGGGGCTGGTGCTGATGGAGAACGCGGGGCTGAACGCCGCGGGGGCGGTGTTTGACGAGCTGCGGCGGTGGTTCGTGGTGGACGAAGACACGGCCCGGGTGGTGGTGATGTGCGGCGGGGGCAACAACGGCGGGGACGGGTACGTGGTGGCGCGGCAGTTGACGAGTTGGGGGCTGCGGGGCGTGGAGGTCGTGGCGGTGAAGCCGGTCGAGGGGTTGACGGGCGACGCGGCGGTGAACGCGGCGGCGTGGACGCGGCTGGGCGGGCGGGTATGGGACTGGCATACGGAGCAAGCCGCGGCGGAGGCGGCGGTGCGGGGGGCGCACGTGGCGGTCGATGCGCTGCTGGGCACGGGGTACCGAGCGGCGGCCGGGCCGCTGCGGCCGGCGACGGCGGCGGCGGTGGCGTTGCTGAACGAGCGGGGGGAAGGGGACGGCCGGCGGGTGGTGAGCCTGGACCTGCCGTCGGGGCTGGACGCGGACACGGGCGTGGTCGCGAAGGGCGGGGCGGTGGCGGCGGACGTGACGGTGAGTTTTGTGGCCGAGAAGGCGGGCTTCGCCGCGGGGGAGGCCGGAGCTGATCTCGGCCGGGTGGTGCTGGCGGACATCGGGCTGCCGGCCGCGGCGGTGGCGGCGGCGCTGCGGTGGGACCGGACGGAGCCTTGACCGAAAAGGCGGGTTCGGGCATACTGCTCCGCTCGGCGTGGCGGAGACGCCGGGACGTCTGCGGACCACCCGACCCCAGCACCTACCGCGAATTTTGCCATGAGCAGCGACATCGCCCCCGGCACGAAGATCAACGTCAAGGTCGTCAAGCGGCCGACCAACGCCGCGGCGGGCAAGACGCTGGTGCGGCTGCTGAGCAAGGACCCGGCCGCGGTCGCCGAGAACAAGCGGCACGCCAAGGTTCGCAAGAAGGCGCAATGGATGTCCAGCCGCGGCGGGCGGTGGCGGGTCTGGGAGTCGCGGCTCGCCAAGCAGCACCCGGTCGCGGCCGAGCCCGGCGCATCGGGGACGATCGTGGCGAGTGTCGATGTGCTGCGGGACCTGCCGAGCGTGAGCCGGTTCGTCGAGGTCTCGCCCGCGGCCTGACCGTCTGCTCGTGCTGACAACCGACAAGAAGTGACCGCCGAGGCGCCCCGGAGGAGGGAGTCTCGGCGGTTTTTTGTGGTTCCCAGCCCGTAGCACCCCGACGCCGATGGGGCAGCAAACGGCTAAACTTAGATTGCCTTGGGTATCTCCCTGTCCAACATGGTGCTCGACAACGCCGCGTCGTCCGACGCCGGCGGGATCGACTTCGTCCGCAAGAAGAAACCCGACTGGCTCCGCGCGCCGCTTCCGGGGGGCAAGGGCTACGCCGAGACCCGCGGGCTGGTGGACAAGTACCAGCTGCACACCGTCTGCGAGTCGGCCAAGTGCCCGAACATGGGCGAGTGCTGGGCCCGCGGCACCGCGACGATGATGATCCTCGGCGACGTGTGCACCCGCGCCTGCGGCTTCTGCCACATCAAGACCGGC
>JBCCRT010000112.1:0-9522 GCA_039201235.1 Planctomycetota bacterium
CGCACCGCGCTGAAACTCTTGCCCACGAACCGCGGGGCGTACCAGCAGAACCCCTTGACCATCTTCTCCGAGATCGGCGGCAGGTCGTCACTAGGCGTCGTCTTGGTCATCGGTCAGCCACCCGCGTCGGACACGGCCGACCCCGAAGCCTAGGCCGGCCCCTCTCACGCGAAGCGGTCGCGCACCACCACTTCGTCCAGCGGAAGCTGCCCCGGCTTGGGCCAGGGGTCTTTCACGCCCTTACCCACCGCGACCATCGGCCCGAGGCAGTGGTCCGCCGGCAGGTTGATCAGCTCGGCCACCGGCTCGAAGTCGAAGCCGATCATCGGGCAGGAGTCGTACCCCATGCCCTTGGCCGCCAGCATGACCGTCTGCATCGCCATCCCGATCGACCGCATCGCCTCGTCCCGCTGCAGCTGCTCCCGCCCCTCGTGGAACGGGCCCATCCACCCCACCAGCAGCTCGGCCACCTCGTCCGGCGCGTTGCGCCAGTACCGCTCGGGTTGCTTCTGCCAGGCCTTCATATCCGCCGTCATCACGATCAGGATCGACGCGTCGGTCATCTGCGCCTGGTCGTTGCCCACGGCCCGGATCTGCTTCCGCAGCTCGGGGTCGGTCACCACCACGAACCGCCAGTGCTGGATGTTGAAGCTCGTCGGCGACTGGATCGCGAAGCCCAGCAGCTTATCGATCTCGTCGTCGCCCATCCGGTGCTCGGGGTCGAAGGCCTTGACGGACCGGCGTTGATGGATGGCGTCGAAGAGGTTCATAGAGGTGGTCTCCGGAGTTTTAACCGCCAAGGACGCCAAGTGCGCCAAGCAAGGCAAAAGAATCGGAACGGGTATCGGGCGGATTCATCCGCCCATTAATAATCAACGTTTTGCCTTCCTTGGCGCTCTTGGCGTCCTTGGCGGATCACCCCGTCAGACCGCGGCGGTGTCGCGCTGCGGGGAAACCAGGCCGTCCTGGTCGAGGGTGTCGGCGGCGATCCAGCCGGACATCATGACCATGGGCATGCCCGGGCCGGGGTGGGCCGCGCCGCCGGCGAGGTAGAGGCCCTCGACGTCGAGGCTTCGGTTAGCGGGCTTGAACGCGCCGAGCCACTTGCCGTGGGACGCCAGGCCGTAGATCGCGCCGTTGAGCACGTGGTAGCGGTCGTGGATGTCTTGCGGGGTGAGCGACCGCTCGAAGACGATGCGGTCTTCGAGGTCGGGCATGCCGGCGGTCCGCTTGAGCTTGTCGAGGATCTTCTGCCGGTACCCCCGGAACAATTCGCCGTCTTTGGACCAGTCGTGGTGCGGGCGGAGGTGCGGGGTGTGGACCAGGACGTAGAGCGCTTCACCACCGGCGGGGGCGACTTTTCCGGGGGCCTCGGTGCGGGCGGTGGCGGCGAGATAGGCGGTCGGGTCGGGGGCGGGTTCGCCCTTTTTGTAGATGTAGTCGAACTCTTCTTCGGGGTCGCGGCTGAAGACGAAGCCGTGGTGGGCGAGGTGGTCGTAAGCGCGGTCGAGGCCGAGGTAGAGCACGACGCCGGAGCAGGCGGGCTCGTACGTGCGGCGGCGGTCGAAGGCGCGGGCGACGTCGCCGCCGACGAGCTCGCGGTGGGTGCGGACGGCGTCCATGTTGGAGACGACCGCGCCGCAGGCGACGGTCTCGCCGGCGTCGGTGAGCACGCCGGTGACCTTGCCGCGCTCGGTGAGGATGCGGTCGACGCCGACGCCGGGCTGGAGGTCGACGCCCAGCTCGCGGGCCAGCTTGGTGAGGGCTTCGGGGACGGCGCGGGTGCCGCCGATGGGGTACCAGACGCCCTCGTGAACCTGCATGGAGGCGATACCGCAGAGGATGGCCGGGCTGCCGTAGGGCGAGCTGCCGACATACTGCGTGAAGTGGTCGAGCATCTGGGCGACGCGGTGGTCGGGGATGTGCTTGCGGATGGTGCTGGCGACGGACTTGCCCATCCGCATCGATAGCACGTCCTTGAGGGTGCCGAGGTTGAAGGTGCCGCCCATCCCGCCGTTGCGCATCATGTCGCGGAGTCCGCCGATGGACTTCCAGAAGTAGAAGTCGTCGCTGATGCGGTGGAGTTGCTCGGTGTACTTGATCAGGCCGGCGTAGTCGTCGCCGGTGGCGGGAGAGCCGGCGGAGCCGGAGGTGGGGCTGCGGCGGTTGAAGGCGTCGAGCTCCCGGCCCATGTCCTCGACCGACTCGCGGAGGTCGAGCACGCTCGGTTCTTCATCGGGACCGACGGGATCGAAGAAGCAACGCCACTGCGGGTCGAGCCGGCGGAGGTCGAGGTAGTCGTGCATATCCCGGCCGGCTTCTTTGAAGACGCGCTCCAGCACGCGCGGCACGGTCAGGATGGTCGGGCCCATGTCGAAGCGGAAGCGGTCGCCCTCTTCGCCGTCGGAGACGAGCTGGGCCGCCTTGCCGCCGAGCCATGCGTTGCGGTCGAAGAGCGTGACCCAGTGGCCGCGGGCGGCGAGGGTGCAGGCCGCGGCGAGCCCGCCGAGGCCCCCGCCGACGACGGCGACGTGGTTCGTGTTGGTGGCGCGGTCGGGGTCGGGCATGATCATGGCTTGGGCTCCTGATCGGTTTCGCCGCGGGTCGCGGCACCGCCGTACTTTAGCAGGCCCCGGACGGCGTTTACCCGTTCACGCAGGCCGAGGCCGTGCTCGAGACATAGCAGTGATTTCAGCAGCGGCGCGGTCGCGGCGGTCACCGGCTGCAGGTGCGGATACGTCGAGCCCCGCCGCACCGCCACCGCCTTGACCCGCGTCATCTGCCGCAGCCCCTCGGCCCCCCGCGTGGCCCCGTAGCCGCTGCGGCCCCGCCCCGCGAACGGCAGCCGCGGGTCGGCCGTCGGCACGATCACGTCGTTGACCACCACACACCCCGCGTCGATCCGCCGCACCAAGGCTTCTGCCTCTCCGCGGGGGCCGAAAACCGAGGCCCCCAATCGGTAGCCGCACCGGCCCGCCTCACGCAGCGACTCATCAACGCTATCGGTCGGGCACACCGCAAGCAGCGGCGCGAAGACGTCGGTCTTCATCATGTCCATCGACGCGTCGGTACCGGTGACCACCGTCGCCTCCATCACGCCCCCGGCGGTCGGCCCGCCGCGCACGACTTCGCCGCCCCGCTGCCTCGCGTCTTCTAACAGCCCGTCCACCAAGTCGGCCGTGCGCGGCGTCACCGGCGACGCCGGCTCGCTCGCCAACCGTTTGCTTAGCGCCGCCACGAAACCGTCGTGCAACGACCGATCGACAAACACCCGCCGCGGGGCGATGCAGGTGTTCGAGCCGTTGAGCGTCAGCCCGTACGCCACGCAGTGAGCGGCTTGCGCGACATCCGTCCCCGGGAGGACGAACACCGCGTCGCAGCCCGACAGCTCCATGATCGACGGGACGCTCTGCTCGGCGCAGCGCCGTTGGACCGCCCGTCCCGTCGCTTCCGAACCGGTCAACACGACCAGATCGACCCGCGGGTACACCGCGTCGAGCTCGGCCGGGTCTTCGCCCGTGACCACCACACCATCGGCCGGTACGCCGACGTCACGCAGCAGCGCGGCCAACCGCTCGGTCAGTTCGCGGCAACCGGGGGCGGGCTTGACCACCACGCGGTTGCCCGCCGCCAACGCCTGCATGACCTGCACCCCGGTAAGCAACAACGGGAAGTTACCCGGTCCGATCACGAGGACCGTGCCGTACGGCTCGCGTCGCACCTCACCGCGGACGCCCCACAGCCACATCGGCCGACCCGCGACCCCGTGCCGCTCGGTACGTAGCACCTTCGGGCCGCGCCGCCCGATCCACTTCGCCGCCGCCGCCAACGGCAGCACCTCGGCCCCGAGCGACTCGGCCGCGTGCCGACGCGGGGGCAGGTGTTGCAGCAGCCGGGTGAATTCGTCAGCCGTTTCGACCAGCCGGTGCCGCACCGACGCCACGACGCCGCAGCGCTGCTTCGTCGTCAGCTGGTTCCAGCCATCACCCATCAGCCGACCGCAACGGGGGCGGGCTCGCGGGGAGATGTGTCCGCAGCCGGAGCGCAGAAGCCCGGGGTCGGGCTCGCCGGTTCGGCATCCACCCAGTTGGTGTCGATACCCAAGTCTTCCAGCAACAGCCGGGCCGTGATGCGGGCGCCCTCGTAAATCACCGGCAGCCCGCTGCCCGGGTGGGTCCCGCCGCCGACGAGGTACACCCCGTCGAGATCTTCGAACCGATTCCGGGGGCGGAGGTGCAGCATCTGACCGAGGTTGTGGGCGAGGTTGAACGTCGCGCCGCGGTAGATGTCCATCTCCTGCCGCCAGGTCACCGGGGTCATCACCTTCTCGTAGCGGATGTGCGACTCGAGATCGGCGGGCAGGCCGAGCTTGGTCATCTGTTTCAGCACCCGCGCCCGGAACGGCTCAAGCTGCTCGGACCAGTCCACGTTGCCGTGCTCGTGGGTCACGGGAGCCAGCACGTAGAGCGATGTCATGCCGTCGGGGGCCATGGTCGGGTCGGTCCGCCCCGCGTGCTGCACGTACAGCGACGGGTTCTCCGACAGGACGTGCTGGTTCTCGATCTGGTCGAGGTTCTTCGGATAGTCGTTGGCCAGGAAGATCGTGTGGTGCTCGAGGCCGTTGCCGTCAAAACCCCCGAAGGACTCCGGGGGCAGATCGACGCCGAGGTACATCATGAAGGTCGAGCACGAATACTTCTTGCCCTCAAGCTTCGCGTCGGTCCACCGCCGCCGCACGTTGTCGGGCACCAGCTCGGTCATGGCCCGGGCGAAGTCCGCGTTGACCACCACGGCGTCGGCGTCGATCGCTTCCCCATTGACCGTGACCCCGCTGCATCGCCGGCTTCCGGGGGCGAACCGCAGCTCTTCGACCGCCGCGTTGAGCCGCACGTCCACGCCCATCTCCCCCGCCACCCGCGCCATCGCCTCGCTCACCGCGGCGCAGCCGCCCGTCGGGTGGAACACGCCGTAGTCGTACTCGAGGTACGACAGGATCGTGAACAGGCTCGGACACTTGAACGGGCTCATGCCCAGGTACTTGCTCTGGAAGCTGAACGCCAGGCGGACCCGCTCGTCTTGGAAATACCTTCCGAGGTCGCCGTCCACGCTCGCCCACGGCCGGACCAGCGGCAGCATCTTCATCAGCGACAGCTTCACGTAGTCGCTCAGCCCCGCCCACGGCTGCTGCAGGATCGGCGTGAACGCGTCGAACTTCTGCCGGTTCTCCGCGATGAACTGTGGGAACCGCGCCGCGTCCTCGGGCGACAGCCGGGCGATCTCGGCCTGCATCCGCGCGATATCCGGTGTCGCCCGGATGTCTCCCGTGATGCCTCCTCCGTCGTCCTCAAACAACAGGTGGTACTGCGGGTCCAGCCGCACCATCTCGACCTCGCGGTGCAGGTCCCGCCCGCACATCGCAAACACCTCCTCCAGCACCCGCGGGTACAGGAAGAACGTCGGGCCCATGTCAAAGCGGAAGCCCTCGTCCGTCGTGATTGTCGACGTCCGCCCCCCCACCCGGTCGCGTTTCTCCAGCACGGTCACGCCCACGCCGGTGTTTGCCAGCAGCATCGCTGCCGCCAGGCCACCCGGTCCCCCGCCCACAATCACGACGTTTCGGTCCATAAGGTAGTTGCCCCTGTTCTGTCTGCCGCAAGTTTAGGCGATGCTCGTTACGCCGACAGCCCACCCGCGATCCTCCCACTCCGGAGCCCACGATGTCCACGACCCCCCCCCGCCCACACAAAGCCCGCCCCGCCCCCTTGGCTTGGCTCTCGGCCCTCATCGTCACCGCCGCGGTCGCCGCCACCCTGGGCGTACGGGCAGCCGAACGCGAGCCGCGCCGCGTGGTCGATCTACGGGACCACGAATTGGAGGGCGTGATCGCCGAGGCGTTACTCCCGCTGACCTCGGGCCACGCGGTCCCGAAAGACCACGCCGCCGTCGTCGCGGACCCGCGCGGCAGCTTCGCCCGACTGATCTACCCCAACGGCCGGTTCGAGTCGCTGAGCTTCCGTCTCGACCGACGGGCCGAAGCCGTCGCCATCCCGCCGGAAGGCTACGCCGTGCTCCGCGACATCCGGCGGCAGCTCTTCGTCGTCCACCACGACGGCCGGTTCCGCGAGGTCTTCGACGAATAATCCACCGCCAAGACGGATAAACGTAAATTGTTTAACGGGCCACGCCAAGCGTCCCGCGTCGGATTGTCGTGAAAGCATCACGGGCGTTTTCGCCGCACCCGCTAAACGTCAAGACAACGACTCGCCCTTCCGAGCGCAGGCCTTCGAGCAGTACTTCACCCGCGCCCAATCCCGCTCCCACTTCTTTCGCCAGGCAAATTCCCGGCCGCAGGCCGCGCAGACTTTGCTCGGCAGCGTCGCCTGCCGGTCGTTGCCCCGCCGTGCGGGGTTGCGTTTCTTTTGCTTCGCGGCCCGGTTCATCCCGCGGCGACCTCCAGTTCCGCAGCCTTCGACACTCCCGGGGGCGTCTCGATCCGTAGCGACGCGTGCCACAGCTTCCGCGACTCTCGTTCCAGCCGACGCAGCAGCGCGGGAAAAATGAAACCGTGGGCCGGCAGCAGCGCGTACCAATACAGCGTGCCCGGCAGCCCCCGCGGCTCGAACAGCGCGGTCTGCCGCAGGATCGTCCGCCCGCTGCGCCGCTCGACTTCCCATTGCAGCCACGCCCGACCCGGCACCCGCATCTCTGCCCGCAGCCTCAGCAGGCCACACGCTTTCCCGTTTTCGTCTTCCGGGGGCGGGGGCGGGGGCTCGATCGTGTCCACCCGCCACCAGTCGAGCGCCTCGCCCTCCAGCAACTCCGTCGGGTGACGCCGGCCCCGCCTCAGACCGGGTCCGCCCAGCAGCGCGTCCACCACGCCCCGCAGCCACCACGCCCAGCGGTAGACGTACCACCCGTTGCTCCCGCCGATCGAACACACCGCCCGGAACACAGACGCGGACGGTACATCCGTCGCCAGCGTCCGCTGGTCCCTCGCCAGGCCCTCGCGGTCCTCGATTACCGTGTCGATCTCGCCGCGGCCCGCCCCCTTCCCGCTGCCCGCCCTCGCCGGTGCCGTCACCACCGCGCTGCTCCACCGCGTCTCCACCTCTCCCCGCTCGATCTTCGAAAGCGCAAACCGCACCGCCTCCCGGAATCCAATCGGCTCCACCCCTGGAAACTCTCGCGCCGCTTTCGTGGTGTCCGCGATCAGGTCCTGCGTCACCCCCGCGACCAGCGGCACCGCCAACGCGTTGGGGATCGGCGTCACCAAACCCACCCACCGTGCCGCGAGCTTCGGCGCTAAAACCGGCAGCGGGATGATCAGCCGCCGCAGCCCCCGCTCCGCCGCGACCCCCCGCATCATCGCCTTGTAGCTCAACGCCTCCGATCCGATCTCTACCACCCCCGCCGGCTCGACCGCCAACGCCGATTCCAGGTACGCCAGCACGTCCCGCACCGACACCGGCGTGACCTTGGTCTTCACCCACTTCGGCGTCACCATCACCGGCAACCGCTCGGTCAGATAACGCACCATCTCGAAGCTCGCCGACCCCGAACCGATGATCGGCCCGGCACGGAACTCCGTCAGCCGCGCCCGGCCGTCGATCGCCGCCAACCCCTCGGCCAACAACCGTCCCACCTCGGCCCGGCTCCGCAGGTGCCCGCTCCGCGACGGCTCGCCCTTGGGCATCAGCCCGCCGAGGTACACGACCCTTCGCAACGCCTCGGGACGCTCCGCCACCGCCGCCGCACAAGCCGACACAAAATGGTTCGCCGCCGCCCGGTCCCGCGCGGCGAAGTCCTCGCCGCCGTACATCGAATGCACGAGGTAGTACGCCGCGTCGAGGTCCGCCGTCACGGCATCACTTAACGTCTCGGGCCGCAGCAGATCGCCCTGCACCACCTCCACGTCGTGCTCCCACGGCCGACCTTTCACCGGGTCGAACGCCCGCACCAGCACCCGCACCTCGTGGCCCGCCGCCAGCAGCCGCGGCACCAGCCGACCCCCGATGTAACCCGTCGCTCCGGTCACCAGCACCCGCATGCCTGACTTTAGCCACGATCCGACACGCGGCGCTGGACACCGCCCCGTTCGGCGCTATCGTCTGATGAAACGCGTTGGTCATCTCCCGGTAAGCCGTGACACGAAAGGAAAGCTATGCCCGAAGACACCCACACCTGGCCCGAACTCGCCATCGGCCTCTACGACAAGCTCACCGGCCGCAACGCCGAGATCACCTACGAGTTCGAAGACTTCACCCTCCTCATCCCCTCCTCGACAGGCGACGCCGCCCAGCACGCCACCTGGAAGATGAACGGCACGATCAAAATCCGCACCCGCGACCTCGCCGGCGGCTGATCCGACCATGTCCAATACCTCCCGCCGACCGCTCGACGTGACCGGCCGGCTCACCGTCGAGACCGACGGCCATCGCATCGCCGTCGAAGCGTCCGGCGAATCGGTCGTCGTGGACGTCCCCGACGCCGCGACCCTCAAAACCCTGCTCAAAAACCCGCAGGGCGACCGCGACACCTTCAACGCCCTGACCACCACCCTCGACCGCCACGACCTGAGTGTAGAAATCCGCGTCGCCGGCCAGACCGTCGCCACCCTCGGCTCCGCCGCCGAGCCCGGCGTCGTCGAACGCGTCCTCTCCCTCAAGTCCGCCGACGTCAACGTCCGCCAACTCTTCAAAGCCTGGTTAAGCCGATAAACCCCCCTCTACCCCCGGACTGGTCACTTGAGTGACCAGTAACCATCCATCTCACCCCCCCTCCGTCACCTCCGAAATAAACGCACCCGCCTTCGTAAAGATCCGGTGCTTCCGCTCGTCCGCCATCCGGTCCAGCGTGCCGAGCATCATCGACAGCCGCGCGTTGCCGCCGAAAAAATCGCGGTGCTTGTCGACGAACCTCCAGTAAAGCCCGTCGACGACCTCGCACCAGTCCTCGCTCTTCGTGTAGCTGTCGCTCATCTTCACGAGGTAGTTGCTCCCGCAGATGTACGGCTTCGTCGCGAACACCCCGCCGTCCGACATCAGCCCCATCCCGTACACGTTCGGGCCCATCACCCAGTCGCTCGAGTCGACAAACATCTCCATGAACCAGTCGTGCGCCTGCTTCGGGTGCACCTCACACAGGTTCAATAAATTCCCCAACACCATCAGCCGCTCGATGTGGTGGTTCCACCCCAACCGGACCGCCTTGCGGATCGCGTCGTCCAGCGGCCGAAGCCCCGTCGTCCCGTCGTACCAGCACGGCTTGAGCCGCCGCTCGTGCCGCCAGAAGTTCGTCCGGTCCTGCTTCTCGCTGTACCGCTGGTACACCCCCCGGATGAACTCACGCCAGCCGATGATCTGCCGCACGAACCCTTCCAGTGAGTTCAACGGAATCTCCCCCCCGCCCCCGGAAGAAGCTTCGGCCGCCTCCAACGCCCGCGCCAAACACTCGGCCGGCGTCAACAACCCCAAGTTCAACATCGGCGACAACACGCTGTGAAACAAAACGTCGTCCCGATCC
>JBCCRT010000113.1:0-9470 GCA_039201235.1 Planctomycetota bacterium
CCACGCCCAGGTCTTCACGCTCTTCTACCTCTCCGGCGCGATCATGGTCACCGCGAGCCAGCTCCAGGGCGGGTTCCACGGCGGCCTCGGCGCGCTCTGGGGCCAGTTCTTCATCCAGTCCGACGCCGCCGACGCCGCGGGTCTGGCCGACCGCATCCCGTCCTGGGTCGCCCCGTCCGACCCCGAGGTCCTGGGCCGACGCAGCCTGCTGATGTGGGAGTGGGCCGGCCCGATCGCCCTGATCGCCTTCACCATGATCATCGGCCGGATCGACAACATGATCCTGGGTTACGGCCTGTTTCGGCTCACCTCGGACATCGAAAAACTACCGTTCCCCATGGCGCCGGTCGGAGCCCAAGGCATCCTCGCGCTCTCGGAGGAAGAGCCGGAGGAAGACGCCGACTGGGACTCACTGATGCCGGACGACCCCCCGGAAGGCACGCACGACAAAGGCCAAGCGTTTCCCGATCTCAAGGAGGACCGCGGCTGGCGGTGGCGCGTCTTTTCCGTGGGTGCGGTCCTGGGGCTGGCCTTCGGCACGGTGTACCTCGGGCTGCCGACGGTCACCGCGGCGCTGCTCGGCGAGCCGGTCGTGCTGATCCCGATCCCGTTCATCGACTACACCCAGCGGACCGCCGACGTCCTGCCCGCGGTGGCCACCGGCGTGTCGCTGGACCTCGGCCAGCTGATCCTCGGCATGGTGTTGCCGTTCTGGGCGATGGTGGGCACGGCCGTCGGCCTGGCCGTGACGTTCATCGCCAACCCGTTCCTGTACGACGCCGGGGTATTAAACGCCTGGAACCCCGGCGACAACCTTCAGGTCACGTTTTTCAAGAACAATGTGGACTTTTATCTCTCGTTTTCGCTAGGCGTCGCGGCCGCCATCGCCGTCGCCGGATTCTGGTCCGTCGGCAAGGCCCTGCTCAAGGCCCGGCGAGAGGCGAGGGCGGTGCGGGACGAGGAAGATACCGTGTGGCAAGGCGTCGACGTGCCCGAGGGACGGGGCGACATCCGGCCGTGGCTCGTGATCCTGACCTACGCCGTCTCGACCGCGCTCTACCTCGGCGTCTCGTGCTGGCTTCTCTACCTCTCCGATGGGCGTATCCCGCTGTCGCTGGTCGTGGTCATGTTGTTCTATGCGTTGTTTTACACGCCGATCATTAGCTACGTGACCGCCCGTCTGGAGGGCATCGCCGGCGAGGTGATCAACGTGCCGTACGTCCGGGAGGCCAGCTTCATCCTGTCGGGCTACGAGGGGGTGGCGGTGTGGTTCCTGCCGGTGCCGCTGCACAACTACGGCAGCACGACGGTGTTCTACCGCCAGTGTGAATTGACGGGCACGAAGTTCAAGAGCATCTGGAAGTCGGAGCTGCTGCTGACGCCGATCATCCTGGTCGGGTCGCTGGCGTTTGCGCACTTTATCTGGCAGCTCGGGCCGATCCCGGGGCCGAACTACCCGTACGCGCAGGCGTGGTGGGAGGTGACGGCCGAGGACCAGGCGCTGCTGTTCAGCTCCACGCTCGGAGGCTTCAGCGAGTTCGAGCGGGCGATCGACCCGACGGTGATCCTCGCGGGCCTGGGCATCGGCGGGCTGGTGTTTGGCGGCCTGTCGTGGCTCGGGGCCCCGGTGTTTCTGACCTACGGGATCGTTCGCGGTCTGAACCAAACGCTGCCCTATGCGGTGCTGCCGCAGCTGCTCGGGGCGTTGATCGGCCGGTATTACTTCCAGCGGCGATTGGGGCTGCGGTGGCGGCAGTACGTGCCGGTCGTCGCCGCGGGCTTCTCCTGCGGGATGGGGCTGGTCGGTACGCTGGGTGTGGGGTTCACGTTCCTGGCCAAGAGCGTGTTCCAGTTGCCGTACTAGTTTCCACTCCGCGGCCTGGCGGAAGGTGTTGAGTCGTTATTGTCGGCAGGCATGATGCAGAGATTGGCAGGCCCCATTTCGTCCGGCTCGGTGTTGATCCAGGCCCGCGGGGTCACGAAGGTCTACGGCCGGCGGGGAGCGGAAGTGCACGCGCTGCGAGGCGTGGACCTCGACGTCAGGCGGGGGGAGTACCTGTCGATTATGGGGCCGTCGGGGTCGGGCAAGTCGACGCTGTTCAACCTGATCGGGGCGTTGGATCGGCCGACGGCGGGGGACGTGCGGATCGGCGAGTTGTCGCTGCCGAAACTATCGTCGCGGCAGCTGGCTTATGTGCGTTGCCGGTACCTGGGTTACATCTTTCAGGCGTACAACCTGATCCCGTCGCTGACGGCGGTGGGCAACGTGGCGCTGCCGCGGGTGTTTGCCGGCGATCCCCGCGAAGCGGCGGAAGCGGCGGCGAGGCGGCGGCTGGAACAGGTGGGACTGGGGCACCGGCTGGGCCATCGGCCGGACGAGTTATCAGGCGGGCAGCAGCAGCGGGTGGCGATCGCGCGGGCGCTGGTGAACGACCCGGCGGTGGTCCTGGCGGACGAGCCGACGGCGAACCTGGACCTGAACACGGGGAAGGCGGTGATCGAGCTGCTGCGGGGCTTGACGCGAGACGAAGGGGTGACGGTGGTGTCGGCGACGCACGACCACGAGATGCTGGCGCAGTCGGACCGGGTGGCGTGGGTGGATGCGGGACGGATCGAGCGGGTCGAGTCGGCGGCGACGCTGGGCATCCAAGGCGGGACGATCGAGCCGGCGGGCGGGTGAGGGGGGCTGGTTTGTGCGCACGGGTTGACGCGTTTTTGCGTCGAAAATCATCCGACGCAAGAAAATTTACAAGAGTTGTGCGCTTCGGAAGCTGCGTCCCGGTAGGCGGGTAAGTCGGGGTTAATTTAGCGCACAAACGTTGCGCGGTGTCCCCGGGTGTCGGGCCTCGGATGACGGCGGACCCCCGGTAAAGACAAGGCCGGGACCGCGACCGCTTCCGGGGGCCGGGTCGAGTGTTCGCGTGTCGGCGGCGATGCCGTGGGTACCACCTTGTCGGGAACCCCACGGGTCCAGGCACCAGCGGCTCGGCCGGGGGCGCACGCCCGTGAGGTTGGCTGGGGCTTGTTTTTTGAACCACCACGGAGATCGTGGAGGCACGGAGACATGGAGGAAGGCCGGGAGCCGGGTTTCTCAACCGAATTTCTGTTTCTTCTCCGTGCCTCCGTGTCTCCGTGATCTCCGTGGTGGATCGAAACGAGAACCAGTGACCTCGACCACCTCGCCGCGGCGGCCGCGAAGCGGAACGGGTGGGGGCGTGGGGTGCCCGCTCTTTGGCATGTGATGTTGGACAAAAGAAATCCACGGATTAAATCCGTGGGCTTTCGGGGGGTTACCAAGTTTGGCCCCCCGGGTGGGGGTTTTCGAGGTTGAGTCGGTCGAGGCCGGCCTGGACGGAAGCCTCAGCGTCGGTGGTGAGGCTGCGCATGGCGGCGCGGAGTTTGGTGCCGCCCGTGAGGTAGTCGCGCAGGTCCAGCGGGTCGTTGAAGCGGACCCAGGCGTGGCGGTCGGCGAAGGGTCGGGGCAGCTTGGCGAGCAGGTCCTCTTCGAGTTTTTCGACGGTCTCGCCGATGCGGTCGACGGTGGGGCGGTCCCGAGCGTAGCCGGTGGGGTAGCTGGCGATGCGGAAGGCGAGCATGGCCTCGTCGGCCCAGGTGGCGGCGGCGGCGTGGTCGACGCTGCGGCCGGGGTCGACGCGGACCTCGTGGATGACCCGGCGGGCGGCGCGGACGCGGTCGAGGACGGTGTCGGTCGGCTTCGGGGTCAGGTCGAGCTTGGCTTCGAGGGCTTCGACGACGTTGCGGGCGGCGTGGTCAGCCAGCGTGGGCAGGTCGGGCGCATCCGGGATGTCGAGGCCGCGCTGCTTGAGGTTGCGGTGCAGGGCGGTCTCGGCGGCGGCGTAGATGGCTCCGGCGGGGTCGGCCATGAAGTCGGCGTCGATGTCGAGCTGCCGGGCGAGGGGGGCGAAGCGTTGGGCGATGCGCATGCGGGCGTTGGTGCGGTGGGTCGCTTTGATCGAGACGGGGACGGCGAGGACACGGCCGCGGTCGTCGCCGGTCAGAAGGTCCTGCTGGGCCTTGAGGGCGAGGAAGGCGGCGCCGTCGAGGAAGGGGGTGACGCGGTCGTTGGTGAGGTAGACGTTGCCCTCGGGGAAGATGGTGAGGGCGAACTCGCCGGTGCGGAGGGTGTCGAGGGCGCGTTTCATGGGCTCGGGCCGGCTGGCGTCGCGGTCGACGGAGAACGCGCCGAGGCGCTGCATGGCGAAGCGGTGCAGCGGGCCCTGACTGAGGAACGGGTCGTAGGCGGCCATGACCAGGCTGCGGAGGTCGAGTCGGCCGAGGGCCGCGATGAGGATGGCGGCGTCGGCGTGGGTCGGGTGGTTTGGCAGCAGCAGCAGACGGTCGCGGGGCTGGAGCTCGCGCATCAGCGGCTCGTGGTTGACGGGCTCGACGGAAGTGATGCGTTTGGCCTTGGGCAGGTAGCGGAGGCGGTTGTGCAGGCGCAGCAGCGGGGCCCAGAGCTGGGAATACTTCGGGGGGAAGTAGCGGAAGGGTTGGTCGCAGAAGTCGAGCATGGCGGCGGCGTGGCGCTGGCGGAGTCGGGGGCGGACCGGTAGATTACTCGGCTCGGCGCGGCGTGGCCGCGGTCGGATTTTCGTAGAAACCGTGGCCGGCCAAGCGTCGGCGATACTTTGGAGACGTTCGCATGGCCATCGAGACGCTTTACGACCGGGACGGCAGCCTCGCCCCGCTGCAGGGTCAAACCATCGCGGTTCTGGGTTACGGCAGCCAGGGCCACGCCCACGCCCAGAACCTGCGCGACTCGGGGCTGAATGTGATCGTAGCCAACCGGGCGGAGTCGGCCAACGGCCGGCTGGCGGCGGAGCACGGCTTCGAGCCGCTGCCCGTGGCCGAGGCGGTGCGGCGGGCCGACCTGATCGCGGTGGCGCTGCCCGACGAGGTGCAGCCGGACGTTTATGAGCAGCACATCAAGCCGAACCTCACGGCCGGAAAGACGCTGCTGTTCACCCACGGGTTCAACATCCACTTCGGGACGATCACCCCCCCGGAAGACGTGAATGTCATCATGGTCGCCCCGAAGGGCCCGGGCCACACGGTGCGGTGGGAGTACGAGCGGGGCGGCGGCGTGCCCTGCCTGATGGCGATCCATCAGGATTCGACCGGCGACGCGCGGGACCTCGCCCTCGCCTACGCGATCGGCGTCGGGGGCGGCAAGGGCGGCATCCTCGTGACCAGCTTCAAAGACGAGTGCGAGACCGACCTCTTCGGCGAGCAGGTCGTCCTCTGCGGAGGGCTGTCTGAGTCGATCAAGAAGGGCTTCGAGGTGCTGACCGAGGCGGGCTACCCGCCGGAACTGGCTTACTTCGAAGTTTGTCACGAACTCGAATTGATCATCAACCTGATCAAGCGCGGCGGGCTGGACTACATGCGGTACTCGATCAGCAACACCGCCGAGTTCGGCGACTACTACACCGGCCCGAAGATCGTTGACGACGCGGCGAAGCAGCGGATGGAGGCGGCACTAAAGCACATCCAGGACGGCGGGTTCGCCAAGGCGTTCCGCGACGACTACGCCGAGGGTTTCAAGTGGTTCAAGGCGCAGCGGGCGGAGAACGCGGGGCACCCGGTCGAGGGCGTGGGCAAGGAGCTGCGTCGGATGATGCCGTGGCTCAAGCCGGTGGAGATGGGGGACGGCGGGCCGAAGGCGGTCTGAACGCTCCCGAACCCGCAGACTAACGCCCACGAAAGGATCATCGTGACCCGCGTCCTCTTGACGACGACCAGCTACCAGGATACCCCCGGACAACACCACGGAGTGCTCGAGGACTCGGGCTTCGAGGTGGTTCGCGGCCGCGGCCCGTTAGGTGAAGCCGCGATGCTGGAGCTGATCGAAGAACACAGCGGTTTCGACGGCCTGCTCAACGGCGACGACGAGATTACCACCGCGGTCATCGACGCCGGCCTCGCCGCCAAGACGCCGCTGCGTGTCATCGCCAAGTACGGCATCGGGCTCGACTCGATCGACGTGGATTACGCGACAGCAAAGAAGATCCCCGTGCTGTTCACGCCGGGCGTGAACCACACGACCGTCGCTGAGCACGCTTTCGGGCTGATGATCGGTTTGGCCAAGCACTTCAAGATGCACCTCCGTGAGGTCGAGGCGGGCAACTGGACCCGCAAGACCGGTTCCGAGCTGGCGGGCAAGACGCTGGGCGTCGTCGGCATGGGCCGGATCGGCAAGGAGGTCATCAAACGCGGGGCGGCCTTCGGTATGCCGGCCGTGGCGTTCGATCTGTACTGGGACGAGGATTTTGCGAAACAGTACGACGTGGGGCGGGCCGACTCGGCCGAGGCGGTGCTGACCGGGGCCGACTTCGTGAGCCTGCACATGAACCTGACGGACGAGAACCGCGGGTTCATCAACGCCGGGCTGATCTCGAAGATGCGCGACGGGGCGGTGCTGATCAACACGGCCCGCGGCGGGCTGGTGGTCGAGGAAGATGTCGCCGCGGCTTGCGCGTCGGGCAAGCTCGGCGGGTACGGTGCGGACGTGCTGAACCACGAGCCGATGCGGACGCCACACCCGTACCAGGGCGTGGACAACGTGATGCTCACGCCGCACATCGGCAGCCGAACGCTGGAGAGCGTCGGCCGGCAGTCGATGCGGGCGACGCTGAACCTGGTGAACTACCTCGGCGGGGGCGAGGACTATATCCAGGCGAACCGGGTCGGTTGATCTCCACGGTGTGGGATCAACGCAAACCTTCGGGGATCGACTCGAACTGCGTGAGGGATTCGAAGCTCTGGCGTTGACGGACGACGTGGGTCCGGCCGTCGTGCAGCAGTAGCTCGGCGGCGAGGCGGCGGGAGTTGTAGTTGCTGCTCATCGCCATGCCGTAGGCCCCGGCGTCGTGCAGGACCAGGTAGTCGCCGACCTCGGCCCGCGGCAGCGATCGGCTCGTCACGAAACCGCCTTCCTCCTGCGTGAACACGTCGCAGGATTCGCACAGCGGGCCGGCGACGACGGTGTCGACCGTCTCGCGGGCCGACGCGGTGGAACCGTCGGCGGGGTGGATCGAGATGTGGTGGTACGCCCCGTAGAAGCTCGGCCGGACCAGGTCGTTGAAGCCGGCGTCGATCAGGACGAAGTGGTTGTCTCCCGATTGCTTCACGCTGCGGACGCGGGTGACGAGGCTGCCGGCCTCGGCGACGAGGTAGCGGCCGGGCTCGACCTCGAGGTGGATCGGCCGGCCGGCGATTTCGGCGATGGTCTGGCGGGCGTCGTCCCAGACCCGGAAGTACCGGCCGGTGTCGATGCGCTGCGGGTCGTCCTTGCGGTAGGGGATCGGCAGCCCGCCGCCGGCGGAGACGACGCTCAACGTGTCGGCGTGCCGGTTGAACGTGCGGGCGGCGTCGATCATCGCGTCGGCGACGCGGGCCAGGTGGTCGAAGTCGGCCCCCGAGCCGATGTGCATATGCAGGCCGCGGACGGTGAGCCCGTGGCGTTTCGCGGCGGCGAGGCAGTCGGCGATCTGGGTGTGCCAGATGCCGTGCTTCGAGGCTTCGCCGCCGGTGTTGACCTTCTGCGAGTGGCCGTGGCCGAAGCCGGGGTTGATCCGGAGGGTGATGGGCACGTCGAGCCCGTACCCGGCGAGCTGGTCGATCATGTCGGGGCTGCCGACGTTGACGGGCACGCCGTGCTGCCGGATCACGCCGATCGCGTCGTCGTCGAAGAGGTCGGCGGTGTAGACCACGTCGTCGCTGCCGAGCGTGTAGCCGGTCAGGCGGGCGCGGTGCAGCTCGCCGGCGGTGACGGCGTCGACCTTGACGCCGCGGCGGCGCATCAGGGCGAGAACGGCGAGGTTGCTGTTGGCTTTCTGGGCGTAGCGGACGGTATCGAAGGCGTTGACCTCGGCGATCCGTCGCTCGATCGTGGCGGCGTCGTAGACCCAGGTCGGCGAGCCGTGTGCGGCGACGACGTCGGCGGGGCCGTAGGGGAGGGCGGCGGGTTCGGTGGTGGGGGCCGTGGTCATCGGTGGTCTCGGGGGCGCGATAGGGTTCAGGCTAACGTTAGCTGGTCCGGGCGAAGCGTGGATAACAATGACGGGGGCCGAGTTTCAAAGTGCTGGGCTTCACCCCGGCCCTCTCCCGTCGGGAGAGGGAGGCAAGCAGCGTTTGTTGGGGTGGGCTATCTCACTTGCCGGGCCATCGCCCGGCGGATCTCGCGGTCGGCCTCTTTCTTACGGAGGTCCTGGCGTTTGTCGGCCTGGCGTTTGCCGGTACCGACGCCGATCTCGAGCTTGGCCATGCCGGACTTGAAGTACATGGCGAGGGGCACGAGGGTGACGCCCTTGGCGGTGGTCTTGCCGAAGAGGCTGCGGATCTCGCGCTTGTGCGCCAGCAGGGTGCGGACGCGTTTGGTCTCGTGCTGGATCGGGCCGGCCTGGGGGTAGTGGGCGATATCGACGTTGTGCAGCTCGAGGACCATCTTCCGGGGGTCGACGGCGACGTAGCCTTCGGCGAGGGAGACGTTGCCGTGGCGGACGGACTTGACCTCGGTGCCGCGGAGGCGGATACCGACCTCGAGCCGGTCGCCGATGGCGTAGTCGTAGGTCGCCCGGCGGTTGACGATCCGCGGGGAGAAGTTGGTTTTGGCGGGCTTGCGTTTGGCCATGGGCGGTCGGGCATGGTAACCCAAGCCGCGGCACCCACGGACGGCGTCCGTGGGCTTCTGTTATCAGCGTTTGTCTTTCTCGACCATGGCGTAGGCGTTGTGGTTGTGGATCGACTCGAAGTTCTCCGAGTCGACGCGGAACCAGGCGATGCGGTCGTCGGCGTCCAAAGCGACCGCCAGATCGCGCACGATGTCTTCGACAAATTTCGGGTGGTCGTACGCGTCCTCGGTGACGAACTTCTCGTCGGGGCGTTTGAGCACGGCGAAGACCTGCGTGCTGGCACACTTCTCGACGATCTCGAACAGCTCTTCGATCATCATCGTCTGGCCCTCGACGAACCGGACCTTGGCCTCCATGAGGCAGCGCTGGTTGTGGGCCCCGTAGGCCGAAATCTCCTTGGAACAGGGGCAGAGGCTGGTGGCCGGGACCTTGATGCCCATGACGAAGTCGTCGGTACCGTTGGCGGCGCACGCGAAGCTGACCTCGATGTCGAGCTTGCCGGGCATGCCGGTGACAGGGGCCTTCTTGTCGATGAAGTAGGGGAACTCGAGCTCGAGGTGGGCGTCCGCGGCGTCGAGCCGCTCTTTCATGTCGTGACAGACGAGCATGATGTCGCGGGAGCTGATGGCCTCGTGGTACTTGTTGAGCACCTCGAGGAAGCGGGACATGTGGGTTCCCTTCTGGTGGTGGGGCAGGGAGACGTACATGTTGACGGTGGCGACGGTGGACTGCTTGCCGCCGCCGGGGGTGTCGAGGGTGATGGGGTAGCGGATGTCCTTGACGCCGACCTTGTCGATGGGGACGTGGCGGAGGTCG
>JBCCRT010000114.1:0-9433 GCA_039201235.1 Planctomycetota bacterium
CGGCCGCGCCTTCGTCATCGGCGACCGCAGCTACGGCAAGGGCTCGGTCCAGGACGTCTACTGGTTCCCCCCCCCGCCGCAGCGGCCCCGCTACGGGCTCAAGGTCACGACCCAGTACTACCAACTCCCCGGCGGCCGGATTATCCACCGCAAGCCCGACTCGACCGTCTGGGGTATCGACCCCGACCTGACCATCGACGTGACCAACCAGACCGTCGCCTGGAACCTCGAGCTGCGCCAGGAGATCGACGTGCTCCGCGACGCCGACGACCGCACCGTCGCCACGCCGCTGACCAAGCCCTGGGTCCGCCTCGTCGGGCAGGAGCCGGTCGACCCCGAAGCCGACAACGCCGAGGACACGGTCGACGTCCCCCTGCCCGGCCCCGAGGCCCTGCTCGACCTGGGCCTCGACCCGCAGCTCGAAGCCGCCCTGCTCGTGCTCAAGACCCGCCAGGTCGCGGACGACACGGCCGTAGCGCAGCGCCGCTGAGACGCCACGCTTCGCCGCGATCTGCTTTCGCCTTTAAACTTCCTCGTCTATGGCCGGCTCCACCTTCGGCACCCTGTTCCGCGTTACGACCGCCGGCGAGAGCCACGGCCCGGGCAACCTCTGCATCGTCGACGGCTGCCCCCCCGGAATGGAACTCTCCGCGGACGACCTCGTTCCCGACCTGCAACGACGTAAGCCGGGCCAGTCCCGCATCACCAGCCCCCGCAAGGAAGACGACACCCCCGAGATCCTCTCCGGCGTCTTCGAGGGCCGAACCACCGGCACCCCCATCGCCGTCCTGATCCGCAACCAAGACCAACGCTCCCAGGACTACGGCGACATCAAGGACAAGTACCGACCCGGCCACGCCGACTTCACCTTTGACGCCAAGTACGGCTTCCGCGACTACCGCGGCGGCGGCCGGTCCTCGGCCCGCGAGACCGCCGCCCGCGTCGCCGCCGGCGCGATCGCCAAGAAACTGCTCCGCCTGACCCACGACATCACCATCGTCGGCATGGTCGATCAGGTCGGCGACGTCCTGGCCGACATCCCCGACCCCGCGGCCGTCACGCTCGATGATGTCGAAGCCAACGACGTCCGCTGCCCGGACCCCGCCGCCGCGGCGCGGATGGAGCAGCTCATTAAGGACGTCCGCAAACAGCAGGACAGCATCGGCGGCGCGGCGAAGATCGTGGCGAACAACGTCCCCGCCGGCTGGGGCGAGCCGGTCTTCGACAAGCTCCGCGCCGACCTGGGCAAGGCCATGCTCTCCCTGCCCGCCGTCCTCGGCGTCGAGTTCGGCCAGGGCTTCGCCGTCGCCGCCGCCCGCGGCACCGAGCACTCCGACACCTTCATCCCCGCCCAACAATCAGAAATCAAAAATCAAAAATCAAAAATCGCGACCGCCACCAACCGCCACGGCGGCATGCTCGGCGGCATCACCTCCGGCCTGCCGATCGTCTTCCGCTGCGCCGTCAAGCCCACCAGCAGCATCCCCCAGGACCGCCCCACCGTCGACCGCGACGGAAACGCCACCACCCTCGCCACCCGCGGCCGCCACGACCCCTGCTTGCTTCCCCGCTTCGTCCCTATGGCCGAGGCGATGACCGCCCTTGTCCTCGCCGACCACCTGCTGCGCCAGCGGGCGGTCGATGTGCCGCTTGCTTCCGATTCGATCGACGTACCGTGAGCCCGGACCTACAACTTGGAACCGCCGCCATGTTCACTGTGCCTTACCAGATGTTTCGTATCAACGACATCCACGGGCGGATGCCGTCTGAGCTGAGCTGGGATTTAAGGCAGGGCCGGCTGCGCATCTTGGAGCCCAACGGCTTCAACCACGGCTGCGTCGCCGCCCGCATCGGCAGCGCTCTTTTCGAGTACGCCCGCTCCGAAGCATCGGGGACGTGTTACGCCGCCGGCACCGGATTTGTGCTGGGGCGAGAACCCGACACCCTGCTTGCTCCCGACGCCGCGTTTGTGTCTCGGCAGTGTGACATTAAGCCAACGGACCCGAACGATTTTCTTCAGGGTCCGCCCGACTTGGCCGTCGAGGTTGCATCTTTCAACGACGAAGCATCCGACCTCCGCCAAAAAGCCGACGACTACCTCGCCGCCGGCACGCAGGCCGTCTGGCTCGTCTGGCCCGACACCCGCACCGTCACCGTCCTCCGCCCCGGCCACGACCAGCTCACCCTCTCGGAACGCGAAACCCTCGAGGGCGACCCCGTCGCCCCCGGCTTCCGCCTCGAACTCGCCGAGCTGTTCCGCCGCTGAACCCGACCGATCGGCCTTAATCGCGCCGTGGAGCAGCGGCGCCGCGCAGCAACCCTTCCGTCGAGAGGTCTTCGTCGAGGTCCGGCCAGTAGAGCCCGAAACCGCCGCCCGCGACCGACCAGTTTTCGCGTTGCGCCGGCGTGCCGCTTAACAACCGCGGATACCAAGCGAGCGGCACCGTGATAGTCCGCCCGTCTTTCAAATCGACGCTCATCCGATCGTCGTCGAACGAAACGTCCGCGACCCGTTCATCTGTCTGCGTTGCCGAAAAAGTCATACCAAGCCTCCAGCAGTTGCTCGCGATGCTGCTGCACTAAAGATAGTAGCCCACGCAGTGACCGGGCATCGAACCCGCGGTTACGCGACAGCTCCACCGGTTCGAGCCAGAACTTAGCCGAGAGATCGTCCCGATCGACATGGACGTGCGGCGGTTCGTTCGGCTCGTGGCTGTAGAAGTAGAAGCGGTACGGGCCGCTCCGCAGGACGGTCGGCATGGCAAACCCACTGTCAGCTGTCGAACTGCGCGTCAAACACGATGTCGCTGCTCGGGAAGTCCACGCTCCGCACGAAGTCGGCCGCCTCGGCCGCGCCGTAGGCGCGGTCCATCCGGCCGTCCTCCCACTCGACGCTCAGCGGCCCGCGGTAGCCCACGTCGTTGAGCGCGACGATGATTTCCTCGAAGTCGATGTCGCCGTGGCCCAGGCTGCGGAAGTCCCAGTACCGCCGGGGGTCGGTAAAGGTCGTGTGCCCGCCGAAGACGCCGACCGTGCCGTCGCCGTGGCCCCACCACGCGTCCTTCATGTGCACGTGGTAGATCCGGTCGGCGAACTTGCGGATGAACCCGACGTAGTCCACGCCCTGGTAGCCCAGGTGCGACGGGTCGTAGTTGAAGCCGAATCGTTTGTGGCCCTTGACCGCGTCGACCGCCCGCTGGGTGCTGGCGGTGTCGAAGGCGATCTCCGTCGGGTGGACCTCCAGCGCGAAGTTGATGTCCTGCTTGTCGAACTCATTGAGGATCGGCGTGAAGCGCTTGGCGAAGTCCTTGAAGCCCTTGTCCCAATACGCCTGGTCGGTCGGCGGGAAGGCGTAGATCGTGTGCCAGATCGAGCTGCCGGTGAAGCCGTTCACCACCCCCGGAAATTCGTCGCCCGCGCTGCCGGACTTCTTGCCCCGGCCCGGCCGGTTGTTGAGGAAGCGGCGGCACGCTTTGGCGGAGAGCTTCATGCGTTTGGCGGCGCGTTGGCGCACGCCCTCGGGCTCGCCGTCGCCCCAGACCTCTTCGGGCAGGATCGCCTGGTGCCGCTCGTCGATCAGGTCGCAGACCGCCTGGCCCACGAGGTGCATCGAGATGGCGTAGCACGACAGGCCGTGGTCGGACAGGACCTCCCACCGACCTTTGCAGTACTTGTCGCTCTTGGCGGCCTCGACCACGTCGAAGTGGTCGCCCCAGCAGGCGAGCTCCAGCCCGGCGTAGCCGAAGCCCGCGGCGTCGGCGCAGATGGTCTCGAACGGCAGGTCGGCCCACTGGCCGGTGAAGAGCGTGACGGGGCGGGGCATAAGCAGACTCCAGCAGAAAGCGAAACAAGAAAAACGGGGAACCAACGACAGATTAGCAGCACCCGCCCACCGCCGGGGACGTCGTCAAGCAGACGCGTTGCTTAACAACGCCAGCACCGCCTCCTCCACCGCCGAGAGCCGCGTCTTTGCCGGCCGGCGACGCAGCCGGGTCACGTCCTTGAAATACCCCGCCAGCGTGCCGGCCCCGAACGCGTCGATCACCGCGGGGTGGATGTAGTACGCGCGGCACGTCGCGGGGCGGTTGCCCAGCGCCGCGGCGGTCCGCTTCACCGCCGCCACCACCTGGCGGTCCCTCGCCGGCGCCCGCTGGGCCCGCTCGACGTCCGCCAACTCGCACGCCGCCCGCACCGTCCCGCCCCAGGTCCGGAACACCTTCGACGTCACGCCCGGCCCGGCGTGCTCGGCCAGGTAATCGTTCACCTCGCCCGCGTCGATCGACCGCGGCGCGTCGTCTTCGTCCAGGTAACGCAGCAGCTCCCGGCCCGGCAGGCCCTGACACCGACGCAGCACCCGCGCCACGGCCGGGGCGTCGATCGCCCGGCGCTGACGTTGCCCGCCCTTGCCGCGGAAGTCCAGCCGCAGCGTGTCGCCCTCGTCGGAGAGGTGCCGCGCGTGCAGCGTCGCGAGGCCGAAGGTCGGCGCGCCGCGGCTCTCGCCGCCGTGGCCCGGGCGGATCAGCGTCAGGTCCATCAGCCGCACCGCCGCCGCCAGCACCCGCGGCCGCGGCAGGCCGGGGAGCTTCAGGTCTCCGTGCACCCGCCGACGCAGCGACCCCAACGCCTCGGCGAAGCCGATCAGCTCGTCGAATTTTTTTTGCTGACGGTACCGGCGGTACTCGGGGTGGTAGCGGTACTGCTTCCGGCCCGCGGCGTCGCGGCCGGTGGCCTGCAGGTGACCCTCGGGCCGCACGCAGACCCAGACGCCTTCGTACGCCGGCGGGATCGCCAACGCGTCGATCCGGCCCCGCGCTGCTGGATCACGCAGCGTCTGGCCGTCCGGCAAACGGTAGGTGAACCCCCGCCCGCAACGCCGCCGCGTGATGCCCGGCTCGTCGTCGGTGACGTAACGCAGCGTCGATGGCACGTCCGGGATGGGTTCGGCTTGCCGATTCACCGGCTCAGTCTGACGCGCCGCCGTGACCGCCGCCTGAAGCCTCGGCCCGGGCCTCGGGCGACGCCAGGGCCAGCATCCGCTGCCGCAGCTCGGCGGTGACCTCGGCCGGGTCGGCCTTGGGGTCGGGGGTGAACGCCGCGCCGAACGCGACCCGCCGCCGGCCGGGCCGGAAGAAGTGGGCGAGCATGTTACGGCTGCGCACCGTGCCCTCGACCCAGACCGGCACGATCGCGGCCTTCGCCAGCCGGGCCGTCACGGCCACGCCGTCTTCGAACGGCTTGAGCACGCGGTCGTCGTACTGCAGATGGCCTTCCGGGAAGATGCCGAGGCAGTCGCCGTCCTTGAGGTGGCGGACGATCTGGCGGACCTGTTTGGCGGCGTTGACCCGCCGCCCGGTCTCGGGGTCTTCGTCGATGAAGACGGGGTTGATGATCCGCCAGAAGAACTCGATGGGTCGGAAGCGGTACGACGTGAGCATGAGCCAGCGGACCTGCCGCGGGCAGGCGGACTGGATGAGGAACGGGTCGAGCGCGGTGGTGTGGTTCGCGGCGAGGATCACCGGCCCGTCGGCCGGGATGTGGTGCCGGCCGGTCCACCGCAAGCGGTGGACCACGAGACAGAACAGCCGCACGCCGTGGCGGAAGAGGTTGGCCCCGGCCGAGGGCATCGGGCCGTGGACCAGGTACCACCCCGCGAGCAGCCCGCCGGCGACGACGAGGCCCGGGCCGATGATCAGGAACACGGTGAAGATCAGCCGATCGGCGTCGTCCATCCGCCAGATGGCGAGGTAGATCAGCACGCTGAACATCGTGGTGACCATCGCGTTGAGGCCCATGACCGAGCCGCGGACGCGGTTGGGCGCGATGCTCTGCAGCAGCGAGATAATGGCGACGATCGCGACGTTGCCGCACACTCCGGTGAGGAAAGCAAACAGGTAGCTGGCCGGCAGCCAGGGCACCAGCGCGAACAGCAGCACGTTGAGCCCCGCCCCGCCGAGCGCGACGCCGACGACGACCGGCGCCTCCTGCCGGGTACGGATCAGGCTGATGACCAGTGCCCCGACGAGCATGCCGACGCCGAGCGTCGCGCTGATCGCCGTGAAGGTCTTCATCAGCTCGTCGCCGGCGAGGTTGTAGTGCAGCTTGGTGATGCCGATCACCCCGGCGGACATCGCCGCGGCCGCGCCCCAGACCAGCACGTCGAGCCCGATGAGGTAGACGACCCGGCGGTGCCGCGCGGCGTATCTCAGCGCGTGGGTAAACGAAATCGACGCTTTGCGCCGCACCTCGTGCGGCAGCAGCCGCGGGTCGCGCGGCTTCATGAAGGCGTAGAACGTGCCCGACACCAGGTAGAACAACGCCCCGAGCAGGATCCCGAGGCGCACGGTCGAAGCGTCCTCCTGCGAGATGATCTGGCCGCCGACGACCATCCCGATCATGGAGAACACCACGCCGATCAGCAGCACGATCGCGTTGGCGGGCTGCAGCTGCGACCGCCCGACGATCTGCGGCACGATCGCGCCACGGGTGGGGTTGAAGATCGAGGCGAAGCCGCCGATGGCGAACAGCAGGGCGTAGACCTTCCACTGCTCGAGCACGTCGAGCCCGACAACGGGGACGGTGAACCACACCGCGTCCGGCGGGATGCTGGCCAAACCCTGCGCCGCGGCGAGCATGAAGTACGAAGCCAGCAGCAGCAGCCCCCGCGCCTCGTCGCAGGCCAGCAGCAGCCACTTGCGCGGCAGCCGGTCGGCGAGCCAGCCGCCCAGCACGCTGAAGAAGATGTAGGGCGCGAAGAAGAAGACCTGCGTGCCGGCGTTGATCGACGTCGAATCGACCTCGGCCGCGAGCCCGCCGAGCAGGGCCAACGCCGCGAGCTGGATCATCCGGTCGCCGAACCCGCTGGCGGCCGTGCTGGTCCACATCAGCGTGAAGCTGAGGTTCCGCCACAGCGGCACATCCGCCACCGCGGGCCTGCGTTCCGACGCGTCGCTCATGCGGCGAGTGTACCCAGGCGTGCCAACTAACCGCGGGTCGTGGCGACGACCGGCAGGTCCAGCCCGGCCGTCTCGCCGCGGGCCAGCATGGCGTCGGCGTGGCCGGCGATCATCGCGGCGTTGTCGACGCAGTACGCCATCGCCGGCAGGTGCACCGCCACGCCGAGTTCTTCGCCGAGCGCACGGACGCGTTCACGCAAGAGTGAATTCGCGCTCACCCCGCCGCCGAGCACGATCGACCGCGGGGGGTCGGTGAACCGTTCGAACGCCCGCCGCAGCTTGCGGATCAGGGCGTCGATTGCGGCGTGCTGAAAGGCCGCGGCGAGGTCGGCCTTGCGCTTCGGCGAGAGGTCCGAGGCGTCGCGCTCGAACGTCGCGGCCTTGCCCCGGCCCACGGGCCGACCGCGGACGGCGTAGAGCAACGCGGTCTTGAGGCCGGAGAACGAGAAGTCAAAGCTCTCGCCGTCGAGCATCGATACGGGCAGGTCCGCCACGCCGTCGGCGTCGGGGTCGCCGCTCTGGGCCAGGCGGTCGAGGGCGGGCCCGCCGGGGTAGCCGGCGTCGAGGATCACGGCGGCCTTGTCGTACGCCTCGCCCACCGCGTCGTCGATGGTGCGCCCCAGCACGGTCAGATCGGACGGCGAATCCATGCGGTAGAGGCTGGTGTGGCCGCCGGAAACCACCAGTCCGACCGCCGGAAACTCGATGGCAGGTGAGGCTCCCGGTGAAGAACGCAAGGCCGCAGCGTAGAGGTGGGCGTGGACGTGATCGACACCGATGAGCGGCTTGCCGAGGGACCAGGCGAGGGCCTTGGCGGCGGCGACGCCGACGATCAGCGAACCGATAAGACCGGGGCGGTGACCCACCGCAATGCCGTCCAAATCCGCTAAGCCGCAAGCGGCTTGCGCTAATGCGTCGTCGATCACGGGCAGCAAGCGCTGCACGTGCGCCCGGCTGGCGATCTCGGGGACGACGCCGGCGTAGCGGACGTGCAAGTCGTGCTGCGTGGCAACGACGCTGGAGAGCACCTCGCAACCGTCGCGGACAACGGCGGCGGCGGTCTCGTCGCAAGAGGTCTCGAGGCCGAGGATCAGCGGCATGGCGGGTCGAACGCCCGGGGGCGGCTGCCCCCGGGATTTTGGTGTGCCGGTTAGGGCGCCACGGCTTCTTCGAGCTCTTCGGCAACGTCGGCGGGGGTCAGGCCCGGGGTCGGGTCGAGCGGGGGGCCGGCCTCGGCTTCGGACTGGGCCTCGGCTTCGGGGTCGGTGATCCCGGCCGGCTCGTCGGTGCCGAGCTTGCGCAGCTTCTCGTTGACCTCGGCCAACGACTCTTCCAGCAGCTCACGCTGCCGGTTGAGCTGCTCGCGTTCGGCGAGGCGGACAAGCTCGTCGGCGTTGGACTTACCGACCGCGGGCCAGTCGCCGGTGTCGAGCTTGCCTTGGATCGCCCGCAGCGCCGCGGCGAGCTGCGGGTCCTTGAGCGTGTCTTCGATCCAGTCGGACGTCACCGTTTCGTCGGGCGAGCCGTTGCCGTTCTGGGCGTCGATGATGTCGCGGGCGCGGCGGGCCTCGATGCGCTCCCGGCGCTGGTCGGGGTTCATCGGGACGTAGGCGTCGTCGCTGGGGTCGACGCCCCAGGTCTCGGCGTCGGCCCGGCGGTGGATATTCCGGCCGGTCGGCAGGTAGTAGTACGCGTTGGTGATCTTGAGCACGCCCTGGTCGCCCGAGAGCATCTTGGGTTGTTGAACGCTGCCCTTGCCGAAGGTGCGTTCGCCGACGAAGAGAGCGCGGTCGTTTTCGGACAGCGCGCCGGCGACGATCTCCGAGGCCGAGGCGCTGAACGGGTTGGCGAGCACGACGACGGGGATGCCGGGCAGCAGCGTGTCGCCGGTCGAGCGGTACACGGTCTCCGGCACGGCCCGGCCGCGGACCGACACGACGGTCTGGCCCTCGGTGAGGAACAGGTCGCTGATCTTCACCGCCGCATCGAGCAGCCCGCCGGGGTTGTAGCGCAGGTCGAGGATCAGGGCGCTGAGCCCGTCGTCTTTGAGCTCCCGCAGCTTCGCCTCGACCTCGCCGGCGGTGGGCACGCCGAACTGGGTGATGCGCAGGTAGCCGACGCCGGCGTCGCGGTCGAGGAAGTAGTCGTAGCCGTGGTCGGCATTGCGCGAAAAGCCGCGGACGGTCTGGACCTCGATGCGGTCGCGGGTGATGGTGAGTGTGGCCTCTTCGCCGTTGGCGTGGCGGACCTTGATGGTCACGTCGGTGCCGGCCGGGCCCTTGAGCAGCTTGATCGCGTCGTTGATCGGTAAGTCGAAGGTGTCGGTCCCCTCGATCTCAAGGACGGTGTCGCCCGCCATGACGCCGGCCTTCCACGCCGGGCTGTCCTCGAGCGGGGTGACGATGTGCAGGCGGTTGTTCTCGATGCTGACCTCGGCCCCGATGCCGGTGAACTCCGACTCGATGCTCTCGTTGAACTGC
>JBCCRT010000115.1:0-9245 GCA_039201235.1 Planctomycetota bacterium
CGACCAGCGTCATGCCGAACGCCAGCGTGCTGGTCACCGCCGAGTAGACCCACGCGACCTTGCGCCGGTTCAGGGCCGGCAGCGGCAGCAGCAGCCCGGCCGCGAAGAGCACGGGCAGGTAGAGCTGCAGCGAGATGATCCAGGCGGGGTTCATGGCGTTTGTCGTTCGCTACTCACGGCCGGGCCGCGGCCTAACGGCTCACGGCGATCAGCACCAGCACGGCCAGCACCGCCACGCCGAGCACCATGCCCAGCGCGTAGTTCTGCATCCGCCCGCTCTGCGCCGGCCGGACCGCCCGGCCGAGGGTGCCCGGGGCCGACGCGACCACCGCGATCAGGCCGTTCACGATCATGGTGTCCGTCAGGTAGAACAGCCCGCCGAGCCGACGCAGCGGCGTGACGAAGAGGCGGTCGTACAGCTCGTCGACGTAGTACTTGTTCTCGATCAGCCGGACCACCGGCGACACCGCCGCGGCGAGGCGGGCGGTCAGGGCGCGGTTGAGCCAGAAGAAGAACGCGGCGGCGGCGATGCCGACGATCGCCAGGGCGCCGCTGAGCAGGATCATGAAGTCGTGCGGGTCCATGCCGAGGATCGTGGCGTGGTGCCCGCCCCCGGAACCGTGGCCCACGGGCTTAGCGGTGGAGTTCGCGATGATGGTCTTGAACCAGCCCGCCTCGTAGCCGACCCAGCCGAGGACCAACGAGCCGATCGCGAGCACGACCAGCGGGGCGTTCATGGGAAGCCAAGGCATCTCATGAGGTTCGCCCGCGTCATGATGACCGTCGTCTTCGTCGCCGTGTTCATCGTGGTGATGCTCGTCCCCCATCTCGTACCGCTCTTCCCCCATGAACACCGTAAACCACAGCCGGAAGGTGTAGAACGCGGTGAGCAGGGCCGTGACGACGCCGACCGCGGTGACCCAGAGGTAAAGCGGGTTGACGTCGAACCCGTAGGCCAGCGCGTCGCCGAGGATCAGGTCCTTGGACCAGAAGCCCGAGGTGAGGTACGGGAAGCCGGCCAGCGACAGGCAGCCGACAAACATGAGCCAGCACGTCACCGGCAGCTTGCGCCGCAGCCCGCCCATGGTGCGGATGTCGAGCTGCCCGGCCAGGGCGTGCATCACGCTGCCGGCGGTGAGGAACAGCAGCGCCTTGAAGAACGCGTGGGTGAAGAGGTGGAACACCGCCCCCGTGGCCGACAGGCAGCCGACGCCGACGAACATGTACCCGAGCTGCGACACCGTCGAGTAGGCGAACACCCCCTTGAGGTCGTTGCAGCACAGCGCGATCGTCGCGGCGAACAGCGCAGTGACCGCTCCGATCACCGCGACGGTCGGCAGCGCGTAGGGCGACAGCTCGAACAGCGGCAGGCACCGCGCGATGAGGTAGACGCCCGCGGTCACCATCGTCGCGGCGTGGACCAACGCCGACACCGGCGTCGGCCCCGCCATCGCGTCCGGCAGCCAGACGTACAAGGGGACCTGCGCCGACTTGCCGAACGCCCCGATCATCAGCAGAAACGGGATCCACAAGTCCGCCGTCGACGCGACGTACCCGTGCCCCAGCTCCGCGAGGTTCGCCCGCGCCGCCTCGAGCATCACGCTGATCTGCACCGTGTCGTACGTCTGGTAGCAGAGGAAGATGCCCAAGAGAAAGCCGAAGTCGCCGACGCGGTTGACGATGAACGCCTTCTTCGCCGCCGCCACGGCGTACGGCTTGTCGTAGTAGTAGCCGATCAGCAGGTACGAGCAGACGCCGACGCCCTCCCAGCCCAGGAACAGCAGGACAAGGTTGTCCGCCATCACCAGCGTGGTCATCGCGAAGATGAACAGCGCGACGTACGTGAAGAACCGCCAGTACCCCGGGTCGCCCTTCATGTAGCCCGCGGCGTAGACCGCGATCAGGCAGCCGACGCCGCAGACCACGCCGAGCATCACCATCGTGAGCGGGTCGAGGAAGTAGCTGAAGCCGATCGAGAGGTCGCCGAAGGCGATCCAGTCGTAGAAGTCGACGGTGGTGCTGCCGGTGCCGAGCGTAAACCAGACGACCATCGCGATCACGAACGACGCCCCGATCGCGGTGCAGCAGATGGGGGCGGCCAGCTGCTGCCAGCGGTCGCGCAGCGCGATCCCGCCGATCAGCCCCGCGGCGAGGGCGGGGAGCCAGGCGATCAAAATGACGGCAACAGAACCCATAAGGCTTTCAGGTCTTCGGAGAGCTGATTCCGGGGGTCAGCCGCGCATCTCCGCCCAGGCCGCGGCGTCGAGCGTCCGCTTGCGGCGGAACAGCAGCACCACCAGCCCGAGCGCGAGCGCCGCCTCCGCCGCGGCGATCGTCAGCACGAAGATGATGAACGTCTGGCCCGTGAAGTTGCCGTGGAACAGGCTGAACGCCCCGAGCGTGACCACGACGCCCTGGAACATCATCTCGGTGCACAGGAACATCACGATCAGGTTCCGCCGGCTGACGAAGCCGACCAGCCCGAGCACGAACAGCAGCGCCCCCACCATGAGGTAGTGCGAAAGCATCGGGCTGGAGAGGGCGAGCGTTGGGGTCACGGGTTCAGGCTTCGGCTACAGCGGGCGTACTTCCGGGGGCGGGGTCACTTCCGGGGGCGCTGTCTTCGTCGGGCACGCGGGTCTTGGCGATCACCACCGCGCCGATCAACGCCAGCAGCAGGATCACCCCCGCCAGCTCGATCGCCAGCGGGTGGCTCTGGAACAGGTCGAGACCAACGCGTTCGACGTTCGACAGTTCGGCGGTACCGGCCGGCGTGTTGCCCGACGGCGTCGCCAGCGCGTCGCGGTCGGCCCCCCCGGAACCCTCGGACCGGCCAGCAAAGGTCGTCTCGATCACCACCCCGTCCGGCAACGCCGCCGCGGCCGCGTTCGGCGTCATCGGTTGGAACATCACGCTCAGCAGCACCGCCAGCAGCAGGAACCCCGCGGCCGAGGCCCACAGCGGCTCGCTGGCGAACCGCTCGTACGCCGGGCCGTCGTCCTTCTCCTCGAAGCTCCGCGGCGGCGTCGCGAGCATGATGACGAACATGTACGTCACCAGGATCGCCCCGCCGTAGATGATGAGCATCGCCAGGGCCATGAACTCGGCCGCGAGCGTCAGCAGCAGCCCCGCCGAGGCGATCACCACCATGACGAACCACAACGCCGCGTACACCGGCCGGGTGTGGGTGATCACCCGCACCGCCGCGCACACGGAGATCGACGCGAAGACGTAGAAGAACAGCGTCTGCCCGTCCTCGAACCCGGTGTTGAGCAGCAGCCCGCCGCCGCCGCGGTCCAGCAGGGTCAGCGGCACCAGCAGCAGCCAGAGCCCGCCCAGCGTCGCCGCCCCGAGCAGCCCGCCGAGGACGCGGAGGTCCTTACCGGGCTTGGGCAGCAGCAGCCAGACCGCCGCCGCGCCGAGGACCGACGCGAGATAAATCACCACGCTGGGCACCATTGGGGGCAGAATAGAACCGGCCCCAACCCCACGCAAACCCTCACGAATTGGCGGCCGATTCGTTGCGACCGGGTCGCGTCAACCCTCACATCTCGGGCACCGGCTCGAGCGTCGCCTCGCGCAGCCGGCGCTGGTTGTCCTCGCCCGCGCCACGCAACGAGCCAGCCTTTGTCGCGGTACCCGACACGTCCGGCGCGAGCGTCTCGAGCTTCGTGAGGTACGCCACCACCGTCGCCACTACCGTCGCATGGCTCCAGGTCAGCGGGCTGACCGACAGCGGCGCGTTCGTCTCGGGGTGGACCTGCTCGGCCAGCACGCCCGACGGCAACGCCCGATCCGCCACCCACTCCAGATACCCCGCCGCCCGTTTCAACTCCTCGACCGTCGTCGCGCTGCCGATCACGTAGTCCGCCATCCACAGCGTGCAGATGAACCACGGGTTGCCCGGCACGTTCTCGACGTCGTCGGTGACCTGGTGGTAGTAGTCGTCCTCGTAGCGCGCCACGCCGCCGACGTCGGTCTTCACCGTCAGCCGCTCCTCGATCTTTTGCATCGTCGCCTCGACCCGCGGGTCGTCGGTCGGCAGCAGCCCCATCGCGAAGATGGCGAACATCGACGCGTCGATGTTCTCGTCCGGCTCATACTGCACTTCGCTCGCCGGGGCCGGCTTGCCGTTGGCCTTCGCGCCGCCGCGGGGCGTGAGTTCGGCGTCGGGCCGCGGCGGCCGGCCGGCGAACACGTCGTTGAGCAGCCGGGCGGTGCGGTCGTCGTCGGCCGGGCTGATCCGCCGCAGGAACCGGCCGTGCGCCTCGCTCCACATGTACTTACCGAACGCCTCGCGCAGCTCGTCGGCGGCGGCGGCGTACTCCCGCGCCCGCTTCGTGTCGCCGAAGCACACCGCGAACTGCCACGCCGCCTTGAGCCCGCCGTGGACCGTCGCCACGGTGAAGGCGTGCACGCCGTAACGTTCTTCCCAGAGGTCGTAGCTCGGCAGCGGCAGCTTCGAGTCGGGGTCGCGGAACTGGACCAGGAAGTCCGCGGCGGGCCGGACCAGGTCGACCCACATCGGCCGGGCGAACTCGATGTCGCGGTACCGCACGTAGTGCCGCCACAACGCCCAGATGACCAGCGCGGTCTCGTCTTCCTGGATCGGCAACTGGGGCCGGCCCTTGCCGTCGACCCAGGGGTGCCAGGAGCTCGCCGGGCTGCCGTCGGGGTTGTACTTGTGCAGGAACATGCCGCGGTGCGACAGCACGTCCCGGCAGAAGCCGTAGAACTGCCGCGACACGTCGGGGAAGCCGGCGGCGTCCATCGCGTCGGCGACGAAAGCGCCGTCCCGCGGCCAGAGGTAGCTGTACGTGTCCCGGCTGAACTGCATGATGTCCGAGTCGTTGGCGGCGATGATCGCCCCGCCGTTGTCGATCTGGGTCCGCACCAGCAGCATGGACCGCTTGAACAGGTCCACGACCTTGTCTGACAGCCCGGTCTCGTCGGGGTCGCCGAAGTCGGTCCGGGCGGCGGCGAGCCAGAGCTTCCAGTAGGCCGTCGTGCGGTCGATCGAACCCTGCGGCGTCTCGCGGTGCAGGAACTTGTGCACCTCGTCGAGGTCCTCGTAGCTGAACCCCGCGCCGACAACGAGGTAGACCGTCCGCGACCCACCGGGCGGCAGGCTGACCCGGCAGCCGATGGTCGAATCGACCGCGCCCTGGGCGACGGGGTTGTTGCCGAGCTTGCCGTCCTCGGCGTCGCGCCAGGTGCCCTCGGCCCCGCCGAAGCCGGCCGTGCCGCAGGCGTACTCGTGCGTCTGCTGCTCGCCGTCCAAATAGAAGCACGCCATGAGGTACCGGCTCTTGCGGTAGTGGATCACGCTGCGCAGCTGCGGGTCGTAGTACGCCGTGTCGCCGACCTTGTTGCCGAACATGTGGAAGTCGTGGTGGTGGAACAGCCGGACCTCGCGGGCCTCCTCCGTCCGGTTCACCACGTCGATCCGCCGGACGAGCACCGGGCGGTTGAAATCCACGACGTCGGAACAACGCAGCTCCAGCTTCAGCGCGTCGTGCCGCATCGTCACGTCGGTCGCCAGCGTGTCGGGCCGGTAGAGCAGGTCGAGGTCCCAGCCGTCTTCGGACCAGAAGACGCGGGCCTTGCGGCGTTCGTCGGGGTTCTCGGGGTCGTCCGGCAGCTGCCCCCACACGCCGAACCGGCACGGGCCGCCGACGTGGTTCTCCTGGCCGACGTGGGGGAAATACAGGTCGCGGACCCGGTAGAGCGAGTCGAAGGTGACCAGCATCTGGCCGTTGCCGACGGGGATGTCGCGGGGCATGGGGCGTCTCGTCCCTGAGTGGTTTTCCGGGGGCAGCAGGCGAGCGGAGTATAACCCCCGCCCATCTGTCACCTACCGAAACGCCAGACGGAACGTCTCACCCTCGTGCGGCCCGTCGGGGGTGACGGCCCGGCGGGTCAGCTCAACGTGGTCGGGCCGGACGCGGGCCTCGAGGTAGCCGGGCGTCGCGGTATCCCGGAAAACGTACGCCGTCGACGGCTGGCCCACGAGGTGGACGCCGTTGGCTTCGCGCAAGCCGAAGGCGTGGCGGTGGCCGTGGAACACGGCCTTGACGCGGCGGCGGGACCAGATCAGGTCGACGAGCGCCCGGCCGTCGGCGAGGCCGAAGCCGTCGTCGTCGGGGTCCTTGGGGTCCTCGGGCTGATGGTGGGTCAGGACGAAGGCCGGGCGGTCGGCCGGTCCGGCGTCGAGTTTTTCCGCCAGCCAGGCGAGCTGGGCGTCGCCGAGCGAGCCGGCGACCTCGTCGACGAACCGCAGCGAGTCGAGCAGGTACCAGTCCGCCCCACCGACGGCCAGCTTCTGGCACAGCTTCTCCTCGACGACCGGCTCGCCGGCGAAGAGCCCGGCGTCGAGCATGTTGCCGCGGTGGTCGTGGTTGCCGGCCGTGAAATACACGCGGCTGCGCGACGGCCCGAAGCCGACCATCAGGCGGTTCAGCACGGCGTAGTCGCCGTTGTTCCCCACGTCGCGGGCCACGTCGCCGTTCACCATGACACACGCGGGCGGCGACGACCCCGCCGCGACCAGCCGCCCCACCACCGCTTCGAATGTCTCGGCCATCCGTACGCCCCGCACCGTCCGCCCCGGGTCCGCGTCGATATGCGGGTCGCTAAGCAGCGCGACCCACGGCCCGGCGTCGGTGTCCGGCACCGCCTGCGCTCGTGCGGGGCCGGCGACCAGACCGCCGACCGCGGCCGCCCCCCCGGCACGCATCAGGCCGCGACGCGTCCAACTCGTAGGGCTTTCGGTCGCCATACGACCAGTTTAGAACGTGCGGCCGCGTGAGAAGTGCGCAAAACAACGCCGGCCCGGCGTTCAGTCGCTGATGCGTTCGGTCCGGCCGCGGTCGCCCGCGTAGAACGCGTCGGCGATCGAGTCGATCTCGTTGAACTGGATCAGCGCCTGCTTGCCGTGGAGGTGAACGGTCCGTCCATCGCGGAAGGCCCACTCGCCGCGGTCGCACTTCTCGGCCGTAATGTAGCCGTTGATGTAAAGCCGGCGGTCCATGAACTCGGTGGTGTTGAACCCGCCGCCGTGGACGGTGTAGGCGCTCCAGAGCGCCACGTCGCCCGGGTCGAGTTCGACCGGCTTGATCCGCGGGTCGTCGTGGTAGTGCGGCACGTTGTAGAGGTCTTTGTTGCGGGGGTCGGCCTCGTAGTCCTTGTGCGAGCCGGGGACGACGTACATCGCGCCGTTCTCCACGCGGTGCGGGTCGATGGCGGTACCCGTCTGCACCCAGGCCCGCGACAGGTCGCGGAAGTCTTCGACGGGCTGGCGGGAACGCACGTCGCGGTGCAGCGGCCAGGTCACCTTCGACTTGGGTTTTTTCCAGTGCAGCTGGTTGATGATCTGTTTGACGCTGCTGCCGATCAGCGGCTCGAGGATCATGAGCATGCGCGGGTCGGCGCGGTAGTGGTCGAGGATCGGGTCGTGGTAGGACGGCCACTGCATGCCGCGGACGGTCGCCTGGGGGTCGGACTCGCCGTGCTGGTGGGACTTGTCGACCCAGATCACGGTGTTCTGTTTCCGCCAGGTGCGTTCGAGCAGCTTGCCGAAGAACTTCCAGCGGTCGACGGCCATCGCCATCTGTTCGACCTCGTGCGTGGCGAACACGCCGCGGACGATGGTGTAGCCCTCTTCGCGGAACTGCTTGACGTGGTCGGCGGTCATCGGGTTACGCGGCGTGGCGGTCGAGACCGGGGGAGCGGGGGTGGGCTCGGTGGCCGGCACGGCGTCTACGGCGGCGGGGGCTTCGACGCCGGCCGGGGCGCGGTGGAAGCGGGGGCTCGTTAAGTCATCGAGGGGCATGGCGGGGTCTCTTTTGCTTGGGTCTCGGCTTTGAGACGGGTGACGGCGTCACGCAGGACGCACTGGAGTTGATGGCAGCGGGCCTCGTCCGGCACGGGAGCCCGCGGCGGCCGGGTCAGGCCGAGCACCGCGATCGGCGGGCCGGCCGCGTCGCCGACGGGCATCGCCAGGCTCGTGGGCCGGCGGTCGGGACCGGCCGTCCGCCACGCGACGCGGTCCCGCGCGATCTGCTCGAGCTCACGACGGACGTCGGCCGCCGTGTGGTAGCCGTGCGGCTCGCCCGGGCCGAAGCTCTGGCGGGACAAGATGTCCTCGCGCTCGTCGGCGGGCCGCATCGCGAGCAACAGCTTGCCGGACGCCGTGGTCAGCGTGCCGAGCGTGGTGCCGAGCGACTCGGAGGTGGGCCGGAGTCGGCCGCCCTGGGCGACGTAGGCGAGGCTGATCGCTTCGTCGTCGAAGGGCACGGCCATCACCGCCGACCACCGCGACCGCCGCATCAGCCCCTGCAGCACCGGCACGCCGATCCGCCGCAGCGGGATCTCCCGTAGCAACGCTCCGCCCAGCCGCAAAGCGCCGACGCCGATGGCGTAACGCCGGCGGTCGTCGCGGACGACGTAACGCTTGGCGACCAACGTCTGCAGCAAGCGGTGCACGTGGCTGGGAGGCAGCTCGAGCGCCTGGGCCAGCTCGCTGACCCCGTAAGGACGGGGGTCACCGGCCAAAAACATCAGCATTTCCAGCCCGTTGTCGAGGGTGTTGTTCACATTTTTATTCTACTGAATAGAATTATCTGGTCAAGCAGTAATTCTAAAATATAGAAATAAATTTTAGACCTTGGTCGTGACCCGAGCCGCGGATCGAAACGCGATCGGACCGCTTGTCGGGCCGGTCGATGTCGGGGAAAGCCGGGCGGAGCGTCGCCGTAAATGACACCACATCTCACATCGCGGCCGGCAATTACGCTCTTAAGATGACATAAATGCCAACACTGACCATCGACGGCCGCGCGTGCACCTGGGAGGGCAAGAAGTCCATCCTCCAGGTCGCGCTGGACAACCGCGTCGAGATCCCGCACTACTGCTACCACCCCGGGATGTCGGTCGTCGCGTCCTGCCGGATCTGCCTCGCCGAGGTCGCCCAGCCCAACCCCCGGAACGACAACAAGGTCGAGCTGATCCCGAAGCTCATCCCGACCTGCCAGACCCCCGCGGCCGAGGGCATGCAGGTCCACCTCAAGAACTCGCCCAAGACCGTCGCCAACCAGAAGTCGGTCATGGAGATGCTGCTGATCAACCACCCGCTGGACTGCCCGGTCTGCGACCAGGCGGGCGAGTGCTCGCTGCAGGACTACAGCTACCAGTACGGCCGGTCGCAGTCCCGCTTCGAAGAAACCAAGATCAAGCAGCCCAAGAAA
>JBCCRT010000116.1:0-9158 GCA_039201235.1 Planctomycetota bacterium
ACGCCCCATGTTTGGTGCCCTCGACACCTCGACCTCCGGCCTCGTGGCCAACCGCATCCGGCTGGAGACGGTCGCCGCGAACGTGGCCAACGCCAACAGCATCGACGACGGCGACGGCAACAACGTGCCCTTCCGCCGCCGCATCGCGCTGCTGGCCGAGGGCGACCCGACCACCAACGGGCCCGGTGTCCACGTCGCCGAGATCGCCCACGACCCCGCGCCGTTCCGCAAGAAGTTCGAACCGAACCACCCGCTGGCCGACGGCGAGGGCTACGTCAGCTACCCCAACATCAACCCGATCCACGAACAGGTCAACGCGCTGGAGATCGCCCGGGCCTACGAGGCCAACATCCAGGCCGCCGAGGCGACCAAGGCAATGATGCAGTCGGCGTTGCGCCTGATCGCTTGACCGTTTGCCTAGAGAAGTGCCATGACCGATCCATTGGGACTGATCCAACCGAACCGAGGCGTCGCCCCGCTACAACCCGGCAAGCCGCTGGCCGCGCCGAAGACCGAGGGGCCGGGCTTCAAGGACGTTCTGATGAAGAACCTGGAGCAGGTCAACCGATTGCAACAGGACGCCGAGACCGCGGTCGAGGACGTCGCGCTGGGCAAGGGCCAGCTCGAGGACGTGCTGATCGCCAAGCAGAAGGCGGACGTGGCGTTCCAGATGCTGCTGCAGGTGCGGAACAAGATGATGGACGCGTACGAAGAGGTGAAGCAGATCAGGGTGTAAGCGGGCGGTTGACGCAGCGAAAAACGGGCGGCCGCGGAGCGGCCGTGTGAAGCCCGTCGGCAGGAGGCCGAAGTTTGGACCTGGCGAAGAAATACTGGACGACGATCCGGGCGCAGATGGAGGGGCTGCCCGCCTCGACCAAGCTGCTGATCGGCGCGCTGGTGGTGATCCTGCTGCTGGTGGGGTTCATCGTCACGCTGTACGCGGGTCAGCCGCGGACGGTGCCGATCAACGGCTTCGCCGACCGCCGGGCCGAGGAGGTCGTCGCCCGGCTGGCGTCGGCGGGCATCGACGCCGAGCTGCGCAACGGCCAGGTCCACGTGCCCACGGCCCGCCGCGAGGACGCGATCGTCCTCTTGTCGAACGAAGACATGCTCTCGGCCAACGCGTCGGACGCCTTCGCCGACGTCGTGGGCAACCCCTGGGAGACCGACGCGCAGGGCGACCGCAAGTACCTCCTGGCGATGCAGCGGTACCTCAACGCGGTGGCGCGGAAGTACAACGGCGTGCGCTCGGCCGAGGTCGTCATCTCGCTGCCCGAGCAGAAGGGCTTCGGCCGCACCAGCGTCGAGCCCTCGGCCTCGGTCACCGTCACGATGAACGGCCAGGCGCGGGTCAACAAGAACCTCGTCGAGGCGCTCGCCGGGCTGGTCAGCTCCGCCGTGGCCGACCTCGACCCCAGCAACGTCGTCGTGCTCGACGCGAACCACGGCCGGCAGCACACCGTCGCCGACGAGGACGACATCGTCCCCACCGAGGTCATCGAGCTGGTCCGTAACCAGGAGGACTACCACCGCAAGAAGATCGAGGCGATGCTGCGCACGATTCCGGGGGTGATCGTGGCGGTGAAGGTGCGCACCAGCCCGATCCGCCGCGAGGTCCGCGAGCAGCGGACGTTTGCCGAGACCGAGCCGGTCCGCGTCGAAGAGACGACGGAGATGACCAGCCGTGACTTCCAGCGGCCGGCCGAGGCGGGGGCCCGGCCCAACACGCAGCTGACGATCGATACGGGCAACGACCTGGCCCGCGAGACGACCGAGACGACGACGCGCAACGAGTTCGGCGAGAAGCAGCTGCTCGGCACGTCCCAGATCGAGTTGGCGGGCCACCAGGTCGAGCAGATCAACGTGACGATCAACGTGCCGCGCAGCTGGTTCGTGACGATCTACAAGGCCGCGAACCCCGAGGCCGAGGGCGAGCCGGGCGACGAAGAACTGCTGCCGATCCAGACCGCGCAGCTCGACCTGATCCGCACGCAGGTCTCGCCGCTGGTCGCGGTGAGCGCGGACGCCCCGGGCGTGATCGAAGCGAACATGGTCTACGACCTGGCGTACCTCCAGCCGAACGCCGCGGGCATGGGCGGCGGCGGGGCGGGCGGCGTGATGGGCGTGGTGAGCAACTCGAACGTGGTCGCCGCGGTCTCGGCCGGCGGGCTGGCGGTCGTGTCGCTGGCCCTGGCGCTGATGATGGTCCGTCGGGCGACGAAGCCCGAGGCGCTGCCGACCGTGGAGGAGCTGGCGGGCGTGCCGCCGACGCTGCCGACCGACGAGGAGCTGATCGGCGAGGCCGACGAGATCGAGTCGACCATGGCCGGCCTCGAGGTCGATGACGACGAGCTGCGCAGCCGCCACCTCGCCGAGCAGATCAGCGACATGATCAAGTCCGCGCCCGGCGACGCTGGCGGCCTGCTGGGCAAGTGGGTGCAGGCGGATGATTAGTGATCGGGGGATGGGGACCGGGGATCAGGTCCCACGTCCCGACCCCGAGAAACGCAACGAGCTTCATCCCGGTCCCTGATCCCTGAAACCCGATCCCCGCCCATGTTTTCCGCCATCAAACCCACCGACACCATCAACGACCTCAGCGGCGTGCGTAAGGCCGCGGTGCTGTTGTTGGCCTTGGACAACGAGGCGTCGGGGCTGGTGCTCAAGACGCTGCCGAGCAAGGCGGTCGAGGAGGTCACGCGGGAGCTGGCGAGCATCGGCAGCGTGCCGAAGAAGCTGCGCGACGCGGTGGTCGAGGAGTTCTACAACCTCGCGGTCGCGTCGAGCTGGGCGGTCGAGGGCGGGCTGGAGAACGCGCGGGCGCTGCTGGCCAAGAGCCTCTCGCCGGAAGAGGCCGAGGCGATCATGCAGCGGATCAGCCACCAGGTCCGCAAGACGCCGTTCGCGTTTCTGCAGAAGGCCGAGTCGCAGAACCTGCTGACGTTCATCCAGGACGAGCACCCGCAGACGATCGCGATGATCGTGAGCCACCTGCCGTTCTCCAAGGCCTCGGAGATCCTCGGCGGGCTGCCGACCGCGAAGCAGATCGAGGTGGTCAAGCGCGTCGCCAACATGGAGCAGACCAACCCCGAGGTCATCATCGAGGTCGAGCGCGGGCTCGAGGCCCGGCTCGCCAACATGCTCAGCCAGTCGTTCGAGAAGCTCGGCGGGGTCAACAGCGTCGCCGAGATGCTCAACCTCACCGACCGCACCACCGAGAAGTCGATCATGGAGGGTCTCGAGGCCGACGACCCCGACCTGGTCGAGGAGATCCGCCGGCTAATGTTCGTCTTTGAGGACATCAACCTCGTCGACGACAAGGGCATCCAGTCGGTACTCAAGGAGGTCGAGAACGACGAGCTGTCGCTGGCGCTCAAGACCGCGAGCGAAGACCTGCAGGACAAGATCTTCCGCAACATGTCGGAGCGGGCGGCGACGCTGATCAAGGAAGACATGGAGTTCATGGGCCCGGTCCGCGTGAGCGACGTGGAGTCGGCCCAGCAGCGGATCGTCGACATCGTCCGCCGCCTCGAGGACGCCGGGGAGATCATCATCTCCGGGCGGGGCGGGGACAAGGACCTGATCGTGTAGAGCCGCTCCCGGCTTAGCGGTAAACCGTCGTGCCCATTATCAAACGAACCAACGCGAAGCCGCTGATCCGCGAGGCGGTGGTGCTCGACCTCGGCGACCTAGGCCGGCAGGCGGCGCGGCTGCGGGAGGCGGCCGAGGCCAAGGCGCGGGCGGTCCTGGCCGACGCGCGGGCCGAGGCGGCGCGGATCACCGCCGGGGCGGAGAAGGTCGGCTACGAGAAAGGGCACGCCGAGGGGCTGGCCAAGGGCACCGAAGACGGGCGGGCGGCGGGGCGCGCCGAGGCGTTGGCGGCGGGGGCGGAACAGGTGAAGCAGACGACGGCGGCGTTCGACGACATCGCCGCGGCGTGGGCCGAGCACCGCGAGGCGATGCACCGCGAGGCCCGGGAGGCGGTGCTGCGGTTCGCGGTGAAGTTCGCGCAGCGGGTGACGCACCGCGTGGTCGAGGTCGATCCGGGGGTGGCGGCGGATCAGGTGGCTTCGGCGTTGTCGAGCGTGCTGGAGCCGACGGACGTGCGATTGAAGATTCACCCGGACGACCGGGCGTCGGTGGCCGAGGTGTTGCCGGACCTGCTCGCGGGGCTGAACCACCTGCGTGACGTCGAGCTGGTGGACGACGCGGAGGTAGGGCGCGGCGGCTGTGTGCTATGCCTGCGGGGCGGCGAGCTGGACGCGTCGATCGACACGCAGGTGCGGCGGCTGACGGAACTGCTGCTGCCGGGCGGCGGCGATGGCGACGCGGACGCCGCCGAACCCGACGCGTAACCCCTTGGCACCCGTTTCGCTGAAAGACCCCCGATGCCGGTGCTCGAGGCCCAGATCGATCTGTTGGACCACGCGACCGCGCCGGAATTGCGCGGCACGGTGACGGAAGTGCGCGGCCTGGCGTTGCGGGTCGCCCGTCTGCCCGCACCGGTCGGCGCGGGCGTCCAGGTCCGTCGGCGGGGCGGTGACGCCGTGCCGGGCGAGGTGGTGGGCTTCGAGGGACACGAGACGGTGGTCATGCCGCTGGGCTCCGCCGCGGGCGTGGGCCGGGGCGACACGGTCGTGGCGTTACATCGCGCCGCAACGGTTCCCGTTGGCGACACGCTGCTGGGCCGGGTCCTCGACGGGCTCGGCCGGCCGATCGACGGCAAGGGGCCGCTGCGCGACACGACACCGCGGAACATTCAATCGAAACCGATCGACCCGCTGGACCGGCCGCTGATCGACGAGCCGCTGGCCACGGGCGTGCGCGCGATCGACGCGATGACGCCGCTAGGCCGGGGCCAACGCCTCGGCGTGTTTGCGCCGCCGGGCGTGGGCAAGTCGACGCTGCTGTCGACCTGCGCGAAGCACACGGCGGCGGACGTGTCGGTCATCGCGCTGGTCGGCGAGCGCGGGCGGGAGGTGAGGCATTTCGTCGAGAACGCGTTGGGCGAAGACGGGCTCACGCGGAGCGTCGTGGTTTGCGCGACCGGCGACGAGCCGGCGCTGATGCGGATGCGGGCGGCGTGGTCGGCCGCGGCGATCGCCGAGGCGTTCCGCGACGCGGGGCACGACGTGCTGCTGGTGATGGACTCGGTCACCCGGTTCTGCCAGGCGCAGCGAGAGGTCGGGCTGGCCGCGGGCGAGCCGCCGGCGACCAAGGGCTACCCACCGAGCGTGTTCGCGTCGCTGCCGAAACTTCTGGAAAGAGCCGGCCGGACGAGCCGGGGCTCGATCACCGGGCTGTACGCGGTGCTGGTCGAGGGCGACGACCCCGACGAGCCGATCGCCGACGCCTGCCGCGGCGTGCTCGACGGGCACGTCCAGCTCGACCGTGATCTGGCGGCGGCGGGGCACTACCCCGCCATCGACGTGCCCGGCTCGATCAGCCGCGTGGCCGACGACGTGACGGACCCGAACCACCAGCGGGCCCGCCGGGCGGTCGTGAAGCTCATCGCGGCGTACCGCAAGGTCGAGGACCTGATCAACATCGGGGCGTACGCCGCGGGGTCGAACCCCGAGGCCGACTTGGCGGTGACGGTCAAGCCCGCGATCGACCGGCTGCTGCAGCAGGGCGGTGGCGAGGTCCAGGGCGCGGCCGACTTCACCCAGGCCGCGGCGCAGCTCCACGCCTTGCACCAACTCATCGAACAGACCCGCACGCAACTGCAGAGCGCGACCCAGCAGAACGCCGGCGTCCGCCGCGTCTGATCCCCCGCGAAGAAGTTCCCGCCCATGCCCGAGTTCACCTTCCGCTACGAAACGCTGCTCCGCCACCGACGCGACGTCGAGGACCGCCGGCAACGCGAGCTGGCCGAGCAGGTCCGCACCCAGATGATCCTCACCGACCAACTCCGCGCGATGCAGCGGGACCTGACGAAGTCGAAACGCGACCTCGGCGGTGCGCTGGTCGGCAAGGTCGATCTCGCGCAGGTCGGCGGGTTCACGCGGTACAACGCCGAGGCGACGGTGCGCGGCCGGCAGCTCGTGCGGAAGCTGGCCGAGCTCGAGGCGGTGGTCGCGACGGCCCGCGCGGTGCTGCTCGACGCAACGCAGCAGCGTCGGGCGCTGGAACTGCTCCGCGACCGCGACCGGCAGACGTGGCGGAAGCAGCAGAACCGCCGCGAGACGGCCCGCCTCGACGAGGCCGCGGCGCAGGCGTACGCCCGCCGACAACTTGAACAACACCGCGGGGTGAAGGCCGCCCTCGCCACCGAAAGCGAGCGTGCGGCGTGAAGACGGCCCTGGCAGTGTTCATCGTGTTGCTGCTGCTGCACCTGACCGCGGCGGTCGGGTTCGTGGGCTGGCTGGGCGCAACCGACCGGATCGACGGGCAGCGGCTGCGGACGGTGGCGTCGGTGTTCGAGCCGACGCTCGCCGAGGAGGCCCGCGCAAAGGCCGAGGCCGAGGCGGCGGCCGAGGAAGCGCGGGCGGCCCGCGACCAGCTGCTGCGGCTCGAAGGGCTAGGCGACGGGCCGCAGTCGATCGAGGACCGTCTGGCCGAAAACTTCGAGGCCGACGAGTTTGACCTGCACCGGCTCGAACGGCTCAACGCGGAGACCGAGGCGATCCGTCGCCGGCTGGACCAGGACAAGAAGCTGATCGCCGAGGAGACGGCGCTGCTGGAACGGCAGAAGGCCGAGTTCGCCGCGTTGGTCGAGCGGCGGACGCAGGCGATGGAGGACGAGGACTTCCGCCGGGCGGTCAAGACGCTCGAACAGCTGCCGCCGAAGCAGGCGAAGCAGATGATCCAGCAGTACCTCGCGGCGGGCCAGCTCGACGAGGCGGTCGACTACCTCGCGGCGATGCAGCTGCGCAAGTCGGCCGGCGTGCTCAAGGCGTTCAAGGCCGAGGAAGACATACCGCAGGCGGCCATGCTGCTCGACGAGCTGCGGAAGCGCGGCCAGGACCCGTTCGGCCAGGCCGACGCCGGGGCGGCCGAGCCGGCCGCGGCGGGCGGGGGTGACTCATGAGTGCGTTCGACCTCCTGCCGCTGCCGCCGATCGACCGGGCCGACCCGTTGCCCACCCCGACGCTGCGCGGAGCGGACGCCGCCGGCCGTGGCGACGGTGAGCCGTCGGATTTCGAGCGGTCGTTGACCGAGGCCGGCGTTCGGCGTGAGCCGGCCGAGGCGACGGACCCGCCCCCACCGGACGCCGAACCCGCCGCGTCGACGGGCGACACGGAGCCGGGTGCGGTTGAGGCCGAGACGACCCGCGACGAATTGGCGGAGCCCGAGGCGATCTCCGAAAACGCGGAACCCGGGACGGTCGATCCGACGGATGACACGAAGGCCCCGGCCGATGAAGCACCGCCCGCCGAGGCGTTGGTCGAGCTGGTCGATGATCTGGTCGAAGCGTTCGAGGCGTTCGTCGCCAGCACGTCTGCGCTACCCGGCAACGCATCGGCCGGCAACCGCGCCTCGGCCGACGGCCAGACGCTGCCCGGCTTCCCGGGGCTCAACGCCCTGGTTGAAGTTCTGCGCAACGCCTCGGCCCAAAACGCGACACCGCGTCAGACCGGCCCCGTGATCCCCGCAACGGGCAACGCCACGCCGACCGGAAGCCCGTCGGTGACCCCGACCGCCGCCGCGACCGGGAACACCGAAGCCGAGCCGTCGCCAAACGCCAACGCGAACTCGTTGACCGTTGCTGAGACCCGGCCCACCGACGCCAACGCGGCCCGAGGTTCAACGATCGACACCGCCGCCCGACCCGCTACGACAAACGCCAACGCGTTGACCCCGACGCTCAACCCCAGCCTGCCCACCGCCCCGGCCGGCAACGCCCCGGCCAGCGTCACCGCCAACCCGCTCAACCCCGCCAACGCGGCCCCCGCCGGCCAGTCCGCCACCACCACCGCCACCAGCCCGACCGATGCGCTCAACGCCGCCCGCATCAACCGCGGCCTGGCCAACGCGGTCAACCAGCAGGGCGGTAACGTCACGCTCCGCCTCACCCCGCCGGAGATGGGCACCGTCCGCATCCAGCTCAACCTCCAAGGCACGGCCGTCTCGGCCCAGTTCCACGCCGAGACCGACGCCGCCCAACGACTGCTCACCCAGCAGCTCGGCCAACTCCGCGCCAGCCTCGAGTCGCAAGGCCTGCAGGTCGAACGCCTCGGGGTCCAGGCCCTCGGCGGCTCGTCCAACGCCTCGAACCTGCAACAACAGACCAACGGCGACGCGAACCAGAACCCGAACCAGGCCAACGCCGACGGCCGCAGCCGCGGGCAGAACCAGAACCAAAACTCCGACCAGTCTCCGGGTCAACCCGAACCTGAGACCTTCGACGACCTGTTCCGCGACAACGCCGAAGCAACCCTGACCAGCGACGCGCAGCGTCGCGGCTGACTTAGACCCCACACGCCAAGCCCCAGACCCCACCCATGTCCGCCATCTCCTCGCTCTCGTCGAACATCAACTTCGCCGCCGACCCGACGGCCGACGAGGCCCCGGTCGTGCGCCAGGGTGCGCCGGGCAACCCCTTCGCCGAGGTCAGCAGCGAAGAGTGGCTTAACATCATCCTCGAAGAGCTATCGAACCAGGACCCGTTCGAGCCCAACGACACGTCCGCGACGCTCGAACAGCTCAACAGCCTGCGGAGCATCGAGAGCGACATCGAGCTGCAGGACCAGCTCGCCGCGCTGGTGCTGCAGAACACGATCGGCCAGGCCGGCACGCTGATCGGCAAACAGGTCGAAGGGCTCAGCGACGCCGGCCGGACCGTCACCGGGCTCGTCGCGTCGGTCCAGGTCGTCGACGGCAAGTCCCGCCTCCAACTCGACGACGGCTCGACGCTGAGCTTCGACAACGTCACCAGCGTCACCCAACCCCCCCCGTCCCCGGAAGGTTCAACTCCGACGGCGTCGGCCGCGGCGGAGGCGCCTTCGGCCGAGCAGTCGTTGGCCGAGCTCGATGCGCTGGCCGCGGAGCTGGCGTCGTCGCTCTCGGGTGACGGGGTCAACGACGACCCGGAGGCGACCTTGTGACCACCCCGAGCGGCGACCTGCTGAGGCTGCTCGAGCCGACCGTCCGCCCGGGTTCGCTCCCGGGTACGACTTCGGCAACGCCCCGGCCGACGTTCGAGAACAGCCGCTTCG
>JBCCRT010000117.1:0-9049 GCA_039201235.1 Planctomycetota bacterium
CGCCCGCCACCTCGGGCCCTACAAGCTCAGCCTCCACTCGGGCAGCGACAAGCTGTCGATGTACGCCGCCTTCGCCCGCGCCACCCGCGGCCAATTCCACGTCAAGACCGCCGGCACCAGCTACCTCGAGGCCCTCCGCGTTATCGCCCGGCACGACGAGCCGCTGTTCCGCCGCATCGTCGAGTTCAGCCGCGGCCGCTACGACACCGACCGCGCGACCTACCACGTCCATGCCACTCTCGACTCCGCCCCCCCGCCGAGCGAGGTCGGCGACCTCCACGCCTTGGAGGGCCTCTACCTCGAACACTGGGCCGACGTGCCCGAAGGCAAAGGCTTCACGCAACCCGGCCGGCAGATCCTGCACTGCACCTTCGGCTCGGTCCTGACCGACGCCACACTGGGCCCCGCCGTCCGCGCCTGCCTCGAAGCCCACCCCGACACCCACCGCGACATCCTCGACGACCACTTCGGCCGCCACCTCGACGCCCTGCGTTCCGGGATGTCGTGAAGCAAAACCTCGGACCCAGGCGATCCCGCTCAAGCCGCTTGCGGCTTAGCGGACGGCCGTCTCACCACCCCTCCCACCCCGGCGGCGCGACGCTCCGCCCGGTGAGGTGCCGGTGGATCACGAAGAACAACGCGTTGGCCGGCTCCTCGTAGTTCGGGCTGCTGTAACAGTTCGCCAGCACCACAACCGTCAGGTCTTCCTCCGGGTTGTGCGTGGCCGTGACCTGGTACCCCGGGACATTCCCGGTGTGCCCGATCGCGCCGTAGTAGTTGATCAGCCCGAGCCCGTAGCTGTAATCAACGGGGTACCCCGTGTCCCGGAAGTCGAGCATCGCCGTGTGCATCTCGTCGCCCAACAACTCGCCCTTTACGATCGCCTCGACGAACCGCCGGGTATCGTCCAGCGTCGAGACCATCGCCCCCGCCGCGTGCCACATGCTCGGCGACGCGTGTGTCACGTCGTACGGCACCTCACCCCGCCCCTTCCAGAAGATCGGCTCGTCCTCGTCCCCGTACTGATACCCCCGCGCCGCGGGCTCAGGAATGGAAGCCTCGACCGAATAAAACGTGTCGGTCAGCCCCAACGGCTCGCAGACGTACGCCTGGATCAGGTCGTCGAGCCCCCGTCCGGTCACCTTCTCCAGCACCTGCCCCAGCAACACATAGTTCGTGTTGCTGTACATCCACCCATCCTCCGCCGGCTTGAAGTACGGCCTGCCGGCGTAGGCAAACGCCAACAGCTCTTCCTCCGTCCACCGCCGCTCCGGCTCGGCAATCAGCTCTTCCTTCACCCCCGGCAGCCCCACATAATTCGGCAGCCCGCTCGTGTGCTGCGCCAGCATCCGCAACGTGATCGTCTCACCCCCCGCCCCCGGAATTCCGTCGAGATACTCCCCCACCGGGTCGTCCAGCCCCAGCTGGCCCTCCTCAACCAGCCGCAGCATCACCGCCGCCACAAACGGCTTCGTCAGACTCGCGACCCGGAAGCGATGCCCCGTCGTCATCGCCTCCCCGCCCGCTTCGGTCTTCTCCGGCCCGAGCGCCGCCACCCCGTACGCCCGATCGATCAACACCTCGCCATCATGCACCACCGCCACCACCGCCCCCGGCAGCCGCAGGTGCTGACGCGTCAGTTCGATCTTCTCATCGAGCGTTGCATCCGCCGGAAAGACCGGCGGGTTGGACGACGAACAGCCATACAAGAACAGACCTAAAAGGCCCATGCCAACCGCGATGCATCGATTCATTTATCGTCCCACCAGTCGTTGCTGGCACCATCGGATGTGTCGGGATCGAGCGTACCAAGGTTTAGGGCTTGTCGATCGGCGGATGCGTATGCCTCGTTAATTTTGGTAGACGACGCATGACCATCGGCCCAGGCGACGTTGGCGCTTTCACCACCGTGGTGACGGCCGTGGACATGATTACCAGCAGTAACCCTACCCAAGCTGTCGTTGGCCGCCGGCTGTAATTCCCATTGCGGCCAAACCGAACCGTTGTTCACCCCGCCCCACTCACTCGGGAGCGATCCGCTATCGGTGTACAAGATAGTTTTGGATGGTTTTAAAATCTGATCGATGCGGTAGGGTTTCCAAATCCCACCGCCCTGGTTCAGTCCCAGCATCCTGCCGTTGTAGCCGTAGTGCACAACCAGCGGCAGCGCGAACGAGCTGAAAAACGGTGTGGTCAGGCCCCAATCGATGGCGTCTGGAGGGGTTTCCCATGAAGGGCAACCTGCCATCGTGGTGATGTCTTGAAGATAACGCGAGACCGACCCATTCTTAAAGGCAAACTCCGGGTCGCCGGCGATCTGAGCCCAGCACCAGGCGAGATTCGCGCCGGCCCCCGGAAACAAAGGGTCTTCCAGGCTCGGGTCCACGGTATTGTGCGGCGGCAGCGCGTCGTCGTAATCCGCCGCATACATATAAGTCGCCTGACCAATCTGACGGATACGGGACAGGCACTGCACCGATCGCGCCGATTCGCGGGCCGAACCTAAGACCGGCAGCAAAATACCAATCAGAAGCGAAATGATCGAAATGACCACCAACAATTCAATCAGAGTAAACGCTCGGTGACCCCGCATGCCGTCAACTCCTTAGCGGGTTATATAAGTCCGAAGAATGAGACTAAGGGTGAATCAGCAGGCAGCCTATAGGACACGTCGGCGTCGCGAGACAACTCCGATCGCCCCCGCCAGGGTGAGTAACAGCGAAGTCGGTTCGGGCACGGCGCTGATCGAACCGCTGCGATTGAAGACCAGACGGGTGTTAGCCAAGTCGCCGAGAGCACTCGATACGTCCTGCGTGATATCAACATCGAAAACAAATTGATCACCGACGAAGTCCAACGAGCCGTCATAAGTCGCAACAGGCCCCGGCGAAGTCGGGGCATTCAGTTCGAGAAATTTGAGGGCGTCATTGCCGAGAAATCGTACCGCGATACCAACGTCGAGCCCCCCGTCAATAGAAGTCAACTGCCCCCCGGTGAACGTCAACTCCAAGCCAGAGCTTGAGATGGCTTGAGTCTCTATGACATAGTCCCAAGCAAACTCATTGTTTGGATTAGTAGCGCCGTAAACTTGATTAAGGGGCCCAAATGCGGCAAGGTCAAGGTTTACATTGGAAGTATTAAGGCTAATCGTCTCGGTACCTATCCCAGTCAGGCTCGAGTTATCGTAGTCGATGGAACCGAACGTGGTTGATGAAAATTGAGCGTGATTAATGCCCTTGCCGCCGGCCGTAACGCCTGGGGTACTTTCTTCGGCGTAGACCGAATCCCCGGAGAGCGGTACGGCAACGATATAGTTCCAGAGCCCAGCCGTGCCTTGGTTTGTATCGAAGAAGAAAGGCATGCCGAGATTCTTTGAACCCGGCAGGCCTGATTCGGGTTCGACACCTTCGTTGTTCACACCAGACAACGAAAGGTATCCGGTGTGGTCGTTGCCACTAAGACTAATGGACTGGGATGCCGCGAGACTCGACGTGAACAGGCAGGTCGTCGCAATAATAAAAATAGTTCGATAATTCATCTTGTGCATTCGGTAGGAATGATGCGTGAAACTTGCGAACGATAAAAAAGGGAAGGAAAAGCCGGATCAGCTGTAAGCACGCCGTAACGAAAGTAAAGTCAAACCGCCGAACAGCAGTGCGACCGAGGACGGCTCCGGGATGACCGCGTTTACCGTGCCGGTCAGGTCGGCAACGAACGTTGAGACTTGGCCCGGGGCCAATTCAACCGACTCGTTGACCGCGATCGCGAGTTGGTTACCGCTGATCAAGAACGTTCCGGTGTAGGTTGTCGTGGGTGCGAAGACGCTATAATCGATTGTAAAACTGATAGAAGTACTTAGATCGATCGAGACCAGATCGCCGTTACTGAACGTGACGGTTCCGGTGGGAGCGCCGAAGGCAACAATTGAGTTCGAGCCCTGGAACCAGAAGTCGAAGCCACTAGCATCATTAATGTCGGTGATACTAGAGCCGGCTTGCCAGAAATCGCTGGTGTCTAGCCCCGTGATCGGAGCGATGTCGATGCCCAAGCTATCGACCCCGCTATCGTCATAGGTGAGTGAGCCGATACCGAAGTTGGCTTGATTGGGGAACAATCCAACTGTGCCAAATTGCTGCGAAGGATCGGCAACGTTGTAGAGGCCGTCAGGCGACCGGGCGATCTGGCCAAACGAACCTGTCACAAGGTCTTCTGAAAGAAAGCCGGTATCGGGAGTTCCACTGCCGTTGCCGGCATTCATCGTGCTCGCGAGATCGATCGTCTGGGCCGAGACCGGTCCGACGGCGAGACAGAGACCGGCAAGCACGAAGGGGACCGTGTGGGGGGGGCGAAACATTGCTTCTCTCCTGCTAAACAAAGATTCAAAACCAAGCCGCCCGCGAATACTACTCGCAGAACTGCGACTCATTCTCCACAAGATATCCCGCCGCACGGTTTCTGTCAAACCCGTACGCCCGGCTTGGGGCAGGGGATGATTCTGGCTACGCGGCGGGTTCCGAGGGTTTGACCGGCAGCCGTGCAGTGGCTAATTTGTGTAGTTCTGCAACATTTTTATTGATCTACGCGGTCTGATCTGGTTCCTGAGACAGATTTAGGCCTCCGCTCGATCCAGGACAAACTGCCATGCTCCCCGTACAACGTAAAACCCGCACCCAGACTCGTAAAGGACGGTCGCACCACGCCTTGGACGCCGCGGTGTCCGTGAGCTGTCCGCACAGCGGCGAGGCGCGGTATCCGCATACCGCCTGCCGGGAGACCGGGTACGTCGCGCCGAATGGCAACCGGCCGGGGTTCTTCCTCGACATCAAGCTTCTGCGGCGGAAGAACAAGTAAACTTGTCCTCTTTTCTGATTCCCCGGCGGCCGGTCTGGGCCGTGGAGGCGACGACTCGTGCGAATCGCTCTCGATGTCATGGGCGGCGATCACGCCCCCGACGCGATCTTGGCCGGCGGGCTCGGCGCGGCCGGGCTGCTCGACGGTGACGACCGGCTGGTGCTGGTCGGCGACGGGGCGATCATCCGCGACGGGCTCGAAGAGGCGGGGCTGCAGAACGATGCGCGATTCGAGGTCGAGGCGACGTCGCAGGTCATCGAGATGGGCGAATCGCCCGTGACGGCCCTCCGGGCCAAGCCGGACAGCTCGGTGGTGCGGATGGCGTGGCTGGGCAGCCCGAAGAAGGCGGGCGAACGTTATTGTGACGTGATCATCTCGGCGGGCAACACGGGGGCGTGCGTCGCGTCGGCGCAGATGAGCATGCGGCGGCTGCCGGGGGTGCACCGGCCGGGGATCGCGATCGTGCTGCCGACGTTCCACGGGCCGGTGGTGCTGTGTGACGTGGGGGCGAACCCGGAGCCGAAGGGCAGCCATTTGTATCAGTACGCCGTGATGGCGGGCGTGTACGCCGAGCGGGTGCTGGGCATCGAAAACCCGAAGGTCGGGGTGATGAACATCGGCGGCGAGGAGGGCAAGGGGACGCCGCTGGTCAAGGACGCCAGCGCGTTGTGCCGGGCGGACGAGACGCTGAACTACGTCGGCAACGTCGAGGGCCGGGGGCTGTTCGACGGGCAGGCGAACGTGGTGGTGACCGAGGGGTTTACGGGCAACGTCGTGCTGAAGCTGGCCGAGGGTCTGAGCAAGGGCATCTTCGAGACGATCACGCGGGAGGCGATGGAGATCGACATCGACCTCGCGATGCGATTCGAGCCGGTGGTCAAGAGCATCTACAAGAAGCACGACTACCACGAGTTCGGCGGGGCGCCGCTCTTGGGGGCCAACGGCGTGTGCATGATCTGTCACGGCAGCAGCGAGGCGCGGACGATCACCAACGCGATCCGCAAGGGGATGGAGTTCACGGACACGGGGGTCAACGCCGAGATTGTTCGGGCGCTCGCGGAGCACGAGGGCCGGGCCGAGCCGGTCGCCGCCGGGGGCCGGGCGTGACCGTGGCGGGGCGTGGGCGTTCGGACATCGGCGTGGCGATCGCGGGCACGGGGGTCTGTCTGCCGCCGCGGGTGCTGACCAACGACGACCTGGCGGGGATGGTCGAGACCAACGACGCCTGGATCACGCAGCGGACGGGCATCAAGACCCGGCGCGTCGTTGATCCGCCGACGACCGTCCGCGACTTGGCCCGCGACGCACTGAAGGCCGCGCTCGACGACGCCTCGCTTGAGCCGACGTCCCTCGACCTCGTGATCCTGGCGACGATCACGCCCGAGACGGTCTGCCCCAACACCGCGGCCCGCGTCGTCGCCGAGCTGGGCGCGGCCCCGGCCGGGGCGATGGACCTCTCGGCCGCGTGCAGCGGCTTCGTATACGCCATGAACGTCGCGTCGAGCCTGATCGAGTCGGGGTCGTACCGCACCGTCGGCGTCGTCGGGGCCGAGACCCTGTCCCGGATCGTCGACTACACCGATCGGCGAACGTGCATCCTCTTTGGCGACGGCGCGGGCGCGGCCGTGCTCACCGCCACCGACGACCCGCAGCGCGGCTGCCTCCACCAGACCATGCGCAGCGACGGCAACCTCTGGGGCGAGCTCTATGTGCCCAGCGACGCGTCGCAGCTGCCCGAGCACCACCAGTTCACCGGCGCGTACAACACCCTGCAGATGAACGGCCGGGAGGTCTACAAGTTCGCGGTCACCACGACCCAGCAGATGATGGCCGAAACGCTCGACGCCGCCGGCGTCACCCCCGACCAACTGGCCCTGGTCGTCTCACACCAGTCGAACAAACGCATCCTTGAGTCGGCCCGCGATCGCTTCGGCCTGCCCGAGGACAAGCTGTACATCAATATCGACCGCTACGGCAACACCTCGGCCGCCAGCGCAGCGATCTGCCTGCACGAGGCGTATGAACAGGGGCGGATCAAAGCGGGCGACCTCGTATTGTTCTGCGCAATCGGGGGCGGCATGACGTGGACCACCTCGCTGTGGCGGATGTGAGGGGATTCGGAAGGGGCCTTGCGAAACGAACCATGAGCGACAAGACGATCATTTTGTGTCCCGGTCAGGGTGCCCAAGCCGTCGGGATGGGGCAGGCGTGGTTCGACGCGATCCCGGTGGCGGCGCAGACGTTCGCGGCGGCGGACGAAGCCTTGGGCTTCTCGCTGACCGACCTCTGCTTCCGGGGTCCGGCCGAGCGGCTGAACCGGACGGACGTCGCGCAGTGTGCGATCTACGTCACGTCGGTGGCGTGCTACCAGGCGCTGCTCGAGTCGGAGACGGTCGGGTCGTTCGACGCGACGGCGGGGCTGAGTCTCGGCGAGTTCACCGCCCTGCACTTGGCCGGGGCTTACGACTTCGTCGAAGGGCTGCGGCTGGTCCGGCTGCGCGGCGAGGCGATGCAGGTGGCGGCCGAGGCGAGCGGCGGCACGATGGTGGCCGTGACCGGCGACGTCAGCGAAGACGCGATCAACGAGCTCTGCGACCGGGCCCGCGGCGGCGCGGACGACGTGCTGGTGCCCGCCAACTTCAACTCGCCGATGCAGGTCGTGGTCAGCGGCAGCGCGGCGGCGTGCGAGCGGGCCGTGGGCGTGGCGGGCGAGATGGGGTTCAAGCCGACGCCGCTGACGGTGGCCGGCGCGTTCCATTCGCCGTTGATGCAACCGGCCGCCGAGCGGCTCGCGGCGGCGCTCGACGCCGTACAGTGGAACACGCCCAACGCCGACGTGATCGCCAACGTCACCGCCCGGCCGCACGAGCCGAGCGTCGAGGGCATCAAGGCCCGCCTCGTCGAACAGCTCACGCAGCCCGTGCGCTGGACCCAATCGATGCAGTGGGCCGTCGCCAACCTCTCGGCCGACGGCGGCCGGTACGTCGAGCTCGCCCCGGGCAAAGTGCTCTCCGGGCTGATGCGCCGCATCGACCGGGGCACCAAGGTCGAGAACTTCAACGAACCCAAGTAAACCTTCAGAACCATGAGCGAAACTGCACCCCAACGCGTCGCGATCGTCACTGGTGCCTCCCGCGGCATCGGCGCGGCGATCGCCAAGGCCCTGGCCGCCGACGGCAAGCACGTCGTCTGCGTCGCCCGCAACGCCGAAAAGCTCGAAACAGTTAAGAGAGAGATCGAGTCCTCCGGCGGTAGCGCTTCGGTGAAGACCTGCGACATCGCCGACGGTGACGCGATCGCGGCGTTGATCGACGAAGTGGCCGAGGAACACGGCCGGCTCGACGTCTTGGTCAACAACGCCGGGATCACCCGCGACAACCTGCTGATGCGGATGAGCGATGCCGAGTTCGACGACGTGATCCTCACGAACCTGCGCAGCGTCTTCGTCGCCTGCCGCGCCGCGGCCCGGCCGATGGTCCGCGGCAAGTTCGGGCGGGTGGTCAACCTCGGCAGCGTCTCGGGCGTCGTCGGCAACGCGGGCCAGGCGAACTACGCCGCCGCCAAAGCCGGCCTCGCCGGCTTCACCAAGAGCTTCGCCAAAGAACTCGGCAAGAAAAACGTCACCGCCAACGTCGTCGCCCCCGGCTTCATCCAGACCGACATGACCGACGGCCTGCCCGACAAAATCAAGGACGGCGTCAAGCAGGCGACCGCCGCCGGCCGGATGGGCCAACCCGAAGAGATCGCCGCGGCCGTCGCCTTCCTCGCCTCCGACGCCGCGAGCTACGTCACCGGCCAGGTCCTCACCGTCGACGGCGGCATGACCATGACCTAACCCCCCCCGGAAGGTTCAACTGCGCGGGCGTGGTGTCAGAATCAGGCGGCCGAGCGGGGACGGAAACGCTGGCCACCGCTCGGGTTGGCACAACCGCCGGGTAAAGCTATAGTTTCCGCTTGCTCAACCGGGGACCGTCCCCGCCCCGGGCCACGTTCAGAGGCATATCCCGGACCCCAGACCCGACCCCGCACCGCCGGCGATTTCCCCGGCAGACCCACGAACCCGGCAGACCCTCTTACACGGGATAAACAAGGAGCCGAACATGGACGAAGCCGAAATCAAAGAGAAAGTGACCGCCATCGTCGCCGAGCAGATGGGCGTCGAAAAGTCCGAGATCACGATGGAGACCAACTTCGTCAA
>JBCCRT010000118.1:0-8929 GCA_039201235.1 Planctomycetota bacterium
CCGCCCGAACACGTCGATCAACTCGTCGACCGTCTGCGTGATCACGTGGTGCCGCCCCAACCGGTCCCCGTCCCCCGGCTGCGTCACATCCACCCCCCCGGAAGATTTCACGCCGCGAACGGGAGTTTGTTGAGTGCCCGACCCCAACGCTTCCTGCTTCTCGGCGAAGGCCGACTCGACCGCCGCCCGCGCCGCGTTGGCCCGCTGGCCGAACTCCCGTTTCTGGTCTTTCGGCACGTCCTTGATCAGGCCCATCAGCGCCTTGACCGCCCCCTTGGACCCTAAGTACCGCACCCGGTACGCCTCCAACGCCCCTGCGTTGGCGACCGATTCCAGGTCCGAGGCCGCGGCGGCGGCGAGCTCGTCAATTTTCTCCAGCATCCCCGCAGAATAAATGATTTGCCGCCCCGGCGGATCAAACCGCCGCCAGCTCGCGTTCGGCCGCGGGGACGCGCAGGTGCGACCGCAAGAACTGCCCCGTATAAGACGCCTCACAGTCCGCGACGTCTTCCGGGGTGCCCTCGGCGACGAGGGTGCCGCCGCGGTCGCCGCCCTCGGGGCCGAGGTCGATCAGCCAGTCGCTGCACTTGATCACGTCGAGGTTGTGCTCGATCAGCAGCACCGTGTTGCCGCCGCGGGCCCCGGTGGCTTCGTCGCCGTCCACCAAACGCTCGAGCACGGCGATGAGTTTCTTGACGTCATGGAAGTGCAGGCCGGTGGTGGGTTCGTCGAGGACGTAGAGCGTGTGGCCGCTCGAACGCTTGCCCAGCTCGGTGGCGAGCTTGACCCGCTGGGCCTCGCCCCCGGACAGGGTCGTGCTGGCTTGCCCCAGTTGGAGATAACTCAACCCGACGTCGTTGAGCGCGCCCAGCAGACGCTTGACGTCGGCGAAGCTGTCGAAGAAGTCGAGCGCTTCCTCGACGGTCATGTCGAGCACATCGCTGATGTTCTTTCCGCGGTAGGTGATTTCGAGGGTTTCGCGGTTGTAGCGTTTGCCCTTGCAGACGTCGCACTGGACGTAGACGTCGGGCAGGAAGTGCATCTCGATTTTTTTGGTGCCCTGTCCCTGGCAGGCCTCGCAGCGGCCGCCCTTGACGTTGAAGGAGAACCGGCCGGGCTTGTAGCCGCGAATTTTCGCCTCTTTGGTCTTGGTGAACAGGTCGCGGATGAGGTCGAAGACGCCGGTGTAGGTCGCGGGGTTGGAGCGGGGGGTCCGGCCGATGGGCGACTGGTCGACCTCGATGATGCGGTCGATGTGGGTGGTGCCGTTGAGCCGGTCGTGCAGGCCGGGCTTGACGCGGGAGCCGAGCAGGGCGCGTTTGGCGGCGCGGATGAGCACCTGGTTGACGAGGGTGGACTTGCCGCTGCCCGAGACGCCGGTGACGGTGACGATCCCGCCGAGGGGGAAGGTGACGTCGAGGTTTTTGAGGTTGTTCTGGCGGGCGTTTTTGAGGACCAGCGCGTTCTTGTTGTCGAGCGCTCGGCGTTCTTCCGGGGCGGGCGTGGGGATGGTTTCGTCGCCGCGGAGGTAGGCGGCGGTGAGCGAGTTACGGTTTTTGAAGAACTCGCGGCGGGGGCCGTGGGCGGTGACGGTGCCGCCGTGCTTGCCGGGGCCGGGGCCGACGTCGACGAGGTAGTCGGCGGCGCGGATGGTGTCTTCGTCGTGCTCGACGACGAGGACGGTGTTGCCGATGTCGGTGAGGTGGCGGAGGGTCTTGATGAGGCGGTCGTTGTCGCGTTGGTGCAGGCCGATGGTGGGCTCGTCGAGGACGTAGCAGCAGCCGACGAGGCCCGAGCCGACCTGGGTCGCGAGGCGGATGCGTTGGGACTCGCCGCCGGAGAGGGTGCCGGTGCCGCGGGAGAGGTTGAGGTAGCCCAGGCCGACGGAGAGCATGAAGCCGAGGCGGGCGCGGACCTCCTTGAGGATGGGCTCGGCGATCTGTTGTTTTTCCGTGCTAAGCCGCAAGCGGCCGAAGAAGTCGGACGCCTCTTCGATGGTCATCTGGGTGACGTCGTGGATGTTGACGCGTTTCTCGTCGGACTCGATGAACACGTGCAGGGCCTCGACGCGCAGCCGGGCCCCGCCGCAGGCCTCGCAGGGCGACTCGCTGAGGTAGTTCGACAGCCGCTGCTTGACGAACTCGCTGTCGGTCGACTCGAACCGGCGTTGGAGGTTGGGCAGCACGCCCTCGAAGTGCGAGCCGTACTTCGTCTCGTCCCGCGTCGTCGTGCCCTCCATCAGGATGCGCTGGACGGTCTTCGACAGCTTGCGGTACGGCGTGTCGGGCGAGACGTCGAAGTCGCGGCAGAACTTGCGGATGATGCGGTTGTAGAAGATGTTCATCCGCCGGCCGTTCTTCCGCCACGGCTCGATCGCCCCCCCGGAAAGGGACAACTCCGGGTCCGACACCACGAGGTCGGCGTCGAACTCGAAGACGGTGCCGAGCCCGGCGCAGACGGGGCAGGCGCCGTACGGCGAGTTGAACGAGAACAGCCGCGGCTCGAGGTCCTCGAGCGAGCACTCGGGGTGCTCGGGGCAGGCGTACTTCTCGCTGAAGAGGTGGTCGGTCCAGCCCCCGGAAGTTGTGGGGTCTGGGGTCTGGGGTTTGGGGTCTGGGTCCTGCACCGCGACGACCACCAGGCCCTCGGCAAGCTTGAGCGACAGCTCGATCGAGTCGGCGACGCGGGCCCGCAGCTCGTCGATCTCGCCCTCTTCGTGGGCCTGCCCGTTGCGGCCTGACCCGCGTATCACGATGCGATCGACGACCGCCTCGACGGTGTGCTTCTGGTAACGCTGCGTCTTGGTCGTGAACGGGGTCTTGGCCTTGGTGTTGGAGAGCTCGCGGAGGTCGATGACCTCGCCGTCGACCCGAGCGCGGACGAAGCCCTGGCGGACCATGCCCTCGAAGACCTCTTTGTGGTGGCCCTTCTTGCCGCGGATCAGCGGGGCGAGGACCATGAGCTTACTGCCCTCAGGCAGGGCCATGACGTGGTCGATGATTTGCGTGGCGGACTGCGACTCGATCGGCTTGTCGCAGTACTCCAGCACCTTGCCGGTCTTCTTGTCGACCTTGATCGGGTGCCAGCAGCGGGGCTGGCCGACCCTTGCAAACAGGAGGCGGAGGTAGTCGTAGATCTCCGTCGTCGTGGCGACGGTGGAGCGGGGGTTGTGGCTGCTGCCGCGTTGCTCGATGGCGATCGTCGGCGGGAGGCCCTCGATGGACTCGACGTCGGGCTTCTGGAGCTGGTCGAGGAACTGCCGGGCGTACGCCGACAGGGATTCCATGTACTTGCGTTGGCCTTCGGCGTAGATCGTGTCGAAGGCGAGAGTGGACTTGCCGCTGCCCGAGAGGCCGGTGACGACGACGAGCCGGTCGCGGGGGATATCGAGGTCGACGCCCTTGAGGTTGTGCTCGCGGGCGCCGCGGATGGAGATCTCGGTCAGCGGCATTCGGGCCGATTGTAGGCCCACGCCCCGGGGAGTTGCGGGCGGCCGTTGCGTAGGCCCGGCGGGCGGTAAGGACGACGGGTCAGGCTCCGCCACCCCGGGTCGGCTCCGCCACGCAGTCCAGACAACCCGCGGGGTCGGTGGGGTCGAAGATGGCCCAGCAGGTGCGGCAGGTCTTCGCCCCGTGGAACACGGGGTGCCCGAGGTCTTTTTTCCGCAGCACCACGCTGTTCGCCCAGCCGTCGCCGCAGCGAGGGCCCGCCTTCACCAGCGAGCTGCCGATGAAGAGCTTGGCGAACGGGACGAACAGCACCAGGTTCCGCTTGAACGACGCCCAGGCACTGATCGGCTCGAGCGTGTCCCGGTCGACGGCCCGCACGCCGCAGACCCGCTTGCCCAACGCCCCGAAGAACGTGCAGTCCCGCCTCAGCGGCGACAACACCAGGATCAACAACGCGCCGCCGATCAGCAACATCGCGACCACGCCCGCCTCGGCGTCGGGGTTCAGGCCCAGCAGCGGCGTCACGAAACCGACCAGAAAAGCGTAACCCACGAAAACCAGAATCGAGATCGGCCCCTCCAGCAGGAAAGCCAACTGCCGTCGATTGGCCTGGTTCACGCAACACTTACGGCACATCGCCGCTCCCATGACGTCCGCCGCCTGCTTCCGCGGCCGGGTCTTGTTGCAGAAGTGGCAGAAGAAATCGCCCCGAAACAGGTCATGGTTCTGATGTGGCATCAAGGCAGCTCCGGAAGGCCCGCGTGACGACGCAAAGATAACTCGCCTCCGCGGGGACCGGAAGAGAATGTTCGACAGAATATTTGGGGCCGTTGCCCCGCGTGCTACAGCGTGGCCGAGGTGTACGGCAGCAGACCCATATAGCGGGCCCGCTTGATCGCCTGGGCCACGAGCCGCTGCTCGCGGGCGGTCAGGCTGGACTTCTTGCGGCCCTGGATCTTGCCGTTAGGCGTGAGGTAACGCCGCAGGTCCTCGCTGTTCTTGTAGTTGACGAACGCGGTGCCGTTGCTCGACTCGAAGACGACTTTCGCGGGAGGGTTGGTGCCGAAGGCGTTGAACTGGCTCACGGGTCGGGGCTCCGTCTTGGGTTGAAGTAGACCCGGCGTGGGGCCGGGCCGACGGGGGGTGCGGGGCCGCTCGGCCACGCGTTTTGAATCGAAAAGTGTAACGCCTACCCCCGACCCCGCCAAACCAGCGGGGCGCGATCGGCCCGGCTGACCGACCACTTCACGCTGCCGCCCTCCGCCCGCCGCAGCCGGTCGCGGTACACCGGCAGGTACGGCCGCTCGCTGGCGGTGTGGCCCAGCAGCACGACCACCCGGCCGCGCTGCACGAGGTCCAACGCCTGGTGGTGCTGCATCTCGCCGGTGACGTAGGCGTCCACCCCCCCGCCCCCGGATGCTTCGACCTCTTCAAACAAGCTCCCGCCCGCCCCGGGGCAGACGGCCACGGTGCGGACCCGCTTCACGCCCCGGTGCCCGAGCTTCACCGCCGCCTCCGGCAGGCCGTCGAAACTCGTCGCCAACGCGTCCGGCGTCACCCCCCGGTCCAGCGTCAACACCCGCCCCGCCCCCGCGGCTTGCTCCGCCGCCGCGGGCTCGGGCTCCAACCGCAGCACATCAAACGCCGGCTCCTCGTACGAGTGCGCCCGCCGCAGCTCGCCCAACACTTCCGCCAGCCGCGGACCCGGCACGAGCATCTCCAGACGACGCTCGGCGACTTCCTCACGCTTGCCGACCTCGCCGATCGCGGGGTTTGCCCCCTCGACCGGCCGGAACCCGCCCGCTCCCGGAATCGAAAACGAACACTCCCGGTAATTCCCAATGCCCCCCGCCCCCGCCGCGGCCATCGCCGACCGCACCGCCGCCTCGTCCGCCTCCGGAACGAACACCACGACCTTGAACGCGTCCCGCTCCGCCGACGCCGGCCGGATCGGTGCCGACGACCCCGGCCCGATCCGCCCGCACAGCCAGTCGCACACCCCGCCGCGCACCGCGTCCAACGCCGTGTGCGGCGAGTAAACCGCCAGCCCCGCCCGCGCCGCGGCCAAGATGCGTCGCTGGGTCCACGGCCCGTCGTCCCGCAAACCCTCCAGCGGCCGAAAGATCGGCGGGTGGTACGACACGATCAACTCACATTTCTTCTTGACCGCCTCGGCCACCACCGTTTCGGTCAAATCAATACACAGCATCGCCCCGCTGACCCTTTGCGTCGGTGAGCCCAGCTGCCGCCCCACCTTGTCCCAGGGCTCAGCCAACCGCTCCGGCGCAACCGACCGCAACACCCTTAATACTTCGTCGAGCTTCATCGGCATCCCCCATACCATACTTAGGCCCGAAAAAGCGAGACGCCCCGCGGCTTGCACCGCGGGGCGTCCCACCAATTCAGCGTGCGGACCGTAAGCCGAGTTCTGTTCCCCCCCGGAAGTTGCCACGCCGCTGGCCGAGCTCTCTTCGACTAATAAAAGCGGGGTGAAAACTTCCGGGGGGGGACGGCCATTTCTCTAGGGGCGCCGTTGCCGACGACCTCGAGCACCCTACCCGCCCCGTACCGCGGACCACGGCCCCCGGAAGTTTTCGCGCCGCTGTCGGGCGTTCCTGAGAACTTGCGAGAGCGGGGGGAAAGCTTCCGGGGGGGGCTGCTTGGGCTTGCACGCGGCGGGGCTTGCCGTGCCGTGCCGGTCGCCCGGTCACGCGGTGCGCTCTTACCGCACCTTTTCACCCTTACCCCCCCGGAAGTGGTCACGCCGGGTTCGGAGCCGTGAGAGGCTTTCGAGAGTGGGGTGAACACTTCCGGGGGGGCGGTATGTTTTCTGTGGCGCTGTCCCTACGCCGGCCGTCGCCGGCCGGCGCGGTGGGCGTTACCCACCGCCGTGTCCTGTCGTGCTCGGACTTTCCTCGGACCGCCCGAAGCGGCCCGCGGCCGTCACGTCCACACACAGGTATCGTACCGCCGGCCGCGCCGCGTGGCGAGGCTTGGGTTCACCGCGAACCCGATCATTGCGAAAAGCCCCGACCATGCCCACCACCGCCCCCCCGTCGCTGGACGTCGCCGAGGTCGCGGTCTGGGCCGGGCCGGAGCGGGCCGAGCTGGCGGGCGATGTGGTGGATCGCATGGCCGGGGCGGCGCGGCCGCTGGCGGTCGGCGGCCCGGCGTGTGAAGCGGTAGCCGACCTGGGCCGACGCCTCGGCTGCCCGGTCGAGCACGACCTGCGAAAGCTGCTTAACGACCGGCCCGTCGCGTCGGTATTGGTCGCCGAGTTCGACGGCATCGATCCGCTGATCCTCGGCAAACGGCTGCCGGCGGGGACACGGGCGCTGTGCCTCGAACCCCGCGCCGCCGGGCTCCACGAGTCCCCGCCCGGCTACGAAACGGTCGCCTCCGCCCCCCGTTTCCTCGACGCCCCCGGCCACCACCGCGCCGCCGAACCGCTGGACGCCCTGCCGCCGCCGCGGCTGATCCGCTTCAGCAGCCTCGGCCGGCCGACGCATGGCTCGCTACTGGCCCGCGCTCTCGACGCCTGGGCCGCCGTCCTCGCTTACGCCGACCTGCCCGAAACCGTCACCGCCTCGGCCCACGACCCCACCGGCGAGCCCGACCCGCCGATCCGTCGACGCCGTGGCTGGCTCGCCGCCCACGCCCGCCTCGCCGACGGCGGGGCCGTCCTCGTCGAGGCCGCCGACACCGCCGCCCACACCCGCCGCCAGCTCTCGGTCCTCACCGCCGATGCCCAGCTCACGGTGAGCGACACCGGCTACAAGCTGCGGCAAAACAACGGCGCGGTACTCGACGCCGGCGACGACGACCGCGACGCCGCGGGCTTCGCCGACCTCATCGCCGACCAGTGGCGCCGCGATCTCGAACGACCCGTCTCCGCCACCCGCCCCGAGGCCGACGCCGCCGCGCTCGCCTGCGTCCACGCCGCCCTGCTCAGCGCCCGCACGGGTGAGCCCGAAAGCCCCCGCCAGCTCCTGAAGATGCAGGGCTAGCCGGAGCATACGTACCGCGACTCGCGCCCCGCCCCGGGAGGGCGAGGCTCCCGCCGAGCCGCCGAAGTTTCGGCGACACGCGACTCGGCGGGAGCCTCGCCCTCCCCTGACCAGCCAACTCGTTAATCGTCACAGCCCGCGATCTTGACACCCCCGCCGCCCCATCTACACTGCTCATCCGGACCGGAGCCGACCACGACGCGACCGTTTCGCGGCTTGGACAACGGCCCCGCGGCTCAACCTGCCCCGCTCAATACGGCGGCGCAACCGGCCCCGCGGACGCCCAGCCCCGACCCGAAGCCGGACCCCTCTGCTTCGCCGTCCACGCGGCGACCGCCCGGGTCCTCTCGACCGCCCCGCTTGACTTCGCGGGGCCCCGGAGACCGACCTAGGCCCATGGTGTAATCGGCAACACTCCAGTTTTTGGTACTGGCATTCTAGGTTCGAGTCCTAGTGGGCCTGTTTCGGGTGGGGGCTGGGGTACGGGGTCGGGGGTCTGGGGAAATCGAACCGGAATCGACTGCTTGTCCTGAATCTCAAACCCACGACATGGATCCCCAGACCCCAGACCCCGGACCCCGGACCCCACCCGCCGCCGTCCTCCTCGCCGCCGGCCGGGGCACGCGCATGGGCGGGGACCGGCCGAAGGTGCTGCACGAGGTCGCAAGCCGGCCCATGATCCGCTGGGTTGTGGACGCCTGCCTTGACGCCGGCGTCTCGCGGATCGCCGTGGTCGTCGGCTACCGCGGCGACGAGGTGCGCAACGCGTTGGCCGACGAGCCCGCTTGCGCGTTCGTCGAGCAGGCCGAGCAGCTCGGCACCGCCCACGCCGTCGAGATGGCCCGCCCCTGGTTCGAGGACGAACCCGCCGACGACGTGCTGGTGCTCGCCGGCGACGGGCCGCTGATCCGCGCCGCGACGCTCACCCGCCTGCTCGACGTCCATCGCGAGAGCCACGCCGCCGCCACGCTCGCCACCGCCGTGATCGACGACCCCACCGGCTACGGCCGCGTTCTCCGCACCCCCCGGAACACCTTCGACCAAATTGTCGAGCAGAAAGACGCCACGCCCGAGCAACTCGCCGTCCGCGAGGTCAACCCCAGCTACTACTGCTTCGACGGCCCGACGCTGTTCGACGCCCTGCCCCGCGTCGGCAACGCCAACGCCGGCGGCGAGTACTACCTCACCGACGTCCCCGGCCTGCTCGAGGCCGAGGGCCGGACCGTCGCGCTGGTCGACGCCGTGCCCGCCGCCGACGTGCTGAGCATCAACACCCCCGCCCAGCTCGCCGAGGTCGACCGGCTGCTTAAACAACGCCTCGCCACCATCGCCACCGGAGCCTCCACGTGAGCCAGGCCGACCGCGACCACATCAAGATCTTCACCGGCCGCGCGTCCCGCGCCCTGGCCGAGGCGATGTGCCGCCACCTCGAGCTGCCCATCGGCCAGGGCCACACCGACATCTTCCCCGACG
>JBCCRT010000119.1:0-8900 GCA_039201235.1 Planctomycetota bacterium
CCGGCCCTCCCGCAGCGTGAACCGCCGGTGGTACCACCGGTCCTCCAGCACCGTCTCCGGCAGCGTGAACGTCGCCACCGCCTTGGTCCGCTCCGGGTCGAACCGCAGCCCGTCGCCCCCGGCCAGCGCGAGTTGCAGGTCAACATCCGCCTCAACCGTCGTCGCCTCGGGCAGCGACAGCCCGACCGACTCGCCCATCTCCGCCGCCTGCGCCACCGGCCGCTGCCACGCGTCGAACGCCTCGGGCGTCAGCCGCAGCCGCAGCGGCCCGTCGCTGGTCAGGCTTAACGCCCCGTCCGCGGCGTAGGTCCCGGTGAACCGGCCGGTGAAGCGGGGCACCGGGTCCGAGTCTAAGTCCGGGGTGCCGTACGGCAACGCCAACTCACCGAGGTCTGCCGTCAGGCTGTAGCCGCCCTCACCGTCGGCCGCGGCCTCAAGCCGGCCCTCCAGCAGTTGGCCGAACGTCGCGGTCAACCGGCCGCCCTGTCCCAGCAGGCCGTCGAGCAGCGGCACGGGTAAACGCTTGATCTCGCCTTCGGCTGAGACCTGCGACCAGCCCGCTTCGCCGCGCCGCACCGCTAGGCTCGTGATCGGTTGACCTGTCTGACCGAACGCCGTGACCCGCCCGGCGTACACCAGCTTGGCCCGCTGCGAAGCGCTGTCGCTGGCCAAAATCAGCCGAGGCTGCACCGAAATCTCGCCTCGCTCCGGCAAGGCCCAACGCAACATACGGTCGTCCTCCGCGTCCAGCCTTAACTCGTAAGCCGTTTGCGAAAAGTCGAGCCCATCGCCGCCGCGCGGCGCGTCCAGCCGCGCCACCGCGAACCGCAGCGTCACCGGCTCGGCCAACGCCGCCGCGTCCGGCCCGGCTAACGCCCGCCACCCCGCCGGCGTCAGTTCCCAGCGCCAGTCCGACCCGTCCGCCGCCACCAGCCGGTCGTCCGTCGCCCGCATCGACTGCCGCACGTTCAGCCGATCGCTTGTCACGCTCAACTCGCCGTCCAACGCCGACGTCGGACCCTTGAGCGACAGCTCGGCGTCCAGCACCGGACCCAGCAGCGTCGGCAGCCGACCGCCGCCGGCCAACACCCGGTCCAGGGCCGACACCGGCAACGCCTCGACGCTGCCCTCAATATCGAACGACGCGTCCGACAGCCGCAACCCGCCCCGCGAATCCAAGAGACGCTGCGCCGCGGCCGCCAACACCACCCGTCCGCTCTCGCCGCCTTGCGTCAGCGTCGCGTCCAGCGTAAGCCCGGCGTCCCCCGTGCCCGGCAGGCTCAGCGTCGCCGTCGGAGCCACCACCCGCACCGCCGGCCACGCCGCGTCCGACACCCCCCCGGACACCGCCCCGTCGTCCGACGACACGAACCATCCCGTCCCCAACGCCCGGTCCACGTTTACCCGCCCCGCGTCGTCCGGGGATACCTCGGCGTCCAGCGATTCGATCACCACCGAGCCCACCCGCCGGCGGTCCAGCAGCAGACGCCACAGCGGCGTGTCCGGCAGCTCGACTTTCCCCACCGTCCCGACCGACCGGCCGTCGGGGTCCCACAGCTCCACCCCCGCCGCCGCCTGCCCGCTTAACCAACGCAGCCGCAGGTCGTCCACCGCCAGCCGCCCCGGCAGGTCCGCGTTGACCCGACCCACCAGCCACGCCGTCCCCGGCCCGGTCGACAGCAGCGTCGGCACCGCCGCCACGACCGCGATCAACAGCAGCAGCGACGGCACGCCGAGCCGCAGGGGCCAACGCCACCACCGCTTCCGCTTACCTGCAGGTGCCGCCGCGTCGCGCACCGCCTGCGCCTCGTCCGCCGACGGGATGTCCTGCTGACGGATCGTCACGCCCCGATTGTATCTCCCGCGACGCGACGACCCTGCGCCCCGACGACCCGACGACCCGCCCCGCGGCTGGTATGGTGACCCGGTGGCGTCCGCCCCCGCCGAGATCGAGGTCGGCCCCGAGACGCAGCGCGACGGCGCGTGGGCCTACGAAGTGACCGTCTTCGCCGCCGGCCGGGTCCGCCGGCACGCCGTGACCCTCAGCTTCCAGGACTACGACCTCTGGTCCCGCGGCCGGGTCGGCCCGTCGCGCGTCGCCCACGCCGTGGTGCGGTACTGGCTCGACCAGCCCGACGCCGAGCCGCTGCCCGAGTCGTTCGACTGCGCCCGCCTCCGCCGCCACTTCCCCGACGCCGACGCCGAACTGCCGGGCCGGCTGTGACGCCCCCCGGCCCGCCGCTCAATCGCCCCCGTCGCGGCCGACCTCGTGCGGCATGGTCTCGATCCGCCGGGCCTCACCGGCCGCCGGGACTTCCTTCGCCGAATCGGCCCCCATCTCCTTGAACTTCCGCGCCGTGACGTACACCCGCGACTCCATCGAGCGCGACAGGTCGTTGTAGGAATTGATCGCCCGGCCCAGGTGCGTCCCCAGCTTCTCGACATAATCCGCCACGACGCCGATCCGTTCGTGTAACTCTTTGCCCAGGTCCGAGATCGCCTTGGCGTTCTCGCTCTGGCGGACCTCACGCCAACCGAGCTCGATCGCCTTGAGCATGGCGATCAGCGTCGTCGGCGACGCGAGCACGACGTTGCGGTTCATCGCCCATTCCAACAGCTCCGGGCGTTGCTGCACCGCAGCGCCCAGGAAACTCTCGCCCGGCACGAACATCACCACGAAGTCGACCCCCCGCGGCAGATGATCGGTGTACGACTTGGACGCTAAGGACTTGACGACCGCCTCGATGTCGGCGACATGCTTTTTCAGCAGGCGGTCCCGATCGGCGGCGTTGTCGGCCTCGCAGGATTCGAGGTAGGACCGGCCGACGAATTTCGCGTCCATCACGATCTGACGGCCGGCGGGCAGGTGCACCACGAAATCGGGTTTCTGCTTCTCGTCGCCCTTCCAGAACGTCACCTGCTCGGAGAAGTCGCAGTAGTTCACCATGCCCGAGAGCTCAACGATACGTCGGGCCGCGATCTCCCCCCAGCGGCCCCGCGCCGAAGAAGACCCCTTCAGGGCGGTGGTCAACGCGGTGGTCTGCTGGTTGAGTTCCTTCTGGGACTCGGCCAGACGGGCGAGCTGCTCGGTAAGCGTGCCCTTGTCTTCGGCCCGCTGCTTCTCAACGGCTTCGACCGCTTTCTCGTGCGCCGACAACGTGTCGCGTATCGGCTTGAGCATCTCTTCGATCGCGACCTTGCGTTGCTCCAGCGATGCGGCCGCGTCGCCCTGCTCCTTCTCGAAGGTTTTCTTCGCCAGCGCGAGGAACTGCTCGCCCGACTCTTTCAGGGACCGGGTCGCCACGCCGGCGAGGGTGTCGTCTATTTTCTGACGCAGGTCGATCAATGACTGCCGCTCGGTGTCGAGGCGTTCGAGACGCCGCAGCAGGTCGACGTTCTCGTCGCGCAGCTTGTCCAGGTCTCGTTGGTCCGCCTCCGCGTCGGTCAGGGCGCGTTCCGCGACCGCCAGGTCTTTGGCGTAGCCGTGGTTGGCTTGCCGCAGCGTCTCGGCGTCGGCCTCGCGTCCGGCGAGGGCCCGGGACAACGCGGCACGGGACCGGGCGAGGACCGCCGCCGCCGCGATCGCCACGAGCAGCAACACCGACACCACCGCAAGGATCAGCTCGATCATCCTCCGAGTTTAACGGCCCGGAGGGCCAGGCCCGCACGACCGCTCACGCCACGACGTCGAGGTGTTCGTAAAGCGGGTGGCCCGGCGGCGGGGGCGGGACCGGGAGATTGGCGTACGGCGTGTCGGCCACTTCGCGGCTGGGGTCGCCGAGGGGTTGGCCGTCGATGTCGCGGAGGTAGAGCTGCTCGTAGCCCGGGGCCTGACGGTCGGGCAGCTCGGCGTCGGGGTCGTCGGCTTGACCGGCGGATTGCAGCCGCTGCACAAACGTGTCGGCCGCTTCGCGCCGCAGCCGCTCGGCGGCGGAGCGGGCGGCGTCGCGGGCCTTCGCGGACTGCTGGGCGTTGTGGGCGACGGAGGCGACCCCCGCCGCCACGCCGGTGCCGATGCTGGACATGGCCGGGTCCTTTCCGCGGCGAAGCAACCTCCGCGAACCGGGTGGCCGGCCCGCTGCCGGCGCCTCTCGGTCTTATCGACCGGATGGGGCGATCGCCTGAACCGACCGGGCGGAAGAAAAACCGGAGATTACTCCTCGGCTTTTTCGATGATCCAGTATTCGAGCTCAACGGGCGTCGCGCGGCCGAAGATCATGACGATGACCTTGACTTTGCCCTGGTCGGGCAGGAGTTCGTCGACGGTGCCCTCCATGTTCTCGAACGGGCCGGAGGTGATCTTGACCGGGTCGCCGGGCTGGAACTCCATCTTGACCTGCGGCTGCTCTTCCGCGGGCTTCGACGCGAGCAGCATCTTCTCGATCTCGGGGATCGACATGGGCGATGGCCGGCCGGCGGTGCCGATGAAGTCGCCGACGCCGGTGGTCTCTTTAATCAGGAAGAAGATGTCCTGGGGGATTCGGCCGTCGTCTTCGAGCTTCATCTCGACGAAGACGTAGCCCGGATACAGCTTGGTCTCGACGATCTTCTGCTTGCCGGCCTTGATGGTCTTGGTCTTCTCGGTCGGCACGAGGATGCGGTTGACCAGGTGGGGCTTGGCCTCGTCCTCGCCGTCGTAGCCCTCGATCTTGATCTTTCGCAGCAGGGTCTTGCGGACGCTCGACTCCTTGTTGGAGGCGACGCGGAGGACGAACCAGTTCATCCCCGGCAGGACGAGCAGGTCGTCCTCGTCGATCTGGTCGTCGACCTCGGGGCGTTCCTCGGGCTGCTCCGGATAGGTTTCGTCGGTCATAACTTCGGTGCTTTCTTCGGGCATGCGTGTCCACCCATCGTGAGGTTGAAACTTCCGGGGTTTAGCCGCCGGCGGCGGTCGGGGCGAGGATGCCGATCTGGGTGAACACGAAGCCGAAACCGATGTCGATGACGAACAGCAGGGCCGCGATCAGGAAGGTGCCGCAGATCACGACCCAGGTCGAGCCGACGATCTCTTTTTTCGTCGGCCAGTTGACCTTCTTCATCTCGGCCTCGACGGCGATCATGAAGTCGACGATGTTGGGCTTGTTCAGCAGCCAGTAGATCAGCAGGCCGAAGCCGAGGATCACCGCGGCGGCGATGCCGGCGCGGTAGTAGATCTCGTTGGCCTCGGGCAGGAAGCCGGGCGAGATGGCGTAGAGCCAAGCGGCCCCGGCGAGGACGAGCATGCCCGCCCCGATCGCCGAGAGCGTGCGGGTCCAGTAGCCTTGGCCGGGTTTGTGGATGGGCAGGGGCATAGGGTTATTGTCGAAGCACGGGTGGAGGGACTCGAACCCACGACCTGCGGATTTGGAATCCGCTGCTCTAGCCAACTGAGCTACACCCGTAGCGGGAAGCCGGAAGTTTGAAGGCGGAAGTACGAAGGGTCACGGGGCCGAATCGCTCCTTCCGGATCCGCACTTCCCGCTTCCGGACTCCCGCTCACTTCCGCTTGATCTTGTGCAGCGTGTGCTTGCGCAGCCGCGGGCAGTACTTCTTCAGGCCGGCCTTCATCTTTTCGGGCAGGCCGCCCTTGACGTTGATCGGGGTGCGGTAGTTGAGGTCGTTGCACTCGGTGCACTGGAGCCAGACGAACTCGACGGCGTCTTTGGATTTGGCCATCGCGGGGCCTTTCGGTGGGGCTTACGCGGATCGGAAACGGTGCCGCGGCGATCAAGCCGCGGCGACCGGGTGGTCTGATTTACTCGACGATGCTGGTCACGACGCCGGCGCCGACGGTGCGGCCGCCCTCGCGGACGGCGAAGCGGACGCCCTCGTCCATGGCGATCGGCTTGTCGCCGAGGTCGACGATCATCTTGATGTTGTCGCCGGGCATGGCCATCTCGGCGCCGCCGGTGAGCTCGATCGCGCCGGTCACGTCCGTGGTGCGGAAGTAGAACTGCGGCTTGTAGCCGGCGAAGAACGGGCTGGTCCGGCCGCCCTCTTCCTTGGTCAGGATGTAGACCTCGGCCTCGAACTTCTTGTGCGGCGTGATCGACTTCGGGGCGGCGAGGACCTGGCCGCGCTGGACCTGGTCTTTCTCGATGCCGCGGAGCAGGGCGCCGCAGTTGTCGCCGGCGATGGCGGAGTCGAGGGTCTTGTTGAACATCTCGACGCCGGTGACGGTGGTCTCCTGGGTGTCGCCCAGGCCGACGATCTCGACCTTGTCGCCGACCTTGACCTCGCCGCGCTCGACGCGGCCAGTGGCGACGGTGCCGCGGCCCTTAATCGAGAAGACGTCCTCGATCGACATCAGGAACGGCTTGTCGGTCTCGCGCTCCGGCTCGGGGATCCAGGAGTCGATGGCGTCCATCAGGTCGCCGATGCACTTGCTGGCCTCAGCGTCGGACGGGTTCTGGAGGGCGGGGAAGGCCGCACCCTTGATGATCGGGGTGTCGGCCTCGAAATCGTACTTCTCGAGCAGCTCCTGCACTTCGAGTTCGACGAGGTCGAGCAGCTCCTCGTCGTCGACCAGGTCGACCTTGTTGAGGAAGACCACGAGCTTGGGCACGTTGACCTGGCGGGCCAGGAGGACGTGTTCCTTGGTTTGGGGCATGGGACCGTCGGCGGCGGAGACGACGAGGATGCCGCCGTCCATCTGGGCCGCGCCGGTGATCATGTTCTTGACGAAGTCGGCGTGGCCGGGGCAGTCGACGTGGGCGTAGTGGCGGTTGTCGGTCTCGTACTCGACGTGGGAGGTCGAGATGGTGACGATCTTGGTCGCGTCGCGGCGGCCGTCGGAGGCCGAGGCCTTGGCGACGTCGTCGTAGGAGATGTGCTCGGCCAGGCCCTTAGCGCCCTGGACGGCGGTGATGGCGGCGGTCAGCGTGGTCTTGCCGTGGTCGACGTGGCCGATGGTGCCGACGTTGACGTGGGGCTTGGTCCGTTCGAATACACCCTTGGCCATGGTTGATCGCTCTCCGTGTCTTGAGGTCTTTGGGTTTGGGGTCTGGGACCCGGGTCAGGCTTGCCCGAGGGGCGGGGTCACGAGGGAATCGGGTGGTGCGTGGGCGACCGCATCGAGCGGTTGACGCCCTATTGAAAAAGCCGCCGAATCGGCGACCGAGCCGAAAAGCATAGGCGAACTCGCCGCCGGCCGCAAGGGCCGAGCCGGGCGGACGGCCACGCCTCGGCCGGGAAAGCCACCCAGGGGACTTGAACCCCCGACCTCACCCTTACCAAGGGTGTGCTCTACCAACTGAGCTAGGGTGGCATACCAACGGGTCGATCACGCGTGGTTGGTCGGCCGCGGATCGCTTCGAGACACTGTAGCGATTCTGGTACCCCGGACAAGGCGGCGGCGGGGTCACGGGTGACGGGCCGCGGTCCGCGGGTGAGCCCCGCGGCTTTGCGGTAAGTTGGCGTCAGGTCCTGTCATCGTTCTGTATGTTCTTGCCCGGCATGTCTTGGTTTGAATGCATGACGAGACGCCGTCTTCGACGGCCGCGTGGTCCGCGGCGGTCGGGGGTCGTCCGCCTGGTCGTGGGGTTGTTGCTGGGGCTGGCGTCGTCCGCCGAAGGGGCTTACGTGAGCGAGGTGTTTCTACCGCGTGACGGGGCGGCGGCGGTGGAAGTGAGTGGCCTGGGCGACGACGGGGCCCGGCTGCTGGTGGTCGACGCCGCGGTCGGCCGGAGCCTGCGGGTGCGGCAGACGCATCAGCTGCCGGGCCGGGCGGACACGCCGGAGGGCTGGGGTGTGGTGCTGCTCGCCGAGCCGGGCTGGGACGCCGGGGCGGTCTGGGCCGAGCCGGCGACGCCGCGGACGACCGTCGAGGCGTACGGGCTGCCGCTGAGCGGGCCCACCGCGCTCGTGCTGCTCGACGGCCGGCCCGAGACGGACGCGGCGGGCCGGCGGCTCACGGACACGGCCGACTGGTCCGACCTGCTCGACGACCACCCGGTGGTGGACTGGGTGTGGTTCGCCTCCGGCGGGACGAGTGTGGTCCGGTCGCTGACCCCCGGCGAGGCGGAGGCCTTGGGCGTGGCGGCGCTACCCCAGCCGGTGGCGGACACCGATCACGCCGAGGCCTTGGCCCGGGCCCGCACCGCGGCGGGCGTCGACCTCACCGCCCTGCTGCCCGGCCAAGGGGGCCTCGTCGCGGCCGGGGCCGCCGGGTACCGGGATTTCGACCTCTCGGCGGGCCGGCTGAACCCGGTCACCGTGGCGATGCCCGAGCCGGCCGTCGCCGGCCTGCTGGCGGCCGCGGCGTGTCCCGGCCGACGACACCGCCGCCGCGGTTGTTAACGCCGACTTCTCGGCGTATTGTTCGGTGTCCGCTTGATTGTCCAACCTCAATCGACCTCCTCCATGAGCAAGCGTATCCACCCCCCCGCCGGCCGCGCCGACACCAGCCCGGCCATCGCCCCGGAGCCGGCCCCGGAATCGGACGACTCACCTCTGGGCCGAGTCCGCGCGGTGCTCGAGCGCATGCGGCCGGCCGTGCAGGACGACGGCGGCGACGTCGAACTCATCGAACTGACCGACGACGGCGTCGCCCGCATCCGCCTCCACGGCAACTGCGTCGGCTGCCCCTCCAGCTCCATGACCCTGCACATGGGCATCGAACGCAACCTCCGCCAGCTCGTCCCCGAAGTCACCGGCGTCGAACAGGTCGACTGATCCCCCCCACTCGACACCACCCGCTCCCTCCCGCTCACGCCGCCGCTGAGGAGCGAAAGCGACGAAGCGGCTGGTCCGACTCGCCCCGACCCCGAGTTCCGAGTTCCCGCAGGACCCCCGCCATGCTCGCCCTCACCCGCCGCGTCGGCGAAGAAGTCGTCATCGGCGACCCCGACCAACCGCTCGGCCTCATCCGCGTCGTCGACATCCACGGCGACAAGGTCCGCCTCGCCTTCGACTTCCCCCGC
>JBCCRT010000120.1:0-8837 GCA_039201235.1 Planctomycetota bacterium
CAAGACGACGCCTAGTGACGACCTGCCGCCGATCTCGGAGAAGATGGTCAAGGGGTTCTGCTGGTACGCCCCGCGGTTCGTGGGCAAGAGTTTCAGCGCGGTGCGTCGGCTCGGGCCGGTGCCGGAGGGGGCGGGCGACGCTGACGGCCGGCCGATGCTGATCTACTGCAACCACCCGTCGTGGTGGGACCCGATGGTGATCGCGTTGTTGAACCACGGCCCGTTCCGCGGCCGGACGCACTACGGCCCGATCGACGAGGCGGGGCTGGCGAAGTACCGCTTCCTCGAGCGGATGGGTTTCTTCGGGATCGACCCGGAGTCGCGGGCGGGGGCGGCGAAGTTCCTGAGGCTCGGGCGGGCGGTGCTGTCGCGGCCGGGCGGGACGCTGTGGGTCACGGCCGAGGGCCACTTCACCGACCCGCGGAAGCGGCCGGTGCGGCTGCGGCCGGGCGTTGCGCACCTGGCCCGCAAGGTTTCCGGGGGGGTGGCGGTGCCGTTGGCGATCGAGTATCCCTTCGGCATGGAGAAACTGCCCGAGATGCGGTTCGCGTTCGGCGAGCCGGTCGAGACGGGGGACATGTCGCGGGGTGTCGAACAATGGAACGCCGACCTGGAAGCCCGGCTGGAATCGACGATGGACCGGCTGTCCGCGGCGACGGTGGCGGGTGACACCTTGGTCTTCGAGACGGTGCAGGCGGGCAAGGTGGGCGTGAACCCGGTGTACGACCTGTGGCGGCGGTTGCGGGCGCTGTTGGGCGGCAAGCGGTTCGACGCGTCGCACGGCGCAGGGCTGCAGAGGGGCGGTCGCAACTTCCGGGGGGGGCACGCTTGATCTGGGGCTTCATCATCCTGACCCTCGCGGCGTTGCCGGCGGTGATGACGCTGCTGAACCTGGCGTTTTACAAGCGGCTGACGCGTGTTCTGCCGGACAACTCCGAAACCGCTTCCGGGGGCGGGGTTAGCGTGTTGATCCCGGCCCGCGACGAGGCGGACGGCATCGGGGCGGCGGTCCGATCGGCGTTGGCGGCGAGCGACGGCGTCGACGTCGAGGTCCTCGTCCTGGACGACCACTCGACCGACGACACGGCCGCGATCGTTCGGCGGCTGGCGGACGACGACCCGCGGGTGCGTTTGGAGTTGGCCCCCCAACTTCCGGGGGGTTGGAACGGCAAGCAGCACGCGTGCTGGGTCTTGGCTCAGCGGGCCGAGGCGACGCGGCCGACGCTGCTGTGGATCGACGCGGACGTCCGGCTGGAGCCGGGGTCGGTGCGGCGGATGCGGGATGCGCTGGTCGGCGGGCGGGACGTGCTGCTCAGCGGGGTGCCGCGGCAGGTCACGGGCACCTGGCTGGAGGTGTTGATCGTGCCGCAGATTTTGTTGGTGCTGCTGGGTTATCTGCCGATGGCGCGGATGCGGGACTCGACCAAGCCGGGGTACGGCGCGGGCTGCGGCCAGTTGTTTATCGCGGATCGGGAGGCGTACTTCGCCTGCGGCGGGCACGAGGCGATCCGGGGCTCGGTGCACGACGGGGTGGACCTGCCGCGGCAGTTCCGCCGACACGACCTGTTCACCGGCTTGTTCGACGCGACGGACCTGGCGGTCTGCCGGATGTACGTCGGGGCGGCGGCGACGTGGCGGGGGTTCGCGAAGAACGCGACGGCGGGGATGGCGTCGCGGGCGGCGATCGGGCCGTGGACGCTGCTGCTGCTGGGGGGGCACGTTGCGCCGTGGGTGTGGCTCGTGGCCGCGGGCGGCCGGGGCTGGATGCCGGTGAGCGCGGCGGCGCTCTCGGGGTTGACGAGCCTGATTGTGGCGCTGCGTTTTCGGCAGGGGGTTCTCGCGGCGGTCGCCCGGCCGGTGGGGGTCGCGGCGTTGGTGCTGCTGCAGTGGGTCGCCCAGGCGCGGGAGAGCCTGGGCTACCGGCCGTCGTGGCGGGGGCGGGTCACGACGCGCTGAGTTGGTCGGCGCAAAGCCGCAATCGGCTTTACGGGGAGAGCCGGTCGATGGTCCACGAGTTGTGGTCGGCGGCCTGAATGTAGCGCAGGCGGTCGTGCAGGCGTGACGGCTGGCCCTGCCAAAACTCGAACGACGCCGGGGTCAGGCGGTAGCCGCCCCAGGTTGGCGGCACGGGGATGGGTGTGTCGTCGGGGTATTCTTCCGTCAGTTGGAAGAACTTGAGCATCAGCTCCTCCCGGCCGTCGATGACGGAGGACTGGTGCGAGCACCACGCGCCGAGCTGCGACTCGCGCGGCCGGGTGCGGAAGTAGGCGGCGGTCTCGTCGGGGTCGATCTTCTCGACCGCCCCCGGAATACGGACGCAGCGGGACAGCTTGTCCCAGTAGAAGTTCATGCAGGCCCGCGGGTTGGCGGCGAGTTCGTCGCCCTTGGTCGAGGCGTAGTTGGTGTAGAAGACCAGGCCACGTGGTGCTTCATCTTCGTCATCCACACCTTTGAGCAGCAGGGTCCGGGCGTTGGGCAAGCCCTCGGCGTCGGCGGTGGCGAGGGTGAAGGCGTTGGGCTCGAGGATGCCAGCTTCTTTCGCGGCGTCGAACCAGGTCAGGAACTGGTCGAACGGGTCGGCCGCGAGGTCCTCGGGGTCGATCGGCTCGGGCGTGTAGTTTTGACGGAGGTCTTGGATGGCCATGGTTCGTGATGGTAGAGCACCGCCGGCGGCGGGGCGGCGGTATGCTGAGACGCCCCGGACCGGAGCGTCGTGATGGAAGCGAAGCGGGACAAGGCGTGGCGGCTGAGCGGCCTGTTCGGCGGCGGGCGGAAGCGTTGGGCGACGCGGCACGCGAAGCGGCTGGACCCCGACGAGGCGGACCACTGGCTGCCGGAGCTGGCGCGGGAGGACGCGGAGGGCGGCGACGTGGCCGAGCGGAGCCGGCGGGTGTCGGAGACGGTCTCGCCGACCAAGTCGCGGTGGGGCGGGGTGGTGTTTCTGACGCTGTTCGGGCTGGTGTGGAACGGCTTCTCGTGGCCGTTCTTCGTCTTCGCGTGGCAGGACGGCGAGGTGATCCTGGGGCTGTTCATGTCGATCTTCGTGCTGGCGGGGCTCGGCGTGTTGGCGGCCTGGGTCTACACGGCGATGGGCGTGTTCAATCCGGTGGTGCGGCTGACGTTCGACCCGCGGGTGGTCGAGCGGGGGCGGACGCTGGACCTGTCGTGGGACATCGCCGGCCGGGCGGGGCGGATCGCCAAGCTCACGATCAGCGTCGAGGCGGTCGAGCGGGCGACCTACCGCCGGGGCACGGACACGATCACGGACGAACACACGATCTACGACCACGTGCTGTTCGAGGCCGAGGCGATGGACCGCCGGAACCCGCTGGCCCGCGACGGGCGGGTGGAGCACGAGGTGTCGGCCAGCGTGATGCACTCGCTGGATGCGCCGAACAACAAGGTCGTCTGGCGGGTGCGGGTCCGCGGCGACATCCCGCGGTGGCCCGACATGAACGACACGTACGACTTCGCGGTGGTGCCGGCCGGCATGGGCGGGCCGCGGCGGCGGGGGATGTTTTAGCGTGGGAGGCTTGCGATGCTGACCGTGGAGATCAACGGCAACCAGACCGCGTTCCGCCCCGGCGAGCCGATCGACGGGCTCGCGGGCTGGCAGCTCGACGACCCGCCGAAGGGGGTCGAGGTCCGGCTGTTCTGGCAGACCGCGGGCAAGGGCACGGAAGACGTTTCGGTCGTCGAGGCAGCGCGCTTCGACGGGCCGGCCGCAGTGGATGCGCAGACGTTTCACTTCACCGCCCCGGGCGGGCCGCTGAGCTACGAGGGGAACCTGATCGAGCTGCGGTGGGGCGTCGAGGTGGTGGCCCGTAAGGTCAACGAGGCGGCGCGGGTGTCGCTGGTCGTCTCGCCCGACGGCGAGCCGGTGCGGGCCGAGTAGGTGGTCCGGCCGGGCGACAACCCGTTCCGCAGCGCGCGGGTCGACGCGCTGTTTTATCGCTTCACAGACGAAGACGAGGCGACGATCCGGGGCCGGTGGGAGGCGGCGGGCCGACGCGGGGCGGTCGTCGGGCCGCACGGCCGCGGCAAGACGACGCTGACGCGGCGGCTCGCGCCGGACGAAGCGCTGCGGTTCCAGGTCCACGCCGACGACGCATCGAACCGGGTGGGGCTGCGTCACGCGGTCCGGCACTTCCGGGGCGTGCTGGTGATCGACGGGTACGACCTGCTCGGGCCGATGGACCGTTGGCGGGTGCTCCGGCGACGCGGGGCGGTGCTGGTGACGAGTCACCGCGAGACGCGGCTGCCGACGGTGGCGGTCTGCCGCACGACGTCGGCGTTGTTGCGGGAGTTGGTCGCCGAGCTGTCGCCGGCCGCGGTTGAGCGGCTCGGCGGGGCCGCGATCGACGAGCTGTTTGTGCGTCACGGGGGCAACGTCCGCGACGCGTTGCGTGAGTTGTACGACCGGTCGGGGTCGTGTGAGTTTGGCGGGTAGCGGGCGGGCTTGCCCGCCCGTGGGCGGACCCGTTTCACGCTTTGACGCCGCGCAGCTTCGCCAGCCGCCGCAGCGACCCGATCTCCTGCGGCGTGAGCGGCCGCCACGAGCCGGGGGTGAGGCCCTTGAGGCGGACCGGGCCGATGCCGGTGCGTTTGAGCCGGCGGACCTTGAGCCCGAAGCGGGCCAGCAGCCGGCGGATCTCGCGGTTCTGGCCTTCGGCGAGGGTGACGCTGAGCGTGGTGCGGTCGCCGCGCTGCCGGTCGGTCTCGTGGCGGAGGATCGACACCGACTCCATCGCGGCCCTCTTGCCGCCGCCGCCCGACGGTGTCTTGCGGTCCGCCAGCACGAGGCCGCGGCGCAGCCGGCCCAGGTCGTCGTCCACCAGCCGGCCGCGGACCGAGACGAGGTAGCGTTTGGTCACGCCGAACGACGGGTGGGTCAGCCGGTGGGTGAGTTCGCCGTCGTTGGTCAGCAGGATCAGCCCGGTCGAGTCGGCGTCGAGCCGGCCGACGGGGTAGAGCCGCACGCCCGGCGGGACCGCGGCCGGGTCGATCAGGTCGAGCAGCCGCCGCCGGCCCTCGGGGTCGTCGTTGGTGCTGATCACGCCGCGGGGCTTATGCACCATGAAGTAGTGCTTGCCCGCCGTCGCAAACTTCTTGGTGGACTTCCGGGGGCGGACCAGCGGCTCGCCGTCGACCTCGACGCGGTCTTCGAACGGGTCGACCCACGCGGGCAGCCGGGTGACGCGTTGCCCGTTGACCGTGACCCGCCCGGCCTCGACCATGGCTTCGCACTCGCGGCGCGAGGCGATCCCGGCCTGAGCCATGACCTTCTGCAGCCGCGGGCCGCGGGCGTCGTCGGCGTAGTCGTGGGTTCTTGTCATGGAGTGTTTCTCCGTCTCACGACGGTGAAGCGGCAGCTCGGATCACCCGAACTCGTCGCCGCGGAACGTGCTGCCGAGGTACGTCTTTCTTACCCTCTCGTCGTTGATGATCTCTTTGGGCGTGCCGCTGGCGAAGACCTTGCCCTCGCTGATGACGTAGACGCGGTCGCACACCGCGAGCACGTTGTGGACGTTGTGGTCGGTGACCAGCATGCTGATCTCGAACTCGCTGCGCAGCCGGCGGATCTCGGCCTGCAGCTCTTCGACCGCGACGGGATCGACGCCGGCGAACGGCTCGTCGAGCAGGATCAGCGACGGCTCGGAGATCAGCGCCCGAGCGATCTCCAGCTTCCGTCGCTCGCCCCCGGAAAGGGTCCGCGCCTGCTGCTTGCGGTTCTTCAGCAGGTCGAACTGGTTCATCAGCTCCTCGGCCCGCGCTTTACGCTCCGCCTTCTTCAGCGGCCGGGTTTCGAGGATCGCGTGGAGGTTGTCCTCGACGCTCAGCCGCTGGAACACGCTGGGCTCCTGCGCGAGGTAACCCATGCCCCGCTGCGCCCGCTGGTACATGGGCAGGGCGGTGACGTCCCGGCCGTTGAACACGACCTGGCCGGCGTCGGGCGCGATCATGCCGACGGTCATGCGGAAGCTCGTCGTCTTGCCCGCGCCGTTGCGCCCCAGCAGCCCGACGATTTCGCCCTCGGCGACGTCAAACGACACCTTGTCGACGACCGTCCGGCCCGCGTAGGCCTTCACCAGCTTCGTGGATTTGAGGATAAACATCGGAACGCCGCAGGATAACGCAATCCAACCAAGAGGGCGTCGGGCCGCTCTCGCCGAGCTTCCGGGGGGGGTTACGGGAAGATGCCACGGACGCGGTAGACCTCGGCGATGTGCTCGAGGGATGCGGCGTAGGCGGCCGAGCGCATATCGCAGCCCAGTTGGTCGGCCTGCCGCAGCACCTTGGCCGTTGCGCTGCGCATGTGCTTACGCAATTCGTCGTCGACCTCTTTCGCTTCCCAGCGATCGCTCGCGCGGTTCTGCCGCCACTCGAAGTAGCTGACGGTGACGCCGCCGCAGTTGCACAGGATCGCGGGCAGCACGCGGACGCCGCGGTCGACCAGCACCCGCTCGCCGGCGGGGGTGGTGGGGGCGTTGGCGGCCTCGGCCAGGACCTTGCAGTTGAGCATTGCGGCTTTTTCTTCGTCGATCATCTGTTCCAGTGCGGCGGGCACGAGCAGATCGACCTCGCGGCGGTAGAAGTCTTCCGCGTCGATCGCTTGGCTGCCGGCGAAGCCTGCGACGCCGCCGGTCGCGGCGACGTGCCCGGCGAGGGCCTCCGCGTCCACGCCATTTTGGGAAGTGATCGCGCCGGTGTGGTCGAGGACGGCGTCGAGCGTCGCGCCGTGCCGCTGTAGCAGCCGGGCGGTCCACGAGCCGACGTTGCCGAAGCCGATCACGGTGTAAGTCAGCCGGTCGAGCGGCAGGCCCATCTCGGGCAGGAGGTCTTCGAGCACGAAGACCAGCCCTTGGCCGGTGGCTTTCTCGCGGCCGGCCGAGCCGCCGAAGGCCATCGGCTTACCGGTGACCACGGCCGCGCCGCTGCCGCGGTGGGCGACCTGGGTGAAGTTGACGTAGGTGTCCGCCATCCAGGCCATCACCTGCGCGTCGGTCCCGACGTCGGGGGCGGGGATGTCGTGGTCGGGCCCGATGTTGTCGCCCAGCGCGCTGGTGAACCGCCGGGTGAGCCGGCGCAGCTCGTCTTCGGATAGCGACCGCGGGTCGACCTGCACGCCGCCCTTGCCGCCGCCCAGCGGCAGGTCGGCGAGCGAGCACTTCATCGTCATCAGCACCGCCAGCGCCTTGACGTGGTCCAGGCTCACGCCGGCGTGGAACCGCACGCCGCCCTTGTACGGCCCGAGGATGTTGTTGTGCTGCACCCGGTAGCCCTTGAACAGCCGGTAGCCGCCGTCGTCCATCGCGACCGGGAAGTGGACCATCAGCTCGTTCTTAGGCTGGGCCATGATCAGCTGCAGGTGCCGGGGCAGGTCCAGCCGGTCGGCGGCGGAGAGTACCTGCGTGATGACCTGGAGGTACAGGTCGGCGGGGTCGTGGCGGAAGCCGAGTTCTTCGAGCACCGCGGCGGGCCGTTCGGACATGGGGTTTCTCGGGCGGGGGAGATGGTGGATGAAGCGGATTGCGGGACGCGAAGAATACCATCGGCCAAACGCGAGGCGTCGGCCAAGTATCCTGTCGCCATGCTCGTTTATTCCTGTGCGGACCTGATCTTTTCGACGAAGGTGCGGTCGACGGCCGAGGCGATGAACGTCGCGTCGCGCCCGGCCCGGAACCTCGACATGCTGCAAGCCCGGCTCGACCGCGTCGACGACGGCAAGGCGAACGACGCGGTGACCTGCGTCGTCGTAGACCTGGAGCTGGGCGACGCGGCGTTCGACCTGATCCGGCTGGCGGCGCAGCACGAGGCGCGGCCGAAGGTGATCGCGTTCGGCCCGCACGTGATGGTGGACGCACTGGCGGGGGCCGAGCGGGCGGGGGCGGACTTGTCGATGGCCCGTGGCGCGTTTACCGCGCAGCTCCCGGAGATCGTCGCGCAGTTCGGAAATTGAAAAGCCGCTTGCGTCTTAGCGGCATCAAGCCGGCAGGTCGAGTATGCGGTAGACCACCGGCGTCCCGTGGACCGCGGGTAGGTCGGCGATGGTTCGACACGCGTCGTCCAGGTCGCCGCGTTTCGCGTCGTGGGTGGTCATGACCAGGGGCACGGTGTCGCCGACGGCGTCGTGCTGCAGCAGCGAGGCGAGGCTGATGTCACGCCGCGCTAGCTCGGCAGTGACCTTGGCGACGATGCCCGGCACGTCCAGGGCGTCGAGCCGGAGGTACCACCGCGACTCGAGGTCGCCCGGGGCGACCAGCGGCGGCGGGCCGTGGAGGTCCGGCGTGAGGCGCAGGCCGGCGAAGGCGGCGGGGTACGCCCCGGCGGCGACGTTGAGCAGGTCGGCGACGACGGCCGAGGCCGTCGGGCCCTGGCCCGCGCCGCGGCCGTAGAACATCGTGTGGCCCACGGCGTGGCCGACGACGGACAGCGCGTTGAACGAGCCGTGGACCTGCGCCAGCGGCGCGTCCCGCGCGATGAGGCACGGCTCGGTGCCGAGCGCGAGGTCGGTCTCGCCCGGCCAGCGCTCGGCCGCGGCGATCAGCTTCACCTCGTAGCCCAGCTCTTCGGCATAACCCACGTCCGAGCGGTCCAGCGTGTCGATGCCCCGGCACGGAACGTCCGCCTCGACCACCCGCGCCCCGAACGCCAGCGACGCGAGGACCGCCAGCTTCTGGGCGGCGTCGGCCCCGGAGACGTCGAGCGTCTCGTCGGCCTCGGCGTAGCCGCGGTCCTTGGCCTCGGCCAGCGCCTCGGCGTAGGTCTTGCCGCGTCGCGCCATCTCCGTGAGGATGTAGTTGCACGTGCCGTTGAGGATGCCGTAGAGCCCGCCG
>JBCCRT010000121.1:0-8742 GCA_039201235.1 Planctomycetota bacterium
AGTTCTCGACTTCCTGTTTGATGAGGGCGGTGATTTCGTCGGTGGCGATTTTCATGGGGGCTCGGGGTGGGGCGTTCTTGGCTTTGTTTTTGACAGGATTAACGGGATGAACTGGATTTATTGAAGGCAAACACGGGCTTGCCCGCTGGGCACAACCTTGGGTAGATAGCGTTTAAACTTAGTTGCGTTGCTTTGCTCTAAATCCCGTCAATCCTGTTGATCCTGTCAAAAATCGACTACGGGTTGGCCAGGGCGCGGGCTTTTTCGCGGCCGGCGGCGATGAGTTGTTGTTCCATGTTTTTGAGTTGGCGGGCGACGGTGGCGTCGAGGAGGCGGTCGCCGATGCGGAGTTTGAGGCCGCCGATGAGGGACGGGTCGACGGTCTGGGTGAGGGTGACGGTTTTGCCGAGGGCGGCGCCGAGGCCGTCGGCGACGCGGCCGGCGGTGGCGTCGTCGAGGGGGCGGGCGACGTGGGCCTCGACGGCCAGCTCGTTGCGGTGTTCGGCCAGCCGGGCGGCGAAGGCGGCGGCGATGCCGGGCAGGGTGGCGAGCCGGCCCTTGCGGTTGATCGTCTGCAGGAAGCGGTAGAGCAGGTCGCTGACCCGGCCCTCGAAGAGGCGTTGGAGCATGCCCGCCCGCTGCGCGGCGTCGAGCACCGGGTGGGTGATCAGGCGACACAGGTCGGCGTCGTCGTGGATGAGTCGGCGGAGCTGGGCCACCTCGTCGCCGATCGCGTCGAGCTGGTTCTTCTCGGCGGAGAGCTCGAAGAGCGCCTCGGCGTAGACCTCGGCCACGGCCCCCCCGGAGCTGGCGTCCGGCGTGGTCGGGTCGCTGGGGGTGGGGGCGTCCGGGGCCATCGGTTGGGTCGGGGTCAGTTGCGGGCGGCGGTCTGCTTGAACTGCTCGACGGACTCGTCGATGAGCTGGCGCTGGTCGTCGGCGGAGACCTCGCGGCCGAGGATCTTGCCGGCGATGGTGGTCGAGAGCGTGGCGGCCTGGCCGTAGATCTCGGCGAGGGCCTGCTCCTTGGCGGCGGCGATGTCGCGCTGGGCGTTGTCCTTGAGCGAGGCGACCTCGGCTTCGATCTTGGCGCGGTCGGCGTTGGCGGCCTGCTGCGCGGCCGTGCGGGCCTCGGCGACGATGGCCTGCGCCTCCTTACGGGCCTCGGCGAGCTGGGCCTTGTACTCGGCCAGCGACGCCTCGGCCTCGCTGCGGGCCGACTCGGCGGCCTCGAGGTCGCCGAGCTGCTTCTGCTCACGGGCCTGCAGCCCGCCGAGGATCTTCGGCCAGACGAAGACCCAGAGCACGCCCAGCAGGATCAGGAACATTAGGAGGTTCCAGACGTAGCTGAACGGGTCGCGGGAGAAGAGCTGGGTCTTCGGGTCGCCTTCCGCCTTCTCGGCGGCAAAAGCGGCCGTACTCACGACGAGCGTGAGCGCGGCGGCGAGGACGTGGCTAAAGGTTCGGGTCATCATCGGAAACCTCGGCGGTGGGGTCCGGCTGGGCTTCCGGGGGTCAAGCGATCAGCGCGAGGATCAGGGCGATCACGGTAACGCCTTCGACGAGGGCGGCGGCGATGATCATGTTGGTGCCGATCGGGCCGGCGGCCTCGGGCTGGCGGGCGATGGACTCGACCGCGGCGCTGCCGATGCGGCCGATACCCAGGCCGGCGCCGAGGATGATCACGCCCATGCCCAGCGCCTTGCCGAGCGTGCCGAAGCCGGGCTCGGGGTTGGAGGCCTGGAGCACCTCGACCTCGCGGGTGTGGGCCAGTTCCTCGGCTTCGGCGACCTCCTCGGCGGTCGGGCCGGCTTCGTCTTGTGCGAGGGCCGGCGGGGCGGCGGTCACGACGAACAGGCCGGCCGCGATCAGGAGGGCGAGGGTCAGGGTGCGTTGCATCGGTCGGGGTCTCCGGGGGATGGGGTTTGGGGTTGAGGGTTGAAAGTCGAAGGTCAGGCGGTCGCCGCCACCGGGGCCGCGGGCACGGGCTCGGGCGCGTGTTCGTCGGCGTGATCGTGTTCGTCGTGGTGGTGCACCGCGCCCTGGGCGATGAACAGGGTGGTCAGGAAGGTGAAGATAAACGCCTGAAGCATGGCGATGAACAGTTCGAGGCCCATCAGCGCCGCGCCCATCAGCGTGACGCCGACGCCGATCATCAGGCCGGACACCGCCCCGGCGGCGAGGCCGACGAGCCCGATGAACGCGGCGATCACGAGGTGGCCGGCCATCATCGTGCCGAACAGACGCATCGCCAGCACCGCCGACTTGATGAACAGCCCCATCACCTCCAGCGGCACCAGCAGAGGCGCCATCAGCAGTGGCCCGGGGCTGAAGTGCTTGAAGTACTCGACGCCGGCTTCTTTGATGCCGACGATGTTGATCACCATAAAGGCCACGACCGCCAGCGGGATGGTCATCGCGATCGTGCCCGTCGCCGTGCCGCCGAAGTTCGACCAGTAGGAGATGTCGGCCCCGACGGACCAGGCGAGGATCGCGGCGACCTTGGCGGTCGGCACCATGCCCAGCAGGTTGCAGAACAGGATGAAGAAGAAAACGGTCCAGAGGTAGGGCACGTAGCGGTCGGTCAGCTTGCCGAGGTTGGGTCGGGCGACGTTGTCCCGCACGAAGACGCAGATCGTCTCGAGCAGCTGCCACCACGCGCCGGTGACGACGTAGTCGCGGTTGCCGTGCTTCGGCCGATCGAGCCGGCGGGCAAGCCCGGCGAGGCTGAACGCGACGACGCAGGCGGCGACGACGCCCATGACCAGCTGGTTGTGGAACGGGCCGAGGATCGTGTGCGGGATGACGTACGACACCGGGTCCTTCGCGGCCAGGAGGGGGGCGAGGATCACGGTCGGGCAGGTCATCGGCGGGGTCACGCGACGCGGGGTGCGGATAGGTTGGATCAACGGCTCGACTGACACGAAACACGCCGTGTCGGGCCGCAAACGGGGCGGCAGTGTAGCAATTATGCCGCCGGAGGTGGCGTGTCCGACTCCGCCCGTTTGAGCCTCCAGAGGTCGACCGCCCAGCCCGCCGCGTACCAGCCCAGCGCGACGAACCCGACGGGCCGACGCATCGGCTCGGGCAGCGTCACGAGGTACGCCGCCAACCCCCCGGCCGTGAGCAGCAGCCGCAGGACCAGGTGCGCCAGCCGGGCGCTGCTCCGTCGGGCCGGGTCGGCGTGACGGGTCATCCAGACCGGGACGAGTGAAACCAACGACGCGGCCCACACGATCGCCGTCGCCACCACCGCCGGCCGGACCAGCTCGGCGTCGCCCCACCGCGCGACCGCCCAGCCCGTGGCCGGCACCGCGGCCGCGGCGAGGCCCAGCGTCGCCGCCGCCGCCGTTTTTACCCCGCTCATCCCTTGCCCCCCTGACGCGCCGCGTCGTCCGCGTCCGCTTGGTTCGCCGCCGCCACCGCCTTGATCAAGAGGTACATCCCCGCCGCCATCCCCAGCAGCGCCCCGACCACCGTGCCCCACGGCAGACTCCCCAGCCACCGATCCACGAGATACCCCAGCCCCGCGAACAGCCCGATCCCCGCCGCCAGTTCGGTCCCCGCCCCGGCGACGGCCCACTTCCGCCGCCGCGCGTCGTCCGCCGCCGTCGCCGCCCGCGCCGGGCCGAGCCCGAAGAACGTCTTCCCGAAGCCCGGCTTGTCGCGGTCTTCTGTCATGTCGTTGTAAGGTTCATATTTGCGTCGCAGCTATTTTTCGAAAGCACAAAATCCTCGTCACAATCGTTCGCCCTAATTCATATCACTCATTGCGTTACGGTCCGAACTCTATCCGGGTCCGAACGGTTGGTGCCGGTCGATTCGACCCGCACGTAGTCGTGGTCGAGTAAGTGAAATTCGAGAAAGCTATCGCGGCCAAACGGCGACGGGAAAATATCGACCCGCTCGCCGGATACGTTGATTCGTTCCCCTACCGGATGCAGGTCGGAATAGACCACTGAATCCGCTGTTGGCCATTCGCCGGTCTCATGCCAGAGCCTGATGTAAGTCTGCGTGATGTGCGTGATTTCGGTCAGCTTCTGCGTCTGGCTGAACTCAAAAAAGCCGGTGCCGCGAAGCACGGACCGACAGCCGTAAAAGCCGCCCAGGAAAAGCGCCACGACGCAAAGCGTCACCACAAGAACGGCTGGCCCCAGCCCACGTTCTGCGGCCGGCTTGGACATTGATACACCTACTCCAGCGCCGACGCCCCCGCGATGATCTCCGACAGCTCGGTCGTGATCGCGGTCTGGCGGGCGCGGTTGTAACGACGTTTCAACGACGTCTTCTGCTTGCCCGCCGCGTCGGTCGCCGCTTTCATCGCCACCATCCGGGCCAGCTGCTCGCTCACCACCGCGTCCAGGAAGCACTGAAACAGCGTGGTTTTGACCGTCACCGGCAGCAGCTCGGCGAGCATCGACGCGGCGTCCGGCGAGAACTCGTAGACGGAAGCGGGCTCGCCGGGCGCATCCGGCACCGATTCCGCGGCGTCATCGCTTCCGGGGGGCTCGAGCGGCAGCAGTGTCTGCACCGTCGGCACCTGCCGGCTCATCGACACGAATCGCATGTAGACGACCTTGACCGACGCGTACCGGCCCGCGACGAACTCGTCGATCAGCCGCTGCGCCAACGCCTCGACGTCGGCGTACGACGGGTTGTCGCCGAAGTGGTGCGTGGCCGACATCGGCAGCTTGTTGAACTCGCAGAACGCCTGGCCCTTCTTGCCGACGACCTCGACCCGCGCATCGTCGAGGCCCACCGCGTGCCGCAGGTGGTGCTGCGCCTTGCGCATCACGTTGCCGTTGTACGCCCCGCACAGGCCGCGCTCGGACGTGAGCACGAGCACCAGCTCGTTACGCCTCCCCGCTTCCCGGCCGGGGGCGGAGATCAGTGGGTGGTCGATCTCTTCGCCCCCTCCCGTACCCAGCGCCGCGACGAGCTCGCCCACCATCTCGCCGAGCTTGGCGGTGTAGGCCTGGGAGCGGGTCGCCTTCTTCTGCATCGCCTGGAACCGGGCCGAGGCGATGAGCTGCATCGTCTTGGTGATGCGTTCGATGTTGCCGACGGCCTTGATGCGGCCCTTGATCTCACGGATGTTGGCAGGCATGGGTTGGAGTCTATCAGACTCGATCCCAGAGCCGGCGGTTCAGTACCGGCCGCCGCCGCGGTGCCCCGCGACGAAGACGGTGCGGTAGTAGCCGCGGCGGACGCAGACGCGTAACGGCTTGCCGCAGCTGTCGTAGCGGGTGCGGTACACCGGCGGGACCCAGACGCGGCGGTGGTAGCCGCTGTGGCGTACCTGCCGGTAGCCGTAGTCCCCCCGGGAAACGCGGTAGTAGCGGCGGTCGTAAGTCTGCCGATCGTCATGTGTGCGGTAGTACGAGCTGTGGTGGCGGTGGCCGTAGGACTTGCCGTGGGAGCTGACGCAAACCGACCGGTGATGATGGTGGTGGTGGTCGGCGGCGGCGGAAGGGGCGGCCAGCAGCAGGGGCAAGGCGAACGCGACGGCGGCGATGCCGGCAGCGAGACGAGTCCGGGGGCGGGGGCGGGGGCGGGGTAAGCGGATCATGACGGGGCTCCTTTATCGGTGATCCATCCTGGGGGCGGGTCGGTTCCGGGTGATGGGTCGGGGGCCGCGGGTTGCGGGGGTTCGTGACAGGTTCGGCACGCCCCGCAAACGGCTAAACACAGCGTGCTTCGGGGTTTGACAAAAAATATGGATCCGTGCGCCCCGCCTTGGCTTGTCTTTGGGGGGCGGCGCGGGCCGGCGGAGAAATTTTTCGGTGTTTTCTGCTTGCCGCAGCGGGGTTTAGGTGATCGGCCGATGGCGGAACGGTTGGATTTCGAAGCAAGAATCGGGGGACTTGGGCGTTAGAATGGAGGCGTCTTGTGGACGATTTTTGGGCCGGCCGGAAGCGGAACGCGACGGCCGATTCACCTCCGAGGAGTTTCGTGATGCGACTGCGACGATGGCTAGTGGGAACGGTGAGTGGCTTGGCGTTGGCGTTGGCGCTGGCGTGGTCCGGTTCGGCGATGGCCGAGTCGGGGGCCCACCGCAACCCGCCGCCGCCGCCGGCCGACCCGCCGGTGGTGCTGCCCGGGCTCGACTGAGCCGAACGGCCGGTGCGTGGCGGCTTCCCGTACGGGAGCTGCGCGCCGCGAGGTTTGTGTGAGGCGTTGATCCATGACCCGACCCGCCCTCCATCCCGAGTTCGACCGCCCCGCCCCCGGGAACGTTTCCGAGAGCGGCACGCACGATCAGGCGGATACGCGTCAACGTTGGCGGACCGTCTTCGTCGACGGCACGCTGCTCGACGCAACCGTTCCGGGGGTTGACGACCATCGCGTCGAGACGCCGAGTGTGCACGTCGTGGCCCGGTCGGCGGACGAGGTCGCGGCGGTGCGGAAGAACGTGCAAGACTCGGCCCGGGCCGTGATGGCCTGGCTCGCCGCGGTCGTCGGGCACGAGGGCAAGACCGATCTGTCGGACGTGCTGGACCGCTGCCTCCGGCCCGGCCCGGACGTCGAGCGGGTGAACTACGCCGCCTTGGCCGAGGACATCACGCGGGTCACCGGAGTCGCGCTGACCGCCAAGCGGGTGCAGACGGCGGTCAGCCACCTCCGGGCGGCGCACCGCAAGAAGGCGGCCGAGGCGAAGCCGAAGCGTAACGAGATCAAGCAGCGGCTCGCCGAGCTGGTCGCGAAGCTGCGGGCGTACCACCACCGGTTGACCACCGAACAAGGCCTTGAAACTTCCGGGGGGAGGGACATCGGGACGGAAGTGCTCACGGCCGTGCGGTGCGCCGCGGGCCGGGTGATCGACCGCGGCTTCGGCGAAGGCATCCCCGACACGGTGGACCTCCACGCGCTGGAGGGGCGTTACCTCGGCTTCGTGCGGGACACGCTGCGGCGGGGGTTGCTGGGCCGCGACGAAGCGCCGGGTCTGGAAGCGCAGTTGCGTCGGCTGCTGATCACGCTGGCGGACCACGACGCGACCGCGGAGGCGGACATGAAACTCGTCATGCACGGCAGCGCCGTCGTCGGCGCGCTGCTGGGCGTCGATTCGCTTCCGGGGGTGACGGCGCAGCTCAACGTGCTGGTCGCCGGGCGGGGACTGATCGATACCGACCTGTACGTGGCGGAGATGCGCCGCCTCGCCGGCCTGGCGGAAGGTCTGCACGACGACGCGGCGACGACGCGTTACCTCAACTGGAACCGCCGGCGGCCCGAAGACCGCCGGCTGCCCTCGGCCATCCGCGTGGCGAGTTATTGCCGATCCAACGCCGCGACCCGGCTGTACGACCGGCTGTTCACCGGCGAGCTGGAGCCTGACGCCGAGGCGTTGGCCGACGCCGACCGCCCGGCCCGGACGTACCTCGAACTCGCCGACGACACGCACGACGCGATGCTGGCCCGCGACGGCGGGTTCACGCTGACGCTCACTACCGAGACGCTGCGCCGCGTGGTCCACGCCCGCCTGCGCAACGACAACGGGCCGCTGCACGAACACTTCCGCCGGCTCGGCCCGGACAAAACGCTCGACCGCCTCGAAGCGCTGATCAAATTCGAGAACAACGACGAGCTGGTCGATACCGCCCGCCACGCGGCGACCGCGGTGTTCCCGGCGTTGCGCGGTCAACTGGTGTGCGTCCGTTGAGCCTCCAGCGGGTTAGCGCGGGTTCTTCCGCCGTTCGTAAGTGTCGTCGTCCGGGTCGCCCGCCTCGGCGATGACGCGGGCGATCGCCTTCTGGTCGTCGTGCGTGAGGCCGCGGAAGTCCACGCCGACGCGGGTGCCGTGGTCCGTCGGGCTCAGCCACACGATCTTGCACCGCACGCGGAGCGACACCGCCGGGTCGCTCGCCGTGCACGTCAGGCGGAGGAAGCCGCGGCCGCCGACGCGGAACTTCTTTTCCTGTTCGGGGTCGGCGGTGCAGAACATCAGCCCGCCCGGCGAGAGGTTCAGCACCGGGCCGTACTGCGTGTGGGTGTCGTGCACAACGACCCGCAGGTAGTTCCGCCGGTCGAACGACCGCCCCATCTGGGCACCGCGGTACTCGACCAGCTTGGTCTTGGGCGCGTGCTTGTACTGCCCGTCGAAGCGTTGCCAACCACCCGATTCGGACCACTCGCTGCCGATCGCCGAGGCGTCGCGACCGGGCAGCCCGAACGATGAACCGGCGCTCGCGTTCTTCCAGGTGTCGCCCGATGACGGCCCGGCCGCCTTGCCCGCGTCGATCAGCCGGTCGAGGTAGTGCGTGATCAGCCTGACCTGCGCGTCCGCCAGCACGTCGCGGCGCGGGCCGTTCCAGAAGCCCCGGCGGGTCAGCGCGGCGTTGATCTCGTGTGGCGTCATCCACCGGTTCGGCCAGCCGCCGCGGCGCACCACCAGGTCGTGGAACGCCCGGCTGAACCCGGTGTTCTGCTCCAGCGTCCGGATGGCGCGGTCCAGGGCCTGCATGTGAGTCACGGCAGAGGGCGCCCCCACCCTCAGACCGTTATCGGCCGGCCGGCGTTGCCGCTTAACGGCGGGACCCGTCCCGGCTCACCCGGCGACGTGATCTCACCGCCCCCGGCGTTTGAACCGGCTGCCGAGCGTCTTGGGCGGCAGGGTCTTGGGGATCTTGCCGTCGGGGAACATGGCTTTGAGCTCGGCCTCGGAGTAGCCGGCCGCGGCGTCGACGCCGCCCACGGTGTCGCGGTCCGCGACGTCGCGGGGCTTGTCGCGGCGTTTGATGCCGGTGCG
>JBCCRT010000122.1:0-8651 GCA_039201235.1 Planctomycetota bacterium
GCCGCGACGGGCCACAGCCAGTGGATCAGTGGCGAGGCGTCGCGGGCCTGCGTCCACCGCCTCCGCGGCCGGGTCGACGCGGTGCTGGTCGGCGTCGGCACGGTGATCGCCGACGACCCGTCGCTGACCGCGCGTCCCCCGTCGGGTGAGACGCCGCTGCGGGTTGCCCGCCGGCTCGTCGCCGACCGCAGCGGCCGGATGCCCGCCGACGCGAAGGTACTCCGCGACGGCGGCCCGCCGGTGACGGTGCTGCGGGGCGATTTGCGGGACGAACTGCGGAAGCTCGCGGCCGAGGGCGTCACCAACGTATTGCTCGAGGGCGGCGCGACGCTGAGCGGCGCGATGCTCGCCGACGGGCTGATCGATCAGCTGCTGGTCTTCACCGCCCCGAAGCTCGTCGGCGACGACGCCGCGACGCCCGCGGTGCGGGGCCTGACGTGCGGCCGGATGGACGAGGCGATTGCCTGCGAACTCGTCGACGTCACCCGTCTGGGCGGGGACGTGCTGCTGGACTACCGGGTCAATTCATGATCAGATCGGTGATACGGCTTGCTTCAAAAACCTTGTTGCGGGCTCGTTGGGTGATCTCACGCAAAATTCCTTTCTCAACCAGACGACGGATAAGGCTCCACGCCGTCTGGGTCGAACAGTCGCAAAGCGATTCCACGCGGCTAGCCGTGACGTAGGGATAAGAAAACAGCGCATCAACAAGGATCGGAAGAAGACTGGACGCCTGCTTCTGCGTCACGGCCGTTTTCATTTCCTCCTGTAAATCCAACAACCGGTCCGCGCGTTGCACTGCGTCTTGCGACTGGCTGGCAATCGCTTCGAGGAAAAACGCGATCCAAGCGACCCACTCGCCGTTGGTGCTGACCCGAAGCAAACGTTCGTAATACTCGGACCGACGTTTTTCGAAAAAACCGCTCACATAAACGAGTGGCTTCGTGAGCTGTCCCTGTTCGCACAGCAGCAGCGTGATTAGCAAACGTCCGACCCTACCGTTCCCATCCAAGAACGGGTGTATCGTTTCAAACTGATAGTGGATGAGGGCGAAGCGCACCAGCCGGGGCAGTGACGCATCCTCTCGATGAAGATACGTCTCCAGGTCTCGGAGTTGCGACTCGACGTGTCTCGGCGGAGGCGGTACGAACTTAGCGTCGCCGAACGAATGCGTCGCGCCGATCGCGTTTTGGGTACGGCGGAATTCGCCCGGCTGAACTCCTTGACGTGCGACGCCGCTCAATAGCTCGCGGTGCAGTTGACGAACCAGCCGGAGACAAACAGGGAGTTTAGATTTCAACCCGTAGTTCAAAGCCCGGAGGTAATTTGCAACCTCCTGAGCCGCATTGCGGTCAGCGAGGTCGGCGGGCGAGAGATCGAGCAAGGCCAGGTCTTCGGCCGAGGCGAAAGTGTTTTCGATGGCGGACGATAAGATAGCCTCCCGTTGGGCAAATACCCCGGTCAATAAATGCGGATTGTTCAACCGACGAGCCGTGCCTTCCAACAAGCTCAATGCCCGCTCGGCCGCCACAATGGCGGGGTATAGTTCGCTCAGCCATTCGCCGGGATCAAAGCTAGGCGGAAGTGGGTCTGGCACGAAGCCGTAACCCGGCACTTCGCGGACGTCCCAGCCTTGTTCCGTCGCGTACCGCTCGGCGAACATAGTCGCTTCCAGCCGCCCCGGACTTGAAGCCGTGAACGATTCGGTTTCCATGACAAAACCTGCTAACACTATCCTATCAAACTATTCTAGAATCCTTTTGGTCTGATCGGTCATAGTCTAGCAAGTCGAAGAAACCTAGATTATCTCGTGTCCACCCGACCTTTTCCTGGATCAATAATCTCAACATCCACAACCACAAGTGCCAACCCGCAGCGGACCAAAAGATCACCCGCAGGACGTCCGGTAGAGACCAATGATTCCCCGCCACAACTCGGGGGGAAGCTGGCGGGGCTGTCGCTGCCGCGGCAGGTGTTCGTGCTGGCGGTGTGGCCGTTTCTGCAGCAGTTGTTGAACTGGATGGTCTCGGCGGTGGACACGGCCGTGGCGGGCCGGCTGTCGGTCGAGGCGACCAACGCGATCGCGGTGGCGGCGTACATCGGCTGGCTGCTGGGGCTGCTGATCATGTCGGTGGGCACGGGCGGGCTGGCGCTGATCGCCCGGGCGGTGGGCGGCGGCAAGCCGGGGCTGGCGAACGCGGGGCTGGGTCAAGCGTTGGTGCTGGGAGTGGCGTGGGGTGTGGTGGTGGGGGCGGCGGTCTACGCGTTGGCCGAGCCGATCGGGCGGGCGGCGGGGCTGTCGGGGCCGAGCCTGGCGCAGAGCACGGAGTATCTGCGGATCCTCTCGGCGGCGACGCCGGCGGCGGCGGTGCTGTTCGTCGGGGGCATGGCGCTCTCCGGGGCGGGCGACACGAAGAGCCCGTTCTGGGTCATGCTCGGGGTCAACGCGGTCAACGTCGCGCTGACCCTCACATTGGTGAGCCGGTTCGACATGGGGGTCACGGGCATCGCCACCGGGACGGTGATCGCCTGGGTCGTCGGGGCGTTGGCCACGGTGTGGGTGCTGCGCCGCCCCGGCGGGCCGATCCGTCTGCGGGCCAAACGCCTGCGGCCGCACACCCACACGCTGCGGCGGATCGTGCGGGTCGCGCTGCCGAACCTCGTGGACCGCTTCGGCCACTGGCTGGGCAACTTTGGCGTGATCATGGTCGTGGGCTTCATCGCCGTGAACGACCTGGGCGGCGACGGCGCGGCGTTGCAGGGAGCGCACATCATCGCGATCCGGATCGAGGCGATCAGCTTCCTGCCGGGGATGGCGTTCGGGGTGGCGGCGGCGACGCTGGCGGGCCAGTACCTCGGGGCCGGCAGCGTCGCGGCGGCGCGGCGGGCGACGGCCTACTGCTGGGCGGTCGGGGCCGGGCTGATGACGCTCGTGGGCGTGACGTTCGTGCTGTTCCCCGAGGCCTGGGCGCGGCTGATGACCGACCAGCCGACGCTGCTGGCGCAGAGCCCGCCGCTGGTGCGGCTGTGCGGGTTCATCCAGGTCGGCTTCGGCAGCTACCTCGTGCTCAGCGAAGCGATGCGGGGGGCGGGCGACACCCGCGGGCCGATGATCCTGTCCAACGCGTCGACGTGGCTGGTCCGCCTGCCGGCGGTGTGGGTGCTGGGCGTCGAGTTCGAGCTCGGGCTGTTGGGCGTGTGGTACGCCCTGTGCGGCGAGCTGCTGGTCCGCGGCGTGGTGTTCACGGCCCGGTTCCTGCGGAGCGACTGGGGCAAGATCAAGGTGTGAGGCGGTGAGCGAAACCAACACGGACAACAAACCGCGGGCGTTGCTACTTCCGGGGGGGGCGGTGATGACGCTGGACCGGCCGCGGATCATGGGGGTGCTCAACGTCACGCCCGACAGCTTCTCCGACGGCGGGCGTTACGACACCGAGGCGGCGGCGGTGGCCCGCGGGCTGGCGATGGCGGCCGAGGGGGCGGACCTGATCGACGTCGGCGGCGAGTCGTCGCGGCCCGGGGCGGACCGGGTCGACGCCGACGAGCAGGTGCGGCGCACGGCCGGGGTGGTCGCGGCGCTGCGGGCGGCGCTGGACGACGCGGGGCACAACACGGTGGCGATTAGCATCGACACGACGCGGGCGGCGGTGGCGGCCGCGGCGCTGGACGCGGGGGCGGCGGTGGTCAACGACATCAGCGCCGGGCGGGAGGACCCGGGCCTGCTGCCGCTGGCGGCGGCGCGGGGGGCGGCGGTGGTGCTGATGCACATGCGGGGCGAGCCGGCGACGATGCAGCGGGACCCGAGCTACGGCGACGTGGTTGCGGAGGTCGCGTCGTTTTTAGAAGAACGGTTGGAGGCGGCCCAAGCCGCAGGGGTGCCGGCGGGCGCGGTGCTGCTGGACCCGGGGATCGGCTTCGGCAAGACGGTGGAGCACAACCTGCGTCTGCTCGCGGCGCTGCCCGACCTGGTGGCGTCGGCCCGCGCGGCGGGGGCGGCGGGCGTCATGCTGGGCGCGAGCCGCAAGAGCTTCCTGGCGAAACTGGCGGGCGACCCCGCCGGCCGGGTCGAGCCGGACCCCGCGGGGGGCACCGCGGCGACCACCGCGTGGGGCGTAACGGCGGGCGTGGCGGTGTTCCGGGTTCACGACGTGGCCCTTAACGCCCAATCCGCCCAGCTTGCCCGGTCTGTCAAGGGAATTCAGGCCCGATAACTTAAAATTTTTTTCACTTTTTTTCGCATAATGTTTGGGTACACCAAACACGTCCGATGCAAGGTGTTAACCCATTGAATGACCTCGGTTTGCTACGCCGCCGCCAGTAGTGATCGTGGGTCGATTAGCGGACCTGGGGTTCGGAGTTTATCAGGATTTATTTTTTAAATAACTGAAAATATTCGATTTACTGTACAATACGTGCAGGTGCGATATGTTCAAGTCGTTGATCGGAGCTTGGCGATAGGAATGCCAGCCAAGAAAGCCCGTTCGTTGGCCTGACTTCGCGACACACCCCCACGTTGGGTCCGTGTGTCGGACCGGGATTCGGCCGCCGTCTGGGAAAGGAGTCCGCCGCCATGAGTGACATCGCCCCCCTGCACCGCTTCACCGCCCCCGCCTCGACCTACACCGCCAAAGGCCGGCTGTCTGCGGCCGAGCCCGCCGCCGAGCCGGGCCGGGCTGCCGACCGCCTCGAGCTCTCCGACACCGCCCGCGCCCTCTCTAAGCTCGTCAAGGGCCTGCCCGAAGTCCGCGAGGGCCTGGTCGCCCAGGTCCGGGCCCAGATCGAGGCCGGCACGTACGAGACCCCCGAGAAGATCGACGCCGCGGTCGAAGCGCTGGCGCAGGACCTCGCCTGACACGGGTCCACTCGACATCCCGCAAGACACCGGGAGCCCCCGTCCTCGGCGGGGGCTTCTTTTTTTTGTGCTCGGGCGTCACGCGTCGTCCATCTTTGCCTTATCAGGTGTCTCAGACCCCGAATCTTCTTCCGGGGGCGGGCCGATGGCGAACCGGCTGGCCTGGATAACCGCGCCCTCGGCGATCTCGACGGCCGGGGCGGTGAGGTCGCCCTTGAAGTTCGATTTCTTGCCCAGCGTCACCCGCGTCCGGCTCTCCACCGTCTTGGCGTCGAGGATGCCGTCGCAGGTCAGCCCGTCGTGCGCCACGACGTGGTGGCAGATCAGCCGGCCACGCTTCTTGACCACGATCTTCCCGCAGGTCTTGAGCTCGCGGATCGGGCCCCGCTGCTTGTCGATGACCTGGTCGGCGACCATCACCGCCTTGTTGCACCCCGGGCAGGACGTGGACTGGGCCCGCCCACCGACTTCAAATCGGTGGCCGCAGTGGTAACACCGCACCGTCTTGGGGGGCAGACTCCGGGCCATGCGGGGGCAGGGAACAGGGATCGGGTATCGGGCACGCGCGGGAGACCGCGCATGACGTCACGTCACAACCACGCAAGCCGAGGCCGAGGTGGGCGCGCACAACCCGCGCGCAGCGGCTCACCGCCGCGCCGCACGCCCCGGCCGGCCTGGCTTACTTCTTCGGAGGCTGCTGCCCGCCCCCGGAACCTCCGGAAGCCGAACCGCCACCGGAGCCCGAGCCGCCCGACGACGAGCTTGCCGACTTCGCCGCGTCGGGCCCGACGGCGCACATGCCGTAGAACGACGCGCCCTCGGCCATCGTCATCTTGGTTGCGGTGATGTCGCCCTTGACCTTGCCGTTGGCGGTCAGCTTCACCGCGTCCTGGGCGGTGATGTTGCCCTCGATCGTGCCGTCGACGTTGGCGACCGCGGACTCGATGTCGGCCTTGCAGGTGGCGGACTGGGCGACCTGCAGCTCGCCCTTGCCCGAGATCTTGCCGTCGAACCGGCCGACGATCTTCGCGGTCCGCTCGAAACTCATCTCGCCCTTGAAGTACGAGTCGGCGCCGATGATCGTGGTCTGGGATTCGTTCTCTGCCATGGAAACAGCTCCTCATGAGGCCCACCGGGAGCCGGCCACGACTCGGCGTCAACCAAGAGCCGTGGGGTTGAGCTTCCGGGGGGCATAAAAAAACGCGGGTCCACCGCGGACCCACGGCCGGGCAGTGTAACGGCTGGCTTCTCTGCTAGGCTCGCCCGGCGGGGTCGGAGAAAAGCCATGCGTCACCCCCGGAACCCCGCGCCCGAACCGAAAATCCGCCGCTGGCCCGCCGAGTGGGAGCCCGCCGCGGCGGTGTGGGTCGCCACCCCGCACAACCCCGAGACCTGGCCCGGCTGCCTCACCGAAGCGCAGGACCAGCACGCCGCGTGGTGCGACGCGATGGCCGAGGCCGCCCCCGTCCGCCGGCTCGAAGACCTGGGCATCGTCACCAACGACGCCTGGGTCCGCGACTACGGGCCGTTGTTCGTCTGGGAGACCCAACCCGAGCCCCGGCTCGTGGTCCACGACTTCCGCTTCGACGGCTGGGGTAAAAAATACGAGACCCGCGATCTCGACGACGCCGCGGCGGGCCGGCTCGCCGTAGCCTTACGCCTGCCACACGTCCGTCACGGCCACGTGCTCGAGGGCGGGGCGATCGACACCGATGGCCGGGGCACGCTGCTGACCACCACCAACTGCCTGCTCGACGCGGCCCGCGGCGTCCACGCCGACCGCGACACGTTGGAACGACGCTTCGCCGAGACGCTGGGCATCGACCTCACGGTCTGGCTCACCCTACCGGGCGACTTGCTTCCGGGGGACGACACGGACGGCCACGTCGACAACGCCGCGCGGTTCCTCGCCCCCGGGCTCGTCGCGGTCCACCCCGGCGTCGACCCCGCGCCGCTGCGGGCCGCGGGCCGCGAGGTGCTCGAACTGCCCCGTCCCGAGCCGATCATTTACGACTTCCCCGCCGACCGCTTCGGCCCCGCGGCCCGCACCGCCCTGCCGGCGAGCTACGCCAACTTTGTGATGCTCAACGGCCGGCTCTTCGTCCCCGCCTTCGGCCAACCCGCCGACGACACGGCGTGCCGCTTACTCGACGACGCGCTACCGACCCACTCGGTCGTTCCCGTCCGCAGCGAGCACCTGCTCGTGGGCCTGGGCAACCTGCACTGCCTCTGCATGACGCAGCCGGCAGACCCCGCCGGGTAGCGGGCGGACTCGTCCGCCCGTCGGGCGAATGATTTCGCCCGCTACCCGACAAACGACTCAATGATCGTGCAGCGACGCGTCCACCGCGTGCTCGCCGACGATCGGCGACGGCGGGTTTTTGATGTTCGGCGAGCCGTCGCGGTACGGCACGACGCCTTCCTTCCCGTCGCCGCCGTACTCCCGGGCTGGGTCCTGCCACGTCACGGCGATCGGCGGGCTCAGCCCCTGCGGTGGCGCGACGTACTTCACGCCGTTAGCGATCACGCGGCGGACCTCGGCGTCGTGGTAGATCGGGAACGTCTCGTGCCCGGGGCGGAAGTAGAACACCTTGCCCGCCCCGCGTTTCCACACGCAGCCCGAGCGGAAGACCTCGCCGCCCTCGAACCAGCTGACAAAGACCAGCTCGTCGGGCGTGGGGATGTCGAAGTGCTCGCCGTACATCTCGGTCTGGTCGAGCTCGATGTAGTCCTTGGCGAGCCCGGCCGTGATGGGATGCCCCGGGCTCAGCACCCAGAGGCGCTCCCGCTCGGCCGCCTCGCGCCAGCGGAGGTGGCCGTTGGTGCCCATCAACAACTTGAACACCTTGCTGTAATGGCCCGAGTGCAGCACGACCAGGCCCATGCCCTCGCGCACCCGCTGGGCGACCTTCTGGGCCCACGCGTCCTGCACCTCGCCGTGGGCGCAGTGGCCCCACCAGGTCATCACGTCGGTATTCGCCAAGAGCTCGTCGGACAGGCCGTGGTCGGCGTCCTGGTCGAGCGTGGCCAGGGTGACCTCGACGCGACCGGCCGGGTGGTGCTGCTCGATCGCGGACTTCACCGCGCCGTGCATGCCCTCGGGGTAGAGCTCGATGGCGGTTTTGTTGGGCTTCGGGCCGTCGGGGTTGTCGTGGCGGTGTTCGTGCCAGACGGTGACGCGTAGGGGGGCGGGCATCGGGTTCTCCGGGTCGGGGTTGCGGCGGACGGCGGGCCGGGTGTTTTAACCCTGCCCCGTCGGCCGGGCAAACCGGCGAAACCCGGCGCGACCTATACTTGCGACGCGATGAACCTGACGCTGCGTCGAGCCGGCCTGCTGCTGATCGCCCTGGCGTTCCTCGCCGGGCAAGCCCCACCCCCGCCCCCGGAAGAAGGGCAGACTCCCGAACCGCCGGATACGTCTGCCCCGGAAGCCCCGGAAGCCGACGCGCCGTCCGCTGGGCCGAGCACCGCCCCGACCCGGCCCCGCGTCTCGTCGCTGCCGTCGGGCGCCAACGTTGCCGTCATCCCCGTCCGCGGGGTGATCTACGACTTCACCTACGAGAGCCTGCAACGCCGCGTCGACCGGGCCGTGAACAACGGCGCGAGCGTCATCGTCCTCGAGATCGACACCTACGGCGGCGTGGTCACCGCCGCGCTGGACATCGCCAAGTACCTCAAGGACCCGACCCGCGTGCCCGTGCCGACCGTCGCCTGGGTCAACAACAAGGCGTACTCGGCCGGCATCATGATCGCCTCGGCCTGCGACGAGATCGTCATGGCCCCCGCGTCCGCCACCGGC
>JBCCRT010000123.1:0-8623 GCA_039201235.1 Planctomycetota bacterium
GAGCCGGGAGTGCCCGAAGTCGCCACAACTCAGTGGTGCCTACGGCAAGCTCGGTGACTGGGACGAAGTCGTAACAAGGTAGCCGTAGGGGAACCTGCGGCTGGATCACCTCCTTTCTAAGGGATTTCCTTAGACGTAGTTCCCCCGGAATTTTCGAGGCTCATGCCGAGTCTCGATCCAACCTCCGGGGTGTGGTGCGAACCACGCTACGAAAGTCAACACACCCTCGTCCCCCTTGTTTCAGCACGCTGGAACACTCGGAATTGCCCACCTTTGTCGTGGCAACTTCCGGGGGGGGATAGCGGCACGGCAACGTGTCGCCAAAGGCACGTTTCCCCAACTGTTCACTTGTCAGGGATCCTTCCCCGGAAACTCCCCAAACAACACAGAACCACACACAGCCCCGCACCACGTGTGGGGTTGTTTTTTTGTCGCCCGGCGTCGGTCCGTGTATGTTCGGGGTCGCACTGATCTTTCGGGAGGCTCCTCATGCTCAGGAACAGTCTGGGGGTGGTGGGTGCGTTGGCCGCCCCCGCGTTGGCGATGGCCGGCCCGCCGACGGTCGGCCCGCAGACGACCTATTACCAGGGGCCGCTCGACGACGAGGGCTATGTGGACTACGTCGCAGCGCTCAACGCCGCCTTCGGCGACGCCGACGCCGAGCCCCGGGACAACGCCTTCCTGGGCGTGCTCGATCACCTCGAGACCGCCGACTGGAGCGAGGGCCACGTCCCCGCCCTCTACGCCGCCTTAGGCGCAGCACCGGCCGCGGAAGATCGCCCCCGGTTCAGGACGTTCTACGACCACGCCAACGCCCTCGGCCTGCCCTCGGCTCCGCCGTTCGACTGGGACAACGCAGGACCAGACGACGAGCCGCCTCCGCCCCCGCCCGGCACCGCCGACGCCATGGCCGAGCGGGCCGCCGCGGCTCCGTGGACCGACGACGACCTGCCCGAGGTCGCCCGGTGGCTGGATTCGATCCGGGCCCCGCTCGACGCGATCGTCGAGGCGACCCGTCGGACGGCCTATTTCGCCCCGCTGGTCCGTCCCCACCCCGAAGCGGTCGTGATCGAGGTGCTTCTGCCCCACCTGGGGACCCACCGCGACATCGCCCGATCCCTCGACATGCGGGTGAGGCGACACCTGGGCCGAGACGATCTCGACGCCGCGATCGCCGACTGGGCCGCGATGAAACGGCTGTCCCGCCTGCAGCAGCGCGAGCCGATCCTGATCAGCAACCTCGTGGGCCTCTCGATCCAGTCGCTGTCGCACGACGCCTTCACCGTCATCGTGTCCCAGCCCGGCCTGACCGCCGCGCACGTCGCTGAGATGCGTGAAGTCCTCGACGACCTGCCGGAAGGCGTCGGGATGGCGGAGGTCATGCAGCGGGCCGAGCGTGTGGCCAGCCTGGACCTCATGACCCAGGCGTCGCGTGGCCGGGTCCGGGTGCTCGATATGTTCCGCATGATGCAGTCCCTAAGCCGGCACGAAGAACCCACGGCTTTCTTCGTCAACGACCCGGGCCCCGACCCGATCACCGGTTTGATCTCCGATCCGGATTTCAAGCTGAATCGTGCGCTGCGGCGGATCAACACCGCCTGGGATCGTTGGTTCGGCGACCTGCCCGCCGACTACGCCGAGTTCGCGGCTCGGCAGGAACATGCCGAGGCCGCGATCGACCGGCTGCGTGAACGATCCCGGCAGAATATTTCGGGCCTGATCGCGATAGGACATACCGGCATCCCCGACGGGGCCGACCCCGGCCCGATCGCCGACGCCACGGCCGACCTGCTGCTGGGCCTCTTCTGCCCGTCGTTGATCGCCGCGGTCCGCACCGAGCGGCAGTCGCAGGCCCAGGCCGCCCTCGAACCCGTCGCCCTGGCCCTCGCGGCCTACCGGATCGACCACGGCCGATACCCCCCACTGCTCCAGTCCCTGACCCCCGCGTACCTGCACGCGGTCCCGGCCGACCCGCTCGGGAAAAACTCCCTGCGGTACCAGCGTCGGGACGGCGGCTACCTGCTTTACAGCGTGGGCACGAACCTCACCGACGACGGGGGCCGCCACGATTTCCGCGACGGCGACATCGCCCTCTCGGTGCCCCGAATGCCGTCCCCGTAAAGCCGGTGCGCGAGGCCGCCCGCCGCGCTTCGCCGTAGACTTCGGCGATGAAGATCGCCCTTGCGCAGATCAACCCGACCATCGGCGACATCGTCGGCAACGCCGAGAAGATCCGACGCAACATCGGCCGGGCCCGCGACTCCGGAGCCGAGCTGGTCGTGTTCCCCGAGCTGGCGGTGATCGGCTACCCGCCGAAGGACCTGCTGCTCAAGCCCGCGGTGGTGGCCGAGTGTGTCACGGCGGTCGAGTCGATCGCCGAGGGCTGCGTCGGGATCGCGGCGATCGTGGGCACGCCCTGGCCCGCCGACTCACCGGAGGACGGCCGATCGCTATACAACGCCGCGGCCGTGTGCGCCGACGGCCGGGTGCTCCACCGCCACGTCAAGAGCCTGCTGCCGACCTACGACGTCTTCGACGAGCACCGTTACTTCGAGCCCGGCCCGAAGCTCGACCTCACCGAAATCACCGGTACGAAACTCGGCATCAGCGTCTGCGAGGACCTGTGGAACGAGCGGGAGATGTTCAGCCGCCGGCTGTACCACGACAACCCGATCGACGGGCTCGCGGCGTTGGGGGCGGAGCTGTTCGTCAACTGCTCCGCCTCGCCGTTCGTCGTCCGCAAGCACGGGTTCCGGCTGAAGCTGATGGCTCACGTCGCGGCGAAGCACGGCCTGCCGCTGGTCTACTGCAACCAGGTCGGCGGCAACGACGAGCTGGTCTTCGACGGCCGGTCGTGTGTGTTCGGCGCGGACGGCACCTTGTTGGCGGAGGCCGCGGCTTTCGACGAGGACCTGTTGGTGGTGGACCTCGACGAGATAAAGCCCGGGGGCGGCCGCCCCCGGGCGTTGAGCGTCATGGAGGAATGCTACGGCGCGTTGGTCCTCGGCCTCCGCGACTACTGCCGCAAGTGCGGCTTCCAATCGGTCGTCCTCGGGCTCTCCGGCGGGATCGACTCGGCCGTCTCCGCGGCGGTCGCGGTCGCGGCCCTCGGCCTCGAGAACGTCCGCGGCTTCGGGATGCCCAGCCGCTACAGCTCCGATGGCTCGGTCGGCGACGCCCGTCAACTCGCCGACAACCTCGGCATCCGCTTCGACCTCGTGCCCATCGAGCCGGCCCACGCCGCGACCGAGTCCATGCTCGCCGACCTCTTCGCCGGCACCGAGCCGGGCGTCACCGAAGAAAACCTCCAGTCGCGGCTCCGCGGCACGGTGATGATGGCGCTGAGCAACAAGTTCGGCAGCCTGCTGCTGACCACCGGCAACAAGAGCGAGATCGCCGTGGGCTACTGCACGCTCTACGGCGACATGAACGGCGGCTTCAACGTGCTGACCGACGTGCCCAAGACGATGGTATTTCAACTGGCCGAGTGGATGAACACCGACGCCTGCCCGCTGAAGCGCGAGCGGGGCGGCGAGGTCATCCCCGTCAACACGATCACCAAGCCGCCCTCCGCCGAGCTCCGGCCCGACCAGAAGGACACCGACTCGCTGCCGCCGTACGACGTGCTCGACGACATCATCGAGCGCTACATCGAACGCGAAGACTCGGCCGCCGCCATCATCGAGCAGACCGGCTACGACAGCGAGTTGGTGCTGCGGATCGTCCGGCTGATCGACCTCAACGAGTACAAGCGTCGGCAGGCCGCGCCGGGGTTAAAGATCACGGGCCGGGCCTTCGGCTTCGGCCGGCGCATGCCGATCGCGCAACGCTACGACAACCGCCGATCGTTCGAGGCGGCGCGGGGGTCAGCCGGCCGGCTCGACCCGGCCCGCGGGTAGCACCTCATCATCACGTTCCGCGAAGACGCCGCCGGCTTCTTCATCGGCGTCGGCATCTCCGTCGGCCGCGGCGATCTGCCGGACCAGGTCCCGCAGGGTCAGGCCCTCCAGCACGCCGGCCTCGGCCTCGCCGAGCGACCGCCAGACGTCGCCGGGGCGAGTCGATGACTCCGCGGCCGCCGCGGCGTGGCGGGTGACTTCCACGAGCCGGGTCGCCGCGATCTGCTCGGCCGGACGCGACAGCATGAACCCGCCGGGCCCGTCGTCGTCGCCGCCGACCTCGTGGGCCAGCTCCGCCTCCGTCATCGCCGAGAGCATCCGCGCGATCGCTTCCGGGGGCAGGGCGGTGTCGCTCGCCAACTCGCCGGCCGTCACCGCGTCGCCCCGGTCAAACGCTTGACCCAGCCGTGCCGCGACCGCCAGCACCGATCGCAGATCGACCAGCCCCTCGGCGTCACGTGTCGCCCCGCGGTTGCGCAGGTACCTGGTGCTCCGCACCGTCTGCGCGACGTAGCTGATTTCGAGCCCGAACAGGATGACCAGCCAGGTGACGTACAGCCACAACAGGAACAGCGGCACCAGCCCCAGCGAGCCGTAGAGCGCCGAATAGCCGACCGCCCGGCGGACGTACAGCCGGAAGCCCCACTTGCTCGCCTCCCAGAGGATCGCTGCGACCAGCGCGCCGATCAGGGCCGCTTTGATCTGCACCTTCGCGTTGGGCAGCAGCGTGTAGATCAGCAGCAGCAGCAGCCACGTCGTCGCCAGCGACGCGAACGGCGTGAAGACGCCGATGACCCAGCCCGTGATGCCGAAGGCGTCGAGCTCCCGCCCCGTTTCGAGCAGCTTGTTCGTCAGGTAAAAACTCAGCGCGATCAGCACCGGCCCGAGCGTGATCGTCGCCCAGTAGATCGAAATCCTCAGGTGCCACGGCCGACCCGACGGCGCGTGCACCACCCGGTTCAGGCAGTTCTCCAGCGACACGACCAGGCTCAGCCCCGCCCAGATCAGCAGGCCGAGACCGACCAGCCCGATGCTGGTGAAGTCGACCGAGGCGACCTGCTCCTGCAGCTCGGTCAGCAGCTCATCGACGCGGGCCCGGGTCTCGGCCCGGTTTTCGGCGGGCGGCTCGCCGTCGACGGTCTCGTCGGGCTCGGCCGCCTGCTCCACCGCCTCGGTGACCTGCGCGACCGGCCCGTCGCCCTCGCTCGACTCGATCGCGATCACGTCGAGCCCGAGATAGTCGTAGATCGTCTCGCGCAGGTTGCTGCCGACGCCCGAGAAGCCGCCGAAGGCGTTGAACACCAGCAGCGACAGTACGAACAACGGGATCAAGCTGAAGATCGTGCGGTAGGTCAGCGCGGCGGCCATCTGTGCCGCGCGGTCCTCTTTCAGCTCGTGCGCCCCGTAGCGGACCACGCCCACGGCGTAGCGCGCGGTGAGCTGCCAGCGGTTCAGCTCGCCGAGCGGCTGGGTGAACAACCGCCGCGTGGCGGCGAAGACCGGTTCGAGCCACTTCTTCATGCCTCTAGTCTATCGGTCGCCCTCGGCGTTCACGCCTCATCCTTTCGCGTCGCACGCCTGGCCCACAACCGATGCCCCGCGGCGACGGCCTCGGTCAGGTGGCGGACGTAATCCTCCAGGGCCATGGGCTCGTGAGGACGGACGACGACGACCAGGTCGTAGTTGCCGGGCCAGCCGTGGCGGTGCAGGCGGAACGCCTCGCGGACCATACGCTTGACCCGGCTACGAACCACGGCCCGGCCGACGCGGCGCGACACGCTGAGCCCCAGGCGGTGACGCCCGGCGTCGTTGGCCTTCGTGAACACCAGCAGCGGCCCAGACGCCTTGCGGGCCTTGGCGTCGTACACCGCGGAGAACGCTTTACGGCCGTGGAGGCGGTCGGCGTGGCGGAAGTGATTTCGGATTGGGGATTTCGGATATCGGATCGAAACACTCTCACCGTTGAAGATGATATTGGCCTTGAGTCTTCCGAAATCCAAAAATCTCCAATCCGAAATCGCTTCATCCCCGCGTGCTGAGCGCCTGCTGGTACTGCCGCATCAGCCGCGACCTTGTGATCACGCCCTTGACCCGGTCGTTCGCGTCCACGACCGCCAGGCTCGACACGTCGTGACGGGCGAACTGCTCGAGCACCACGTCCAGCGTCTGCTGCGGGCTCACCGTCGGCAGGTGGGTCCGCGTCAGCTCGGCGACGATCATCAGCGGGATCGCCTCGCGCTGCACCAGCGTCGCCCGCACGTCCTGGCCCACGACCATACCGGCGTAGCGGCCGGCGTCGTCGGTCACGACGTAGTCGACCACGGCGTAGTCGTCCGCCAGCTCGATCAGCCGGGCGGCGGGGTCCTCGGCGTGGACCATCACGGCCGGGGTCAGCGGCACGTCGTGACACGTCATCCGCCGCAGCAGCGTCAGGTCGGAGTAGGTGCCCATCTTGATCCCGCGGTCGCGGAGCCACTGGGCGTAGATCGAGTCGCGGAAGATCAGCTGCGCGACCGACGTGGCGAGGATCGACACGAGCATGACCGGCAGGATGACCTGGTAGTCGGCGGTGATCTCGAAGACCAGCAGGAACGCGGTCAGCGGGCAGTGCGCCACGGCGGCGATGACCCCGGCCATGCCGGCGAGCGCGAAGGTCGCGGGCGTCGCCCCCGGAAACAGGCCGGCCGACTCGCAGAGCAGGGCGAAGCCCCCGCCGAGGGTTGCGCCCAGCAGCAGGCTCGGCGCGATCACGCCGCCGGAACCGCCCGAGCCGAGGGTCAGCGACGTGCCGACGAGCTTCAGCAGGAGCGTGAGCCCGAGCAGCGCGATCGAGGCTTCCCGCAGCGTGCCCTCGCTCTCGGAGATTCCGGGGGCGTAAGAGTCGGGGTTGAGCAGGGCCTCGATGACCGGGTAGCCGTTGCCGAAGAAGGTGGGGGGGTTGTGCCCGACAACGGGCCCGTCGCCGAAGCCCAGCAGGTAGAACCCCACGCCCAGCAGCCCGAGGGCGACCCCGCCGAGCGCCGGCTTGCACCAGAACGGCAGCGGCAGCTTGGTCCACAGCTTTTCGCTGACCCGCAGCGTGCGGATGAACGCTGCGCCCAGCAGCCCGCACAGCACGCCGAGCACGGCGTAGTGCCCGATCTCGATGATGTTGAAGGTGTAGCCCAGCCGGACCGCTTCGGGGACGTAGAACACCGCCTCGTTCTGCCCGAGTACGGCCTGGGCGACCGCGGTGCCGAACACGCTGGCGACGACAATGGGGATGAAGGTGCGCAGCGAGAAGTCGCGGAGGATGATCTCGAGTACGAAGATCACGCCGGCGATCGGGGCGTTGAAGATCGCGGCGGTCGCGGCCGCCGCGCCGCAGCCGAGCATGGCGGGCCGGTGCTCGCGGGCCACCCGCAGCAGCCGGCAGATCGACGAGCCCAGCGACGAGCCGATGGTGATGATCGGCCCCTCAACGCCGGCCGAGCCGCCCGAGCCGATGGTCAGCGACGAGGTGATCGCTTTCAGAATCCCGCTGCGGCCCCGCACCTCGCCGTGCCGCCGGGCCAACGCCTCGACCACGTCCGGGATGCCCGGGTCCGACTTCTGCCTGCCCGCCGCCCGCATCACCAGCCCCACCGCCAGCCCGCCCGCTCCCGGAAGCAGGACCAGCAGCCACAATTCCGCGCCCGGCAGCCCCGGCAGCAGCCGCCCGCCGACCAGCCCGTAAAACAACTCGGTCGACCCCTCGACTAGCACGTCGAACCCCGTCGCCACCAACCCCGTCAGCGACCCGATCACCGCGGCGAGCAGGATCAGCCAGCCGTCCCGCGAACGGCCCGGACCCACCCCCGGAATCACCCGCTCCCCGACCGTCCGCCGCAGCTGCCAACGCCAACCCATCCGGCCGACTATAGAAACAACCCGCCGCCGCTACATCTCTCCGCGTTTCGCCTTCTCGATCAGCTGCCCCACCCCCACGCCGAACGCCACGCCCAGCAGCCCCGCCGTGGCGTAGTGGACCGGCAGCGCTCCGGCCAACCCCGGCAGCGTCCCGCCGTACAACGCCGCCAGCAGCGGGTCTCCCCCGTCGCCGGGGCTCGTCCCCCCGTCCGGCCCGGCGGTCGCCCACCAGCCCCAGGCGTACCCCCCGACGGCCGTGAGCATCGGCGACAGCCAGAACGCCCCCAGCCGCCGGCTGGGCGACACTGCGTGGCCCACTAAAGCGGCGCCGCCGAAGCCCAGCGCCAGCCCGCCGACGACCTGCATCGGCTCGGCCGACCGCAGCAGCAGCGTCCCCGCCACCGCGCCCACGGCCGACGTCACCAGCCCGCCGATCACCCCGGCACGGTCGAAACCCAGCAGCTCAACACCCGCGCCCAGGTGTCGGCTACGCCGCCGCGCCGGCACCCGCGGCCGCGCCCACCCCGCTACGGCCGTGATCACCGCCACCGCCGCCCAAACCCCCGCCGCCCACAACGCCGCCTCGGCCGCCAGCCGCAGGTACAGCGTTTCGCCCCGCCCCGCGTCTGCCGCCCGCCGCGCGACCCCCGCCAGGGCCGACCCGCCGCCGCCCGCCGCCGCCAGCGTCGCCGCCAACGCCCACGCCCACACCCCGCTTATTGGGTTGCCCGCCGCCGCCGCCGCTCCGGCCGGGACCGCCGCCGCCGCCCCCGCCGCCAGCAAAACGCCCCCCCGCGCCGCCCCGCCCCACCCCCACCCGGGGCACAGCCGCGCCC
>JBCCRT010000124.1:0-8558 GCA_039201235.1 Planctomycetota bacterium
CGACTCGAGGGCCAGCTCGCCGTCGTAGCGCTTGAAGCGGTTCATCGCCGGCAGGCTCTTGCGCATCCGGTCGAAGAAGTGCAGGATGGTCTCCCGCTCCGAGGGCAGGTCCATCTTCAGCGCGAGCTTGTGGTTGATGTAGAAATCGGTGCACAGGGCCCCGAAGCTGGTCGCCATAAGCCGGTTCCTCTCGTCGCGTCGCGGCGGTGGGCAAAAACGCCGCAACCGTCAGTATAGCAAGGCCCCGTTTACCCTCGCCGCGGCGGGCCCGCGATACACTTGGCGCGATGCCTCTCGCCCACTTCCCCGGCTCCGCCTCGCTGTCCGCGGCCAAGCGCGGCGGCGTCCTGGTCGGCCAACTCGTCAAGTTCGGCTTCGGCGAAGTCGTGCTCAACACCGGGCTGGCCAACTTCCTGCCCCGCGGCCTCCAGCCCGACGAACGCCTCCGCGACGAGCCCGCACCCGTCCGCCTCCGCCTGCTGGTCGAGGAGCTCGGCCCGACCTTCATCAAGGCCGGCCAGGTCCTCTCCACCCGCCCCGACCTCGTGCCCCCGGAATTTATTACCGAACTGAAAAAACTCCAAGCCGAAGTGCCCCCCGCCCCTTGGTCCGGCGACGACCCGACAAAACACGTCGAGGCGCTGCTGCGCCGCGAACTCGGCGACCGCTTCGACGAGGCGTTTTCTCACATCGACCCCGAGCCCATCGCCGCCGCCTCGATGGCGCAGGTCCACGCCGCCACCCTCGCCGACGGCCGCGGCGTCGTGCTCAAGGTCCTCCGACCCGGCATCGACGAGGTCGTCGCCGCCGACCTCCAGCTCATGCGCTGGCTCGCCTCCCTCGCGTCGGGCTACCTCAGCAACGTCGGCTTCGACGCCGAGGCCGTCATCGACGAGTTCGCCGATCAGCTCGAACGCGAAACCGACCTGACGATCGAGGCCGACTCGACCCGCCGGATGGCCGACGACTTCGCCGACGACGAGCGGGTCGATTTCCCCGAAGTCTTCCGCGAGGTCTCGACCCGCCGCGTCCTGGCGTTAGAACGCATCGAGGGCACCCTGCTGGCCGACCTCGACCCCGCCACGCTCACCGCCGAGCAGCGGGGCCGCCTCGTGGCCCACGCCGCCGACGCCGTGTTCCGCCAGTGCCTCGACCTCGGCTTCTTCCACGCCGACCCTCACCCCGGCAACCTCTTCGTCGATATCGACACCGGCCGGCTGACCTTCATCGACTGCGGCATGGTCGGCGCGATCGACCCCCGCACCGCCGAGCAGCTGGCCCAGATCACCCACGGCACGATCGAGGGCGAGCTCGAACGCGTCGTCCGCACCGCCGTCCGCATCGCCGACGCCGACCCCGCCGTGGTCGACGACCGCGGCTTCCGCAGCGACACCTGGCGGTTTATCGACCACTTCCGCGGCGGCACCCTCGAGTCGCTGCGCATGGGCAAGCTGCTCGACGAGTTCTTCGGCGTCATGCGCCAGCACCGCATGCGCTGCCCCGCCGACATCGTCTACCTCATCAAAGCCCTCACGACCATCGAGGGCGTCGCCGCCGAGCTCGCGCCCGACTTCGACCTCGTCGGCCACGTCCGGCCCTACGTCAGCCGCCTCGTCCGCCGCCGCTTCAGCTGGTTCGCGCTCAAGCGCCGCGTCCGCAACAACGCCGTCGCCTACGCCGACCTGCTCGACCACCTGCCGCACCGCATCGACGACCTGCTCCGCATGGTCCGCCGCAACCGCACCACCCTGAACCTGCAGATCGATCAGCTCGACCGTATCACTGACGAGCTCGAGGAGGCGAGCAAGAGCATCTCGTGGGCGTTGGTGATCGGCGCGATCATCATGGGTGCCGCGATTCTCGTGCTGGCCGACAGCCTCGACGGCGGGCGGTCGCACCTCAGCACCGCCGCCGTCCTGGGCTTCTGCGTCGCCTCGGCGATCGGCCTCTACCGCCTACTCAAGCCGCACCACTGACCCCCCCGGAAGCGTGACACGAGATATCTCGCAACGGTAAAATGTTCGTCTCTGCGGGCGTAGCTCAATTGGCAGAGCGTCAGCCTTCCAAGCTGAATGTTGCCGGTTCGACCCCGGTCGCCCGCTTGCCGACCCACGAAGCCCACGGACGCCGTCCGTGGGCTTTCTATTACTCGGCCAAGCCCGCCGTACTCCGCTCGCACCGCGCCGCCGCCGCGGTCATCTCCCGCAGCCCGTGTTGCAGCGTCTCGGTCTCCCGGGTCAGCCGGTCGTAGAACACCGTCGGCGTCTCGCCCCGCGGGTCCACCAGCCGGCCCAGCAGGTCACGCGTCGTCTCGTATACCGATCCCATTGCCTGCGTGAGCCGCCAGGGCTCCTCGTTACCCGCCTCGTTGCCCGCTTCGGCCACCGCCGCCCACGCACGGCTGTCCCGCGCCGCTTCCAAGTCGCCCATCAGCAGATGAAACACCTGCACGTAACCCCGGTGGTCCACCTGGTCCAGCCGGGCCGTCCGCAGCAGCCGCACCAGCACCGCGCCCGCCTGCGCGGCCCTGGCCGCGTTATCTATCAACGCCATCAGCCCTCTCGGAAGTTTCGACGGCTGCTCCAAAAGTTGTGACACCGTTTCCGCCGGGTCTGGGGGCGTGGAGGCGAGATTTCCGGGGGCCGGGGGCTCGTCGTAGTCGGGGTCGCCCAGCAGCAGGTGGCCGGGATGGATGTGGAGTACGGTTGCGAGGCGTTGGCCCACTTCGCGGGACAGCAGCACCTTGCCCTGTTCGTAGGAGTACAGCGCGTGGTGCGACACCGCGTTGCCGGGGGTCTGCTCGCTGACCCGCTGGGCGAGCTGCGGGGCGGTGAGGCCCGCCGCCTTCCGCGCCCGACGCAGGGCCGAGCCGCGGCGGTTGCGAACGTCCTGTTGTTCCGGGGTAATCGTGCCCATGATCGCTTGATCCCGCTCGAAATCTTACCGAATCATCTGCTCTGGATCGGCGATTATCCAGCAAAGGCAATAACTAGATAGTTTATCGTCTGATAACGGAGATAGGAAGATGAGTAAGGGGCTTAGATTCAATTTTTTGCCAAATTATTCTCTAGATACGCTTGACAGGTGACTTGGATTCTCTATTTTATCTACCTCGTCGGTCGGAAGGACCCGACCGATTCCACGATGCTGCTCACGGATGGGCTCAGTCAGCACGTGGAGTTTGGGGCTCGGTGATGGACCGCCGGTCCCACGCAACGCCGGGCGGTGCGAGCAAGGACGCTCGACCCGCCCGGCGTTTTTTATTGCGCTAACGTACTCCAACGAAAGCCCGCCGCCTGGGGCCGGCGGCGGGCTTGGTTGGGTGTTCTGGTTCTCGCTGTGATTTTAGACCGAGGTGTCGGGATCTGATTTGACGCCGTCGGTGGCCATGCCCAGCGACTCCATCGCCGGCTTGAAGCCGTCTTCCGCCGAGCGGATCGCGGCGACCTGGCCGAGCATCGCGCCGTAGATCACCTTGCTGGTGACGTCGACGATGGTGAACAGGTACTGCCGCCAGACGCTGCCCGAGGCGTCCCAGAAGAACGCGGGGATGGCGATGACGAAGCCGTAGATCGTCCAGGAGATCAGGAACAACCACCAGATGCCCTTGGTGACCTTGGCGGCCCGGGGCGAGAGGCGTTCGTCGATCGCGGCGAAGACGCCCTTGAAGATCATCACGAGGATCACGAGGTAGGCGACCCAGCCGAGCAGGTAGAAGACCCAGAAGAGGGCGATGGCGGTGCCGTCCCGGGCCTCGGGGTTGAAGCCGTGCTCGAAGAACTGCGCGATGTAGGAGAAGCCGATCATCAGCGTGCCGAAGATCGCGAAGTTCACCGCCAGCGGGTAGGCCCGTTTGCCGGCCGCCAGCGGCACGACGAACAGGATCTGGATCAGCAGCATCGGGACGTCGATCGCCCAGTTGAGGTAGCGGTAGCCGTTGGAGAACGTCTGGCCGAACGCGCCGTCGACGGCGTAGGCGGCGACGTACTTGTTGGCTTCGCCGTCGTAGACGAAGTTGTTCTCCCAGCTCTGGCTCTGGTTGAACAGGATCAAGGCGGCGGAGACCATGACCACGCCCGAGAGGTAGCTGGACATGCGGTACTTCGGGGCGATCAGGTGGGCGGTGGCGAGGAAGTAGACCAGACCCGCCAGCGTCGCGCCGATGCCGAACACCAGGATGTGAGACACGGCCTCCCACTGGTAGCTGGTGTACTCGAAATAGTTTTCCATGTTGGGCATCGGCGGGTCTCCGGAGCAGGGGGGCGGGGGGGAGTTGAAGCTGATCCGACGAGCGCCGGTCAGACGGGTGTGTACCGGACCATAGCCGTCGATTTGAACGGCGGCTTACCCGCAGATGAATTTCGACAACCCTCCCCCCCGGCGGTTCGGGTCAGACGAACACGGCCGCCTCGATCGTCAGCCCGGGCCCGAACGCCAGCGCGACCCACGGCCGCGGCACGGCGTCGCGACGCAGGCGGTCGAGGATGAACAGCACCGTGGGCGACGACATGTTGCCACATTGACGCAGCACGTCGCGTGACGGATCGCCGGCGTCACCGGGTAGGCCGAGCGCTTCTTCAACAGCGGTGACGACGCGGGGCCCGCCGGGGTGGATCGCCCAGCCCCGGACCCCCGGAAGCGAGATCCCCAGGGAGTCGAGCCAGGGTTCGAGCCAGGGGCGGAGGTGGCGGCGGACGAGGTCGGGGACGCGGGGGCTGAGCGTCATCTCGAAGCCGTGGTCGCGGATCAGCCAGGTCATGGCGTCGGCGGAGCCGGGCAGCACGACCGAGGCCTGGTGCCGCGGCTCCAGCGCGGGGAGGTCGGGCCGGGTGTCGGTCACATTCGACAAGATCGCCGCGGCGGCGCCGTCGGCGAAGAGGGCGTTGGCAACGATCTTCTGTGGGTCCCAGCCGTACTGGAAGTGCAGCGTGCAGAGCTCGACGCAGACGAGCAGGACGTGTTGGTCGCGGGGCAGGTCGGCGGCCAGGGCGCGGGCGACGCGCAGGCCGTTGAGCGCGCCGTGGCAGCCCATGAAGCCGACAAGAGTACGCTGCGTGGTTGGGGGCAGTCCGAGGGTTTGAAGCAGGCCGAGGTCGACCCCCGGAGCGGAGAAGCCGGTGCAGGAGACGGTGACGAGTTGGGCGACGGATTCCGGGGGGACGCCGGCGTCGTCGAGGGCGGCGCGGGCGGCGTCGGCGGCCAGGGGCAGGGCCTCCTCGGGGTAGCGTCGCATGCGGTCGGCGAGGCCCGGGCCGCGGTCGTCGGCGTCGGCGGCGGGGGGGTAGAAGGCCAGCATCCGGTCGCGGACGGGGAGTTGCGCCTGGCCGTTGCCGTTGCGATTTCCGGGGGTGTTCACCACGACGCTGTGGCGACGCTCGACGGCGGCGCGGCGGTAGAGCGCCGGCAGGAGTTTGCGTTGCCGGTCGGTCGCGCAGGAGCACGGCGCGGCGGCGGCGGCGAGGTCGGGCTGGTCGAGGGAGTGCGGCGGCTGGGCGGTGCCGAGGCCCCGGAGCAGGGTGGTCATGCGGGCAGGGCTCCGTGAGGTGTCGGCCGGGCTAGACGAGACGTCACCGGTGACGCGAGACGGGGGAAGCACGACAACACCCCGACGACGCCGGCGGTCAGCCGCGGCCGGCGGAGCGTCGCGGCGACGACCCGGCACACGGCCTGCCGCCGGCGGACCCGGCGGCGGTGCTCGGCGGTCCATGCCGCGGCCAGGTCGGCGCGGTCTCCCGCGACCGCCCGGTCGGCGTATCCGGCCACCGCGTGGCCGCCCGCCAGGGCCCAGGCCATGCCCTCACCCGTGAACGGCTCGACGTAGCCCGCCGCGTCGCCGACGACGAAAAGCCCCGGCCCGGCCAGCCGGGGGCGGCGACGCGTCATCGCCGGCGTCGCCCGCCAGCGGGTCACGCGGTCCAGCGGCCAGGCGTCGTGATCCCGCCCCGCCTGCCGCAGCATCTCCCGCGCCGCCGCGGCGGGCCCGCCGAGGTGTTTGAGCGCGTCGGCGTCGATCGCGGCGGCGAAGTCGAGCCGGCCGTTTTCCAAGCGCACCGCGCCGAGGTAGCCGGCCCGGCCGCACGCCATCGCGATGGTCCCCGCGGCGGGTCCATCGGCGTGGTCCGTTTCTGCCGCCATGCCGCCGAAGCCGACACGCGACGCCGGGCGGGTCTGCACCCCGAAGCCCGGCACGGCGGTGAGGGACGAGCCGCTTAGCCCGTCGGCCACCACGACGACGCGGGCGGCGACCGTTCGGCCGTCGCCGAGGCGCAGGGTGTACCCCACGTCACCCGACCGGACCCGGGCCGACACGCCGTCGCGAAACCCGGCCCCCGCGTCCCGCGCCGCCTCGACCAACGCCCCGTCGAGCGCGGGCCGTGAGAGCGAAACGCCCGCCGGGAGGCGCAGCCGCGCCCGTCGCCCGGCGGCGAAGAGCTCGGCGTGTTCCAGCGGCACCGCGCCGAGTTTTCGCGTCAACCCGCTGAGCCCCGCGTGATCCAGGGTCGCCAGCGCATTGGCATTCAAGCAACACCCGCAGACCTTCGGCCGGGGGAAACGCTGCTTCTCGATCAGCAGCACCCGCCGGCCGCGGCGGGCGAGCCCGAGCGCTGCGATCGCCCCGGCGGGCCCGGCCCCGATCACGGCGGCATCGACAAACTCGGCGTCACCCGCGAACATCACGAGGCCGACCACCGCAGGAACATCCGCCAGGGGAACCGCGGCGTCACCTCGGCCCCGGTCAGCCCCGCCCCGTCAGCCAACGCCCGCAGCTCGCCCGGCGTCCACGCCGCCCGTACCGACCGCGGCCCGTCGGTGTGGACCACGTCGCTGCGCGTCAGCAGCCGGGTCCCGAGCACCGTCACCGCGTGGGCGACCACGCTGCGGGTCAGATCGTTGATCAGGACCGTCGCCGCGGTGTTCCGCATCTTGCGCAGCACATCCACCGCCTGTTCGGCCGTGAGGTGGTGCAGGAACAGGCTGTTCATCGCGACGTCGGCGTCGACGGGCAGCGGGTCGGACAGGACGTCGAGAGGTCGAAGCTCAACGTCGATCCCCGCTTCTTCGGCGGCTTGGTGGGCGAAGCCCAGCGCCGTCGGGCTGATGTCGAGCCCGGTGAACCGCATGCCCGGCAGGCCGAGTTTCCCGCAACGATGTTCCGCCCGCCGCGCCAGGGCGATGGTCACGTCGCCGCCGCCGCACGCCAGGTCGAGCACCCGCAGCGGCCGGTCGGGTTGTCGCTTCGCGGCGTCGAGCAGCGCCGGCCAGAGCAGGTCGGCCGAGCGCGACAGCCGGTTGATCCGCCCCAGGCCGCGGAGGGCGTCGGCGTGGCGCTGCGGGTCGAGCGTCGGGTCGTCCATCACCTCGGGCACCAGCCGCCGGCCCGCGACGCTGGCGGGCAGGGATCGCGGGGCCGGGGTCAGCGTGGACATGCCTGGAGTATACGCCTGCCCGATGCCGGCCCCGCCGCGCGGCTCTACCATGCGGCCCATGTTCGAGCGGACCTTCGAGAAGACGACCCGCCTGCCGGTGCCCCCGGCCGAGGCGTTCGCGTGGCACACCAAGCCCGGGGCGTTCGAGCGCCTCAGCCCGCCCTGGGACGACACGAAGGTCCTCGAGTATGGCGGGATCAAGGACGGCCAACGCGTCGTGCTGCGGGTCAAGGCGCCGTGGCCGCGCCGGTGGGTCGCCGAGCACGAAGACTACCTCGAGGGCCTGCAGTTCAAGGACCGGCAGGTCCAGGGACCGTTCCCGAAGTGGGTCCACACCCACCGCACCGAGCCCATCGAGAACGAGCCGACCGCGTGCCTGATGCGCGACGCGATCGAGTTCAAGCTCCCGGCCGGGCCGCTGGGCGTGATCGCCTACGGCCTGTTCATGCGGAAACAGATCGAGGCGATGTTCGACCACCGCCACGCGACGCTGGCGGCCGACCTGGTCGACCACGGCTCGATCACCCGCGGCCGGAAATTTACCGTCGCCGTTACGGGGGCGTCGGGCATGATCGGCACGGCGTTGCTGGCGTACCTGCGGACCGGCGGGCACGCCGTGCGGGCGGTGCCCCGCAAGGACGGGCTGAGCTTCGACCTCGACGCGGTGCGCGGCGCGGACGTCGTGGTCCACCTCGCCGGCGAGCCGATCTTTCAGCGGTGGGACGACAAGGTGAAGGACCGCATCCGCCGCAGCCGGGTGGACCGGACGCGGGTGCTGTGCGAGCAGCTCGCCCGGCTGCCCGAGGCCGAGCGTCCCGAGGTGCTGCTCAGCGGCTCGGCGACGGGGTACTACGGCGACCGCGGCGATACGCTCTTAACCGAAGACAGCCCGGCTGGGGACGCGGACGACTTCCTGGTGGGCGTGTGCAAAGATTGGGAGGCGGCGACCGCGCCGGCCGAGGAGGCCGGCCTGCGGGTTGCGCACCTGCGGACGGGGATCGTGCTGTGGCCGCAGGGCGGGGCGCTGCGGCAGATGCTCACGCCGTTCCGCCTCGGGCTCGGCGGCCGGCTGGGGTCGGGCGATCAGTACATGAGCTGGATCACGCTGGACGACCACGTCCGGGCGATGAC
>JBCCRT010000125.1:0-8418 GCA_039201235.1 Planctomycetota bacterium
CCAAGACGTCCCGGGCCCCACGCTGCACGCCCGCCTCGCCGCGGTCGACCCCGACGCCGCCGACCGCATCGCCCCGGCCGACCGCCCCCGGCTGACCCGCGCCCTCGAAGTCCACCACCTCACCGGCCGACCCATCACCCAATGGCAGCAACAGTGGACCGAGTCAAACCCGATCCAAAATCCTCAATCAAACATCAAAAATCGCTTCCACCTCCTGGGCCTCCGCTGGCCCGCCGAGGCGATCAACCCGCGGATCAACCTGCGGGTCCGGGCGATGTTCCACCCCGACCGGGTCGAGCCGGCGCTCGCCGCGGCGGTGTGCCCTCGCGGAGAGTCGCTGCCGGACGAAGTGCGCCGCCTCGTGGCGGAGGGCCGTCTGCTCCCGGGGACGCAAGCGACCGCGGCACTGGGCTACAAGCAGGTGCTCGGCGTGCTGTTCCCCGACCGGTTCCCCGACCTGGTGGACGCGCGAGTGCGCACGCTAGACGACGCCTGCGAGCGGACCAAGGTCCTGACCCGCCGCTTCGCCAAGCAGCAGCGGACCTGGCTCAAGCGTTTCCGGGGGGTGCGGTGGATCGAGATGCCTGCCGACGACCCGGCCGACGCGGCGTGGGCCCGGCTCGCGGACCCGCCGGGCGGCCCCGACAACCTACGGTGAACGCCCGAAGCGGCCGATGAGACGGGTGGGCCCGCGGAGACGCGGGCCGATAACGCCCGATCAGGCACCGCCCCGCTTCGCCGCGATGAACACCGACCGACCCGACGCGTCGCCCGATCACCCCGCCCCGCCGCGGACGCCGGCCGTCGTCGGCTGGGTCTGCGTGGTGGCCCTGGTCTCGTTCGTGCACGTCGGCCACTGGCCCGGCCACGCGACGGACGTGGACCCCGCCAACTTCCGCCTGGCGCTCGAACGCTACGACATCGCGCGCGACACGCCCCACCCGCCGGGCTACCCGCTGTATGTCGCCGCGGGCCGGGCCGCCGGCCAGGTCGTCGGCGCGGCCTACGCCTACCAACTCGTCAACCTGTTGCTGCACGTCGCCACGGCCACCCTGATCGTCCTGATCCTGCTGATCCACACCGGCCGATCCCGCCCCGCGGTGCTTGCGGGGCTGCTGTTCGCGGCCCACCCGATCGTGTTCGCCGCCACGCTGGCCGCTGAGACCTACGTCACCGACGCGTTCTACGCGGTCTCGCTGGTGCTGCTGGGCACCCTCACCGCCCGATCGCCCCGCGGGGTCTGGTTCGCCTTGATCCTGCTCGTGGCGGCCCTGTGTTCGCTGACCCGGATCGTCAGCCTGGTGCTGCTCACGCCGGCCTGCCTGTACGCGCTGCTGTGGGCCGGCTCGGTTCGGTCCTGGGCCCTCCGCACCGCGGCGATGCTGGCCGCCGTCGCGGCGGTCCTGGTCGCGGGCTACCTGACCACCATGCAGCTCGCGGGAGGTGCCGAGGCCTACCGCTCCGCCACGGACCGGGTCATGGGCAACGCCTTCCGCGGCCACTCCGTCTTCGGCGGCGCGCCGCTCGGTCGTCATCTCGCGATGCTGGCCAAGCTGGGGGTCTGGCTCGGCATCGTCGCGCTGCCGGTCGCCGCGCTGCTGATCGTGCAGCTGATCGGGGCCGAGTCCCGTAAACAGATCGTAGCCCGGCTCGCCCGGTCCCGGGTCGTCCACGTGGTCGTGCTGGTCACCGCGCCGTTTCTGGCCCTGTACGCCCTGATCTACTACCTCAAGCCCACGTACCTGGTGATCGTGATCGCGTCGATGAGCCTGTTGGCCGGGCTGCTGCTGTCGCTCGCGCAAGAGGGCCGGCCGTGGACGCGGGCCCTGTCGAACGCCACGGCGGCGGCGGTGGTCCTGGGCTTCGTCTTCACGCTCTACCTGCCCAAGGACCGGCTGCCGGACCCCCTGGCCCGGCTCACGTTCGATCACTTCGTGTCGGTCGACCGGGACATGCGGTCGCTGGAAGCCGCGCTGCGACCGGCCGTGGCGGACGGCGGGGAGGTGCTGGTCTCGGACCTGCCGGCAGGCGTCAACCTCTACATGCTGCGAAGCCTGCTGGGGACGAATCCGATCCTCCGGGAGGTGGACGGCAGGCTGCTGCGGTTCGACGGCACCTGGTCGCCCTACCCTAACCCGCAAGGCTTGCCGGAACAGGTCCAGGCTCGTCCGCCCGCCTGGCGGCTGGACGGTTTCGAGCTGACGCGGACCCCCGTCCGGCGCACGGCCCGCGTGCCGTGAGAACGCCGCAAGGCGAGTGGCGTTAAAACGATTAAACATTACAAAAAATATACTTAAGGTGTTGATGACGGACCCTTCCGCCCCGGGTTTCAAGCGGGAAGCCCCCGCCGGCCCGATAACACTGCGGTCCGGACCAGGCCCGGCTTTCGGGGGCGGGGGCGAACCCGCCGTCGCCGGCCGGCGTATCGTTGCCCCGACCGACCGGCCTACGCTCCGTCCGAATCGAGCGTTGGCGGAGCCCCGCACCATGGCGAAAAAGAAGTCCACCCGAACCCGCAGCACCACCCGGAAAGCCCCCCGGAAGGCCCCGCGGGAATCCGCCGGCGGGTCACGCCGCGCCGCGCCGCCCGACGCCGCGGGCAAACACCTGGTCATCGTCGAGTCGCCGACCAAGGCCAAGACCATCAACAAGTACCTCGGGCCCGACTACGTGGTGATGGCCAGCGTCGGCCACATCCGCGACCTGCCCCCCCGGAACCCCAAAGGTGTGAAATCCCCTGTTCCGGGGGTGGACTTGGAGAAGGATTTCGAGCCGACCTACGAGGTGATGGCCGACTCCGAGAAGACCGTCAACCAGCTCAAACGGGCGGCGAAGAAGGCGGCCGACGTCTGGTTCGCCACCGACCTGGACCGCGAGGGCGAGGCCATCGCCTGGCACGTCGCCCACGCGCTGGACTACCCGATCGAAGACGCCAAGCGGGTCGTGTTCAACGCCATCACCAAGGCCGAGGTCGAGAACGCCTTCGCCAACCCTCGGCCGCTGGAACTCAACCGGATCGATGCGCAGCAGGCGCGGCGCATCCTCGACCGCATCGTCGGCTACCAGGTCAGCCCGCTGCTCTGGAAGAAGGTCGCCGGCGGGCTGTCGGCCGGCCGGGTCCAGTCCGTCGCCACCCGCCTCGTCGTCGAACGCGAACGCGCCATCGACGCCTTCGTGCCCGACGAGTACTGGAAGGTCACCGGCCTGTTCACCCCGCAGCTCGATCAAGCCGCGACGCTCGGCGGAGCCTGGCGGAAGTTCATCGACGTCGGCGAAGACGCCAACGACCGCACGGTTAAAGAGCAGAACGCCTGGCTGTCCGAACGCGGCGGCATCCGCGCCGAGCTGGCCGAATTCAACGGCAAAAAATTCGACGCCACCGACCGCGACGCGGCGCTGCGTGTCGCCGAATCGCTGGGCTTCGCCCTCGACGATACCGTCGAGACCGACGACGAGAAGGCCAAGGGCCCGGCCAAGTCGAAGGTCGTCTACCTCGGCGGCATCGCGGGCGACGCGCCGGACTACCAGATCACCTCGATCCAGACCAAGCGGACCCGCAGCCGGCCGTCGCCGCCGTTCATCACCTCGACGATGCAGCAGCAGGCCAGCACCCGGCTGGGCTTCAACCTCCGCCGCACCATGCGGGTCGCCCAGCAGCTCTACGAGGGCGTCGACCTCCGCGGAGCCCGCGGCCAGACCGGCCTGATCACCTACATGCGGACCGACTCGACGCACCTGTCCCGCGAGGCTTTGTCGGGCGTCCGCGGCTACATCGACCAATCCATCGGCGGCAAGTATCTGCCCGAGAAACCCAACTTCTACAAATCGTCCAACAAAGACGCGCAGGAAGCCCACGAAGCCGTCCGCCCCACCGACGTCACCATCACCCCGGGCTCGATCCGCGACCGGCTCAACGACGAGCAGTTCCGGTTGTACGACCTGATCTGGCGCCGCTTCGTCGCCTGCCAGATGGTCCCCGCCGAGTGGGACGCGACCGCCGTCACCATCGAGCCGTACGGCGGCGACATCGACGCCGTGTTCCGTGCCACCGGCCGAACCCTCGTCTTCGACGGCTACCTCAAGGTCATGGGCCTGCCCAAGTCCGACGACGTCATCCTGCCGAAACTCGCCGAAGACCAGCCCGTCGCGCCGATCGACCTCGACCCGACCCAGCACTTCACCAGCCCGCCCGCCCGCTACACCGAGGCGTCGCTCCAAAAGAAACTCGAGGAGGAAGGCATCGGCCGGCCCTCGACCTACGCCGCGATCATCTCCACCATCCAGGACCGCAAGTACGTCGAACCCCTGACCCCCCGCGACAAACGCCTCCGCGCGACCGACATGGGCGTGGTCGTCACCGACAAGCTCATCGAAGCCTTCCCCAAGATCATGGACGTCGGCTACACGCGGGAGATGGAGGACCACCTCGACGAGATCGAGTCGGAAAACAAGGACTGGCGGGCGACGCTCCACGAGTTCTACGACCCGTTCAAAAAGAAGCTCGACCGCGCCCACGAGACGATGGTCCACGCCAAGGCCGCCTCCCAACCGTCGCCGCACACCTGCCCGACCTGCGGTGCCGACTGCGAGTACCGCTTCGGCCGCAACGGCCGGTTCCTCTCCTGCACCGCCTTCAACGTCCCCCCGGAAGAAGTCAAGCCCGAGGGGTTCGACCCGCCCGAGTCCGGCGGTTCGTGGCTGCTGCACAAGGGTAAGGGTAAGGCCCGCCCCAAGGTCCTCAGCGAAGACGGCAGCGAAAAAATCCTCTGGTCGAAACTCGAGAAGCACGACAAGGAAGCATTTCAGAAGCTCTCCGACGAGATGCCCGAGCCCTGCAAGTACGCCGCGCCGATCGACGCCGAGGGCAACCCGATGCAGCCCGAGCTCACGGACGTGCTCTGCCCCGAAGACAACCGGCCCATGATCCGCCGCACCGGACGCTTCGGCCCGTTCCTCGCCTCGAGCAACTACCCCGAGGTGCAGTACATCCTCAAGCTCGACCCCAAGACCGGGGCCGTCGTGCTGCCCAAGGCCCCGCCGATGACCACCGACGTGCTCTGCCCGGTCTGCGGCGAAGAGACCGGCGCGACGCTCTACGCCCGGGACTCGAAGCGCGGGCTCTGGCTGTCGTGTTCGCGCTTCCCGAAGTGCCGCGGCCGGCTCGCGTTCAGCAAGCTCGACGAAGCGAAGCAGGCCGAGATCGAGAAGGCCTGGAAGAAGCACCTCCGCGACAACCCGATCCCCGAGATCCGCACCACGTCGGGCCACGTCATCGCCGAAGACGAGAACTACATCCCCCAGATCGCCGGCCAGGACCCGGTCGCCTCGCTGGGCGACGACGACGCCTCGCTCGACGCGGCGTAGACATTTCCCCCACCGGTGGATCGGTATGATCGCCGGCGATGTCCAAGCCCAACCTGCTGTTCATCCTCATCGACGACCTCGGCTGGGCCGACCTGGCCTGCTGCGGCAGCGCGTTTTACGAGACCCCGAACCTCGACCGCCTCGCGGCGCAGGGCTTGCGGTTCACCGACGCCTACGCCGCCAGCCCGGTCTGCTCGCCCACGCGGGCGGCGATCCTCTCGGGCAAGAGCCCGGCCCGCGTCGGGATCACGCAGTACATCGGCGGCCACGCCGTCGGCCGGCTGTGCGACGTGCCGTACTTCCACGCCCTGCCCGCCAGCGAACGCAGCCTCGCCACCGCGCTGCGCGACGACGGCGGCTACCAGACCTTCCACGTCGGCAAGTGGCACCTGGGCATGGGCGCGACCAGCCCGACCGCCCACGGCTTCGACGTCAACGTCGCCGGCTGCAGCTGGGGACACCCCCGCAACGGCTACTTCAGCCCCTACGGCATCCCCGGCTTCGCCGACGGGCCCGACGGCGAGTACCTCACCGACCGCCTCACCGACGAGGCCATCGCCCTGCTCCGCGGCCGCGACCAGAACCGCCCCTTCTTCCTGAACCTCTGGCACTACGCCGTCCACACCCCCATCCAGGCACCGCCCGACCTCGTCGAAAAATACCGCGCCAAGGCCGACCGCCTCGGCCTCGACCCCGACGGCCCGCTCGAACCCGGCGAGCCCTTCGCCTGCGACCACAAGAAGCACCTCCGCGTCCAACGCCGCACCGTCCAGTCGCACCCCGCCTACGCCGCGATGGTCGAGAACCTCGACACCAATCTCGGTCGGCTCTTCGCTACACTCGACGAGCTCGGCTTGGCGAACGACACGCTCGTCGTCTTCACCTCCGACAACGGCGGGCTCAGCACCGCCGAGGGCGCGCCGACCTGCAACGCCCCGCTGGCAGAGGGCAAGGGCTGGACCCGCGAGGGCGGCCACCGCGTCTGCCAGATCGCCCGCTGGCCCGGCCGCGTCGCCCCCGGAACCGCCACCGCTTGTCCCGTCGTCAGCCCCGACCTCTACCCCACCTTCCTCGAAGCCGCGGGCGTCCCGCTCAACCCCGCCCAGCACGCCGACGGCGTCTCGCTCCTGCCCCTGCTCACCGGCGAGGCCGACACCCTCGACCGCGACGCGATCTTCTGGCACTACCCCCACTACTCGAACCAAGGCGACCGGCCGAGCAACGCCGTCCGCGTCGGGCCGCACAAGCTGATCGAGCACTTCGAAGACGGCCGGCTCCGGCTGTTTGACCTCGACACCGACCCGTCCGAGACCCGCGACCTCGCCGCGAAGCGTCCCGACCTCACCGCCCCGCTGCGACAACGCCTCGCCGACTGGCGACAAGAGGTCGAGGCCCTGATCCCGAAACCCAACCCTAACTTCGTCCCGCCCGCCCCCACGCCCGACGAAGACCCGGCGGAAGTCTGAACCCGCCGCCAAAATTCTTACTCCAATCTTCCGTACCGTGACACCAGGTCCGCGATCCGCGGCTGGTCGGGCGACAGCCGTAGGCTCCGCCGCCACGCGTCGAGCGCCTCGTCGAGCTTCGCCTTCCGCCGGCGGTTGTCTTGCCGCATGTACTCGGTCACCAGCGTCGCGCCCAGCCCGTTGAGGGCCGTGACCTCTTCGGGGTTGTACGCCAGCGCCCGGCGGTAGTGCCACTGCGACCGCTCGAACGCGTAGGTCCGGAACAACGCGTACCCCAACCGCTCGTGTGCGACCGACCCCGGGAACCGCCGCACCAGTTCGGCGAGCGTGTTGACCGCCCGCGGGAAGTTCTCGAGCTTTAGGTGCGTATCGCCCAGGCCCAGCAGCACCGGCGCGTCCAGCTCGTCGATCTCGGTCGCCGTGCGGTAGCCCCGCAGCGCGTCCTCGTACCGGCCCAGCAGCGAGTACGTCGCCGCGAGGTTGCACCAAGCCGCCTGCGACCCCGGCTCCAGCTCGACCGCCCGCTCGGCGTGGCTCAGCGCCAGGTCCGGCCGACCCACCTGCAGATAAGCCGTCGCCAGGTCCCGGTGCGTGTTCGGGTCGTCGGGGTTCAGCTGCAGCGCGATGCGGTACTCGTTGATCGCCTCGCCGGTCTCGCCCAGCACCTGCTGCATCAGCCCGAGGTAGTACCGCGGCTCGAACCGCGTGGCGTCCATCCCCACCGCCCGGCGGTAGGTGTCCCGGGCCCGCTCGTACTGCAGCCGCGCGTGCTCGACCGACCCGATGCCCAGCACCGCGTCCACCGACCGCGGGTTGTCCAAGAGCGCCCGGTTGAACTGCTGCAACGCCGCGTCGAGCTGCCCCGCCTCCCGCAACAACTCCCCGGCCCGCACCCGGTCCGCCGGGCTGACCTCGACGCCCCCGGAAGTGCTGCGCGAAGCCGTGCCCCCCGCGCAGCCGACCAGCGTCGACCCACCCAGCAGCAAGATGAATACGGCAACGCAACGCATCTGAACAAAAGTGTATCGGTCCGACCCGCCCCCGGATGCACCCCGGAACCACCCCGGAACCGCCCCGAAGCCCACGGACGCCGTCCGTGGGTCCACCTCCCCGGTCACCCTTTCCCCGATCGTTTCACCCCCGGCCACAGCCGCACCGCTTCCACCACCATCCACCCCTCCAACGCCAGCGTCGCCGCCGCGATCCCGATCAACACCCAGTTCGGCTCGTCCGCACTCGCCCACTCCGGCAGCTGCACCGCCATCGCCCACGCCGGCATCGCCAGCATGAACCCCAGCGGCAGCAACACGAACCACACCGGCTTGCCCCGCCGCCGCAGCCAGAACGCCACCACCAGAAACGCCAACCCCCCGAGCAGCTGATTCGTCGCCCCGAACATCGGCCAGAGAATCAGCCCCCCCTTCCCCGCCCCCGCGATCGACCACTCGCTTCCCGGGGCCGGCATACAAGCCATCCCCGCCGCCAAGACCACCGCAAACAACGCCGCCCCGTGCGGATTCCCCCACCACCGCAGCGGGTTGGCCCCCCGCCCCGCGCGGGGGGGGGGGGGGGGGGGGGGGGGGGGGGG
>JBCCRT010000126.1:0-8275 GCA_039201235.1 Planctomycetota bacterium
CACCGCCCCGTCGCGCACCATCTCCATCGCCTCGCTCCACCCCACGACGTGCGGCACGATCCGCTCCGTCGCGTCCAGCGACTGGCCCACCTCCGTCAGCCCCGTCGCCCGGTACGCGTGCAGCCGCTCGGTACAAAACCCCGGCGTCGGAAAGAAGTCCATCAACTTCTCGACCCGCGCGGCCCGGTACCCCGTCTCCTCTTCCAGCTCCCGCGGCGCACAAGCATCCGGTGACTCCCCCGGCTCGACCGTCCCGGCCGGCAGCTCCCAGAGCGTCTCTTTCAATGCGAAACGCTCGTTGCGGATCATCACGACACGATCCTCGTCCAGCAGCGGCAGCACGACGACCGCGTCCGCCGCCTCCACCACTTCCCGCTCGTGCGTCTCGCCGTCGTCACCGGGCAGCTCCACCCGGCGTAGTGTCACGCGGGTCCCGCGGTGGACGATTTCGGCCTCGGCGTGCAGGTCGTGGACCATGCGGGGAGTCTAGTCGGCTCACGCGAACGCCGGGGCGACGTAGCCGCTGCGCAGGCTGCCGCCCTCCGCCACGCTGCTCTTGAAATCGCACGGGTGCGCCGCCTCGCCCAACCCCCAGTCGTCGGCGTACAGCTCGGCCACTTTGCCCAAAACTTCCGGGGGCAGGTCGGGCGTCTCGAAGCACGCGACGTAGCGGTCCACGTCCTCCGTGCTCAGGATGTTCGGCTCGATCGACACCATTGCCGGCTGCTGGGACAGCCACCGCAGCGCGAACTGCGTCACCGTCAGCCCGAGGTCGCCGGCCAGCTCGCGGACGATCGCGTTCTTCTTCAGGCCGTAGACCATCCACGCCCGGTCGCGGTACTTGCGGTGATCGTGGGCGGCGAACTTGTGATTTTCATCCTTGAACTCCTCGTCGAGCATGCCCGAGTTGGTCGGCACGCGAGCGATCAGGCCGCCGCGGCCACGGGCCGCCGCGATCTCGCCGAACTCACGGCCCAGGTCCTGCTCGTAGAGGTTGTGGACCGTCTGCACCGTCGCGGCGTCGCGCTCCAAAAACGCGGCGTGACCCTCCTCGCGCCAGCCGATGGCCGGGCCCAGCGCGATGCCCCACTCACGGATCTTGCCCTCCAGCTTCAAAGCTTCGAGCGTTTCGAACAACTCGTCGGTGTAGTGCGGCAGCTTGATGTTGTGCGCCTGGTACAGGTCGATGCAATCGACCCCCAGGTTTCGCAGCGACACTTCGAGTTCCTTGCGCAAATTTCCGGGGGTGAAGTTTTGTTTGCGTTCACGGTGCGAGCCCTCTTCGCCGGGGTCGGTCACCAGGTCGTAGCCGAACTTGGTGGAGAGGGTGAGGTTGTCGCGGCCGGCGTACTCGATGGTCGGCTTCATCAGCCGCTCGGCCCGCCAGTTGCCGTAGGCCGGGGCGGTGTCGAAGAACGTCACGCCGCGGTCGACCGCGTGGTTCTGGATGGCGACCGCCTGCTCGTCGGTGAAGTCGCCCCACCAGTTGACGCCGAACGTGAAGTTGCCGAAGCCCAGGAGCGAGACGGACAGGTCGGTGCCGGGGACGGTGCGGGTTTGCATCGGTAAGACTCGGTGACAGCAAAACAGATCGGACGCGTGACGAGTCTACGGCCCCGGCCCGCCCGCTTCCGCCCCGCCCAGCGCCCGCAGCCGCGACGCGAACGGCTCGCCGCCCAGCTGCGGGTGCGACCGCGCAAGCTGCCGGACCCGCCGGCCCGCCTCGCCGCCGGCGGGGTCGAGTTGCCGCATCACCTCCAGCCGGGCGATCCAGGCTTGCCAGTACAGGTCGGGGTACGGCTCGCGCAGCCCGCGGATCAGCCGGTTGAGCAGCGCCGCCGCCTCGGTCAGCGCCGCGTCGTCGCCGCGGCCGATCAGGGCGCGGGCCTTCTCGTACAGCACGCCGGCGTTGTCGCCGTGGTCCCGCTCCAGCCCGCTGTCCCGCAAATACGCCAACGCCTCGGCCGGCCGGTCGGCGATCCGCAGCGACCGCAGCACCACCAGCCGGTACGGCAGCATCGCCGCCGCGTCCAGCCCCCGGCCCTCGGCCCAGTCCGCCAGCAGCTTCGCCATCGCCGCCGCCGCGTCTGCCAGCCGCGCCGCCCGCGGGTCGCCCTCGCCCAGCCCGTCGATCCGCGTTTCCAGGTCGCTCAAGACCCCGTCGATCAGCCCCGCCGCCGCGTCGGGGAACCGGCCCATCATCGTCCCCGCCGCCGCCTGCGCCTCGTCCAGCCGGTCGGCCTGCACCAGCAGCAGCACCCGACGCCGCAGCGCCAACCTTGCCGTCGCCGGCCGATCCCCCGCCGACTCCACCAGCCCGTCCACCAAGCTCAGCGCCCGGCCGACCTCGCCCCGCGCCGCGAACACCTCCGCCCGCGCCAGCTGCGCCACCGCCGCCGCTTCGGCCGCCGCCTCCCGCGCCGCCTCATCCGCGGCCGAGCGCAGCCGCTGCCCCGCCAACGCTTCGAGCCGCTTGCTCGACTCGATCAGGTCCGTCGCCAACGACCGCTTATCCAACGAAGCATCCGCGGCCCGCCACATCGCCTCCAGACCCGCCAACCGCCGCGTCCGCGCCGCGAGATAATTCGGGTGCGACGGCAGCTGACGCTCGTACACCGCCACCGCCTCGGCGTACCGCCCCCGCCCGTGCAGCAGCGTGTCGGCGTAATACAGCAAGCGGTCGTCCGCGGCCGGCGTCGTGTCGTAACGACCCGACCCGAACAGCACCGCCATCACCCGCTCGTACGCCGCCGCGACGTCGTCGCGTCCGCCGTGCCGCCGGTGCAACGCCTCGCCGAGCGCCGCCGCGAACGCCACCGCGTCCGCCGCCACCGGCTCGCCGGGCGTCCGCTCCGCCACGTCGGTCGCCAACGTCACCGCCCCGACCACCGCGCGGACCGACTCGGGCGACAACGCATACGTGGCGTAAGCTTGCTGGTACCGCCCCGCCGCCCACGCCGCGTCCCCCACCGCGCCGCGGTCGTCCAGCGTCTCGGCCACCGCCAACGCCCGCTCCAAGTCACGCCGACCCGCCCCTGCCCCGCCCCGCCGCTGCGCCAGCAGCCCCCGCCGACGCAAATAGTCCGCCACGACTACCCGTGCCCGCGCCGGTTTGCCCGACAAGTCGACCGCGGCGTCGCCGCCGAACCACGCCTCCGCCCAGCGGTCCGCTAACACGTTCCGCAGCGGCCCGGCCGCCGCCTCGAGGTCCGGATCGTCCAGCAACGCGAAGTAACCGGCGTACGCCTCGTCTGCCGACATGCCTTGTCGAACCCGCAGCCGGTGCAGCGCGTCGGCCACCAGCAGCCGGTCGTCCAGCCGGCCGGCGAGCCCGGACTTGCCCGACAGGTCCACCAACGCCCGCTCCGCCGCGTCGGCGTCGCCACCGGCCTCGCGCGCCAACGCCCGGGCGATCTCCGCCGCCAACCGCTGCGAGGTCCACGCGCCCCCATCCGACACCGCCGCCGCCAGGTGCTCGCGCTCCGCCGCCCCCGGACCCCCCCCCGCCAGCACCACCCGCCCCGCCACCGCGTGCGCCCGCCGCCGCAGGTCGTCGTTGCCCACCTCCCCGTCGAGGATCGGCCGCAGCGACACCAACGCCCGCCGCCGCAGCGCGTCCCGCTGCCGCGAAGCGTCCGCGTCCCGCTGTTGCCAGAACGGGTCGTCGTCCGGCAGCAGCGTCGCCAGGTGCGCCGCCCGCGCCAGGTACCACGCCGTCTTCTGCGCCCGGTACCGGTCGAACAGCCGATCGACCTGCCCCGCCGCGTCGAGCTGGTCGTACAGGTTCTCGTCCCGCTGCAAACGCAGGTCCAACGCCGCCAGCTCGGCCTCGGCCGCTTGCAGCTGCCGCAGCGCCATCGGCACCGCCACCGCGAACGCCTCACGCTGACTCGCCCGCGGCACGCCGAACTCGACGAACGCGTCGGCATGGCGATGCAGCGTCGCGAGATACACCGTCAGCCACGCCTCGGCCAGGTCCGTCCGCCACACCGCGCGCAGCGGGTGCCCGGCGTGACCCGGCTCGTCGATCACCCCCCGCACCGCCGCGTCGTAGCCCGCGAACGCCTCGGCCCGCGCCGCCGCCGGCCGGGCCGGGTCCTTCGCCTGCTCCAGCAGCACCCCCGCCGCCACCACCCGCGTCTCGGGGTCCTGCCCCGCGGCCGGGGCCGCGATCAGGCAGAGCAGGAGAACCCAACGTGCGGCTTCGCGTCCGTGCGGCTTCATGCGGTCAGTTTATCGCTGCGCGGATGACCCACGGCTTACGGGCTCAACTTCCGGGGCCGGCCGGGGCGAACCGCACGTTCGTGTACTCCGCGGCGATCGCGGCGTTGAAGGCATCGACGACGTGCTGCCAGCGGACCTGCCCGTCGGGCCGGATTTCGATCGGGTGGTCCGGGGCGTAGGTGCCGCCGAACCGGCCCCGCTCGGGGTCGTGGCGTTCGAGGTCCAGCTGCGCGGCGAGCTGGGCGAAGTCGGCCGTGGCCTGCCGCGGGTCCCACGCGATGCCGACCACGGCCGGGTCGTCCCGCGACGAGGTGATCTCGATCACGATCGTCTGCCGCGGCAGCTCGTCCGGCGGCGCGGGGCTGCCCGGGCCCTGCGGCAGCATCGCGGCGAGCACGCCCTCGTCGACCATGAAGCTGGCGGTGACCACGAAGTAGATCAGCAGCTGAAAGATCACGTCGATCATCGACGTGAGGTTCAGCTCGCCCACGGCCGCGGGGCCGCGCCGCGCCCGCCGCCGCTGCCGGGCCGAGCGGTGGTGGACCGTGATGTCCTCGGGATGTGCGGATGTCTCCGACATGATCGCCGAGCCTCGGTTCGCCGGACGGGTCACTTAAGTGACCCGTCCCAAAAAGGTACCGCTACCCGTCCTCCGGCATGTACGCCACCAGGTTCACCGTCCCGATCCCCGCCGCCGTCACCGCCCCCAGGATCGGCTGCACCACGTCGTAGTACAACGCCCCGTCGGCCCGCAGCAGCACCTCGACCTCCGGCGCCGCTTCTCTCGCCCGCCGCAGCGCCTCGGTGATCCCCTCCAGGTCGTCGGCCGCGTACCGCGAACCCGTCCCCGTGCCGACCTTCACGTACGCCGCCTCGCCGCGGTGCGAAAGCGGGAACGACGCCCGGCCCTCCCGCGTGAACGGCTCGGGCGCTATGTTCACCACCACCCGGTCCACCTCACCCAGCTCCCGCGTCCGCGGGTCGGTGATGTCCGGCAGGATCATGTCCACCGTCTCCTCCGACACCAGCTTGTTCACCAGCATGAAGAAGATGATCAGCAAGAACACCACGTCGATCAGCGGCGTGATGTTCATGCTCGGCGTCACCGCCCCACGCTGCCCGACTTTCGACATCGAACTCTCTCTCGGTGGCTCGGCCCCCTCTCCCCCCGGGAGAGGGGGCAAAGGCATCATTTTTCGGAAGACGACGGCTTCTTCTTCCGCGACGGGCGGAACGGTTTGATGATCTGCTCGGCCACCAGCAGCCCGTCGGCCGTGATCATGTCGATCTTGTTGCGCACCACGGCGTAGGCCGCCAACGCCGGGATCGCCACGACCAGCCCCCAGAACGTCGTGACCAGCGCCGTCGAGATCCCCGCCGCCAGGTCGACCGGGTCGGGGCTGCCGCCGGCGTCGACCAGCCGCTGGAACGCGACGATCATGCCGTACACCGTGCCGAACAGCCCCATCATCGGCGCGATGTTGCCCAGCACGTTGAGCACCTCGATCGGCCGGAGGATGCGGCTGGCCTCGGCGTCGCCCGCCTCTTCGAGGGCCCGCTCCATCGCGCCGTAGCCGTTGCCCGCCTCGTTGAGCGCGGCGCTCGTGACCCGGCCCAGGTAGCTCGGGTCGTCGTTCGCCTCGGCGATCGCCTCGCGGTACTTCTTGGCCCCCAGCAGGTTCTCGATCCGGTTCTTGGTCGCCTCCGGCACCAGGTTCGGCCGGCGGTACCGCGTCACGAATACCAGCGTCAGCCCCAGGCTCACAAACGAACACGCGATCAACAACCAGATGATCGCCAACCCGAGCAAATCCTCCGACCAGAAAAACGCCGCAAAAAAACTCTGCCCGCCCCCCCCGGAAGTTTCCGCGGCGTTGTCCTGCGCGTGCGACAACGGGGAAAACGCTGTCAACAACACAAAGAGCGTCAAGAAATTCAATAGCCACGACCCGACGGGTCGCGGACCACGATCAATTGTCTCGCCTCTTCGTCTCATGCTCGATCAATCCAGCGTGTCGGGGGCGTTGGTCGTCACGGCCAGGTAGTTGCCGCCGGTGAGCTCGGCGATCTCCTCCATCAGCGTCGGGCGGACCTTGTTGCCTGCGGGGTCGAAGGCGAGCTGGTCGAGGTCGTTGAACTCGATGGTGTTGACCGCGATGTTGCGCCGCTGCGCCGCGTCGAAGGCGGCGAGGATGTCGGAGCGTTGGAGCTCGTACTCCCCGCGGCCCGGATTGTAAAGGTTCTGCGACAGCAGGAAGACCAACTGGGGCCGCAGGCGGAAGGCGAGTTCGAGGGCCGCGACGGGGTCGCCGCTGCCGGCGGTGCGGACGTTGCCGGCGTCGGGGCGGAGCCAGGCGACGGCGCGGGCCTTGGCGTCGGCGGTGGCGCGGGTGAGCCGGCCGGGGGGGACGGGCTTCACCGCCTCGCCGTCGAAGACGATCACCGCGAACTTTTGCTTCTCCGAGAGGTCGCGGAGCGTGACCGACAGCTCGCCGACGATCTGCGGGTAGTCGCTAAGGATCGAGCCGTCGGCCTCGAGGACGAAGACGATGTCCTCGGCGTTGCCGCCGCTGCCGAAGAAGTTGGTGTCGAACTCCGCGGCGTCGGCGAGCGTCGGCTCGAAGCTGGGCGCGGCCGCCGCGGGCTCGCCGACGCCCGGCAGCTCCAGGTCCAGCAGCAAATCGGCCTCGGGCAGCGGCGGCTCGGGGAGCGGCGGGGTCTCGGGGGCGGGCGTCTGCTCGATGGTCTCGACGCGCTGCTGGACCTCGACCTCCAGCGGCGGGCCGCCGGGGGTTTCGCTCAGGGTCACCAGCGGGATAACGACCTCGTCTTCTTCCAACACCTGGCGGACGGACCAGACGACGAAGACGGCGACGACGACCAGCCCCGCGTGGGCCAGCAGGGAGATGACCCAAGGCACGAGCCAGACCAGCGGGCCCGCGGGCTCGTCCTCGGCCGGCGGGACGACGCCGTCGCCGCCGCCGCGCTGCTCGACGAAGGCGATCGACGCCTCGGCCGCGGCGGGGTCGATCGCGTCGTCCTGGGTTTCGGGGTCGTCGGGCTCGTCTTCGACCGGGGCGACGCCGCGGGCGCGGTCGAGCGAGTCATCGATCGCGTCGAGGTCTTCGGGGCGGAGCTGGTCGTCGTCCGCGTCGAGGAACAACGAGTCGTCGGGCGAGGATGGGTTCTCGTTTCGCATCCCGCCGCATGCTATCGCGCCGCCGGCCCGACCCGGGCCCGAGGTCCAGCGCGTCACCATGCCGCGTTTAGCGGGTGCGGCGCAGCCGCCCTCGCCGACCGACCGCGGGACGCTGCGCGTCACCCGCTAAACGTGAGGTTGGTGCGGCCTAGCGGTGCGGCAGGAGATCGGCTTCGCTGATGTAGCGGTGGACGCCGCCGCTCTGGAGGGCGAGGGTTTCGAGGGTGCCGCGGCGGTTGGGGCCAGCGAGGGGGTCGGGGGTGCGGAGCTGGAGAGTGTGGAACGTGACGCCGGTGGTGTCGGCCAAGTCGATCATGGACAGCAGGCGGGCGCGGTCCGCCAGGGCGCGGGGGCCGGCGGGCACGAGCCCGTCACTGAGCAGGACCACGGCGTCGGGTCGGTAGGCCAGGGCGCGTCGGAGGGCCGGCTCGGGGTCCGGCGGACCCGAGGCGATGACTCGGCCCGCGGCGGGGTCGAGCCATTGGGTCGTGTGGCGGATCGCGGCGTCGCCGGCGCGGGACATGCCCAGCGGCGGGGCCTCGGCGACGCCGCCGCCGGAAAAAAGGATCACGGCGTAGGACTGATCGGGTCGGAGGGTACGGAGGCTGCGCTGCAGCTCTTCGAGGACGAAGGGCAGGGTGTCGATGAGCGAGCCCGAGGCGTCGACGAGGTAGACGATCCGCTCGGCCCCGGGGGTGCCGTAGACCCCGCCGTGGTCGCGGTAAGGGGTGTCGTAGGGGTCGGCGGCGGGCAGCTCGGGGGGCCAGGACGTGCCGGCCTTGGGGATGCCGGCCATGGCGCGGTCGAAGCCGTCGCCGCCGCGGGGGGCGGGGGCCGATTCGGGGGTGGGGG
>JBCCRT010000127.1:0-8218 GCA_039201235.1 Planctomycetota bacterium
GGCGAGGTGGACGATCATCACCGGGAGGGTGGCGAAGCGGTCGAGGCGGAGGGTGGCGCGGAGGTAGTGGAGGTGGTCACGGCCGAAGGCGTTGGCGATGGCGCGGCGGCGGTAGGCGGCGCGGACCTGGTTGGCGACGCCCACGATCAGCAGGGCCACGGCGGCGAAGACGGCGAGGACGGTCCGACCGGTGAGGGCGGCGAAGAGCAAGACGCCGAGGGCGGCGAGGTTCATGGCGACGTAGAAGGCGACGACGGCGAGGGCTTTGCGGTAGAGCGTGGGGTGGTAGACGCGGGTGATGAGGTACTGACGCCGGCCGAAGTTGTGCAGGGCGGGCCAGGTGAAATCAACGGGCGAGGGCACGAGGCAGCCGGGCACGAAGTAGACGCGTCGGTCGGCGTCGCGGCACAGGTGGGTGAGCTGGTAGTCGTCGTCGATGGACTTCTGGAGGCGATCGGTGAGGCGGTGCTGGCGGGCGAAGTCGGCGCGGACGGCCATGGACCCGCCCCAGCACTGGGTGAGCTTGGGGTGGGAGATGAAGCAGGCGGCGGCGGCGTTGATGACGCTGGCGAAGGCGGCGGCGGGTCGGGGGCGTTGGGCGCGGAGCTCGGGCATGAGCCAGCGGTAGCCGGTGGTAGCGCCGATGCGTTCGTGCTGGAGCAGCGGGCCGACGAGCTTGCCGAGCCAGTGCGGGCCGGGCACGGCGTCGGAGTCGGCGAAGGCCCAGACCTCGCTGTCGTCGTGTTGGTCTTCAAGGAAGTTGAGGGCGGCGAGCTGGTTGTGGACCTTTTGCCCGGTGTCGGGCGGCGCGGGCCCGGCGACGACGAGGTCGATCGGCGGGAGCACGGCCGGGTCGTGGTTGGTCAGCTCGTCTTCGACCAGCGGCTTGGCGGGGTCGTCGTCGGACTCGAAGACGAAGACGAGGCGGTACTCGCCGTAGTCCTGGGTGATCAGGGCGCGGACGTTGCGGGGCAGGTCCACGTCGCGGCCCCGGAAGGGGACGATCACCGCGGCCTTGGGGCGGTAGTCGTCGAACTCGGGGCGGGGCGGGCGGGCGACGAGCCGGCTGAACTGGCTGACCTGGATCGCGCAGAGGACGGATTGCGTGCACCACACGGCCCAGAGGCCGATGAGCGGGTTCCAGAGCAAGAGCCAGGCGAGCATGGTGTCGATTGGTGCAGACAGATCGGGGCAGACGCGTGTTCCGCTGCGATCGGATCGGTTGATTCGGAGGCGGACTTCTAACTTGAGCGTGAAGGCTTCACGTTTCCAGCAGGCTCCGGCCGGTCATCGCGTCGGGTCGCTGCATACCCATAAGGTCGAGCAGAGTCGGGGCGACGTCGGCGAGCCGGCCGGCTTCGCGGAGCGGGGTGTCGGCGTTGAGGGCGGGGTCGACGACGATGGCTTCGACGTCGTAGGTGGTGTGGGCGGTGTGGGGGGCGTCGGTGTCGGGGTCGAACATCTGCTCGGCGTTGCCGTGGTCGGCGGTGACGATGAGCTTGCCTTGTTTTTCCAGCACCGCATCGACGATTTCTCCGACGCAGCGGTCGACGGTCTCGACGGCGGCGATGGCGGCGTTGAGCTTGCCGGTGTGACCGACCATGTCGCCGTTGGCGAAGTTCACCAGGATGAAGTCGGGACAATCCTCTGAGGCCACGGCCTGGAGCACGATGTCCTTGACGCGCTCGGCGGACATCTGCGGCTGGAGGTCGTAGGTAGCGACCGAGGGCGACTGGGCCATCTCGCGGCGTTCGCCGGGGAAGGGGTCTTCGCGGTAGTCGTTGGCGAAGAAGGTGACGTGCGGGAACTTCTCGGTCTCGGCGACGCGGAGCTGGGTCCGGCCGGCGTCGGCGAGGACCCGGCCCAGGACGTCGGGCATCTTGGGGGGTTTCTCGAAGGCGACGGCGAGGCCGGGGTAGTCCTTGAAGGTCTCGTCGTAGGCGGTCATGCAGACGTAGCGGAGGTCGAGCTGTGGCTCGTCGCCGACGGAGCGGTTGAAGCCTTTGGCGGCGGAGTCGGGCGAGGGCGGGACGTTGCCGTGGAAGTCGGGTTGCATGAACGCGCGGGTGAGCTCGCGGGGGCGGTCGCCGCGGTAGTTGTAGAAGATCACGGCGTCGCCGCTCGAGATACGGTTGGCGTCGGACCCGCCGACGGTGCGGGGCGTGACGAATTCGTCGCCCTGCTGCGAGTCGTTGGTGGGGTTGTCGTGGTAGTCGGCCAGGGCCTCGGCGGCGGTGGGGAAGTCTTCCGGCCCCCCGTCCCCGGAAGTATCGTTGCTCGGCCGTCCGGTGAGCAGGTCATAGGCCATCCGCACCCGTTCCCAGCGGTTGTCGCGGTCCATGGCGTAGTAGCGGCCCACCAGCGAGGCGATCTGCCCGCAGCCGAGGTCGGCGAGCCGGTCTTCGATGTCTGCGAGGTAGCCCCGGCCGGTGAACGGCCCGGTGTCGCGGCCGTCGGTGAACAGGTGCAGGCACACGTCGCGGGGCCCGAGCCCGGCCCGCTTGCCCGCCTCGACGCAGGCGTAGAGGTGATCGAGCATGCCGTGGACCCCGGCGTCGGAGGCGATGCCCAGCAGGTGGACTTTCTTACCCTTGCTCATGGCCGCGGCGATGGCGTCGTTGATCGCGGGGTTGTCGTAGAACGTGCCGTCCTCGATCGCCACGGTGATGCGGACCGATTCCTGGTTGACGATCCGCCCGGCCCCGAGGTTCTGGTGGCCGACCTCGGAGTTGCCCATCGTCTCGTCGGGCAGGCCGACGTCGCGGCCCGAGGTCTTGATCAGCGTCGAGGGGTAACGCTCGAGCAGCGCGTCGCCGCGCGGGGTGTCGGCGAGGTGGATGGCGTTGAACTCGTCGTGTTCGGGGTGGGGGTTACGGCCCCAGCCGTCGCGGACGACCAGCACCACGGGCTTGACGGGCATGGGTGACTTCCCGGGGGTTTGAGTAAGGGGGGGTACGGCGTGGCGGGCATGGTAGGGCAATCGGGTGGCGGTCGATCCACCCCCCCGCGGCGGTGGCGGGCTTACGATAGGGGCATGGCAGGCGGCATCGAGACGAACTGCGCGGGTTGCGGTTACGACCTGATGGGTCTGGCGGACGCGGGGCGGTGCCCGGAGTGCGGGTCGAAGTACGACAAGGTCAGCGGCCGGGGCGTGACGCGGACCTCGGCCACGGGCCGGGCCGACGCGCGGGGCGACCGGGTGGTGCTGCTGGTGAAGGTGGGGCTGTTTCTTCTGCTGGCGCTGGGGTGCGTCGCGGTGGGGGTGTGGCGGTCGTTGGACGCGATTGACTGGGAGCGGGCCTTGCTGGCGTGGGGCGGGGTCGGGGCGGTGTTTGTGTTCGCGGCGTTCGTGACGTGGTACACGGACGGGAAGTAGCGGGGATTTAGCCACGGATGAACGCGGATGAACAGGGATGGGCCGTGTGGAACGGGAGCGGGCTACACGGAGGTCGGTTTAGTTTTGAAAAATGAGATGCGGGGTGTGCCGTGGTCTCGCCGTGGTCTGACGCATCCCTGTTTATCCGCGTTCATCCGTGGCTAATCCTTGCCTTGCCTGCCCGTCCACTCGGCTTTGGGCTCCGTGCCGGCGCGGATGCGGGCGAGGTTGCCGCGGTGGCGGGCGATGACGACGGCGGCGAGCAGGGCGGTGAGGCCGACGAAGACCGCGGTCTCGCCGGGCGTGAGCCCCAGCAGCAGGCCGCTGCCCAGCGTCAACACCGGCAGCGCCGCCGCGGCGACGACGCTGGCGAGCCCGACGTAGCCGGTGGCTTTGCAGGTGGCGTACCACAGGCCGAACGCGAGCAGGCCCGGCACGGTGACGACGGGGAACAGGCCCAGCGCCCCGCCGAGCCCGGTGGCGACGCCCTTGCCGCCGCGGAACTTCAGCCAGGGGCTGAAGACGTGGCCGAGGGTGGCGGCGACGGCGACGAGGACCCATTGCACGTAGCGCCACGCGTCGCCGTTCGACACAGACTCCAGGCCTTGGGGATGCAGCTCATAACGTTCCCGCAACGATCCGCTGGCCAGCGGGACGAGAAACAGCAGCGTCGGCACCAGCCCCTTGCCCACGTCCAGGAAGAAACACAGCAGCCCCCACTTCTTGCCCACCGCCCGGCCGAGGTTCGTCGCCCCGGGGTTGCCGCTGCCGTGTTGCCGCAGGTCCACGCCCTTGCTCCGGGCGATCAGCACCGCGAACGGGATCGACCCGCACAGAAACGCCCCCAACAACCAGACGATCCAGACCCCGTAGGACATGAGGCCATGCTACCGCGTGGCCCGAACACGGCGGCCCGCCACCGTTTGCGTTGTCACGCCCCGTCCCCGGTCGTACCATGGCCCCATGCGATTCCCGGCCCGCATCCTCGGCGTGATCGGCTTAACGCTCGCGGCCCTCCCCGCCGCGGCCCAGCCCGTGGCCGAGGCCCAGGAGTCGGGCGGCTGGCTCGCCTTCATGGTCATGATCGGCCTCGTCGTGCTGATCGCCATCGGCAGCTTCATGAGCAGCCGACGCGGGCACCAGGATTGATGTTCCCGTCCGAGCGACCCGAGTTTTTGTCCCCCAACTTCCGGGGCGGAGCGACCCGATGACGCAACGGACCCTGGCGGTATTGGTGGTGCTGAACGTGGCCCTGATCGCGGCGTTGTCCGTGACCCTCGGCACCCCGCCGCGGGCCGAGGCCCAGCTCGGCGCGTCACGCAGCTACACCATGATCTCCGGCGACGTCACGGGCCGCAGCAACCAGGCGGCCGTCTACATCATCGACACCGCGACCTCCCGCATCGTGCCGATCTTCTACAACGCCAGCAACCGCCGCTTCGAGTTCTTCAGCGGCCGCGACCTGACCAACGACGTCCAAGACATCGACCGCTCCCGCTAACCCCCCCCGGCCCCCGGAAGTTCCCCCGGAAGTTTTCGCGCCGCTCTCGCGAGATTGGACCCGAAACGGCAAGCAGCGGATAGCAGACCCCAGACCCCGAACCCCAGACCCCAACATGAAACCCACGCCGATCGCTTGCTACGCCCTGACCGCCTCGGCCCTGGTGCTCTCGGGGATGCTGCTGGTGACGCTGGCCCAGCGGACCGGCCCGGCCGAGGCCGACGCCGCGATGGTCATCGCCCGCCAGAACTTCACCCTGATGACGGCCGCGACCCGCAGCGGCGAGGAGTCGCTGTTCGTCCTGGACAACACGACCGGGACGCTGCTGGTCTACCGCCTCGACATCAGCCGGGAGCAGCTCGTGCCGGGCGGAGGTATCCGGCTCGACGAGGTGTTCAGCGGCGGCAACGCCGGGGGCAACGACAACCGCCGACGCTGAACCGGACCCGAAGCGCAGCGAAGGCCCGGATCGGGCCGCCGTGCCGCCCGGGCCTTACACTGTCCGACCGTTGGCGACCCTGACCCCCCAATCCGTGGCCGAGCTGACCGGCGGCCGGCTGGTTGGCGAGGCCGACCTCACGCTGACCGGGCTGGCGGAGATCGGCAACGCCGGGGCCGGCCAGCTCACGTTCGTCGGCGAGGCGGGCTACGCCCCGCGCTGGGCCGAGAGCGGGGCGTCGGCCGCGATCGTCAGCGAGGGGATCGACCTTGATCCGGGCGACGGCCGGGCGTTGGTGTTCGTGGACAACGCCGACCTGGCGATGGCGCGGGTGTTGGAGTCGCTCGCTCCCCCGCCGCACCGCCCGCCGCCGGGGGTGCATCCCACGGCGGTGGTGGACCACACCGCCGAGGTCGCCCACGACGCCGCGATCGGGCCGTACTGCGTCGTCGGGCCGCACGTTTACGTCGGGCCGGGCGCGGCGCTGCACGCCCACGTCACGCTGCTGGACGACGCCCGGGTCGGCGAAGCGAGTGTGCTGTATCCGCACGTCGTCGTGCGGGAGCGCTGCGTCGTCGGGGCGCGGTGCGTGCTCGAGCCGGGCTGCGTGCTCGGGGCCGACGGCTTCGGGTATCGGCCCGACGTGGTCGACGGCGTGCCCCGCATCGTCAAGGTCCCGCACCTCGGGCACGTCGAGCTGGGCGACGAGGTCGAACTCGGGGCCCACGTCACCGTCGACCGTGGCAAGTTCGGCCCGACGACGATCGGCGACGGCACGAAGATCGACAACCAGACCCAGGTCGGCCACAACTGCCGCATCGGCCGGCTGGTCGTGATGTCCGGCTGCTGCGCGGTCGCGGGATCGGTCACGATCGGCGACGGCGCGATGGTCGGCGGCGGCGTGCAGTTCCGCGACCACGTCACGGTCGGCGCGGGCTGCCGCATCGCCGGCGCCGCGGTGATCGCTAACGACATACCCGACGGGCAGGAGTGGGCCGGCTACCCTGCCCGCCCCGCCAAGGACTTCTTCCGCGAGATCACGGCCATCCGCCGGCTTCCCGGCCTGCTCAAACAAACCCGAAACAAGGGCTAAAGCCCGCCCCGCGTCCCCGGCCACCCGACACGGCGACGGGTCGTTTGCCTCTAAACTATCCGCCCATGCCCCAGCAGCACACCATCGCCGAGCCCCGCAGCCTCGAGGGCCGCGGGCTGTTCTCCGGCGAGCCGGTGACCCTGACCTTCCGCCCCGCGCCGGAAAACCACGGTGTCGTCTTCCGCCGCACCGATCTCGATAATCTCACCATTCCCGCCCTCGTCGAGTCGGTCGTCAAACGCTCCCGCCGCACCGCCATCAAACGCGGCGAGGCGTCGGTCGACACCGTCGAGCACTGCCTATCCGCCGTCGCCGCCCACCGCCTCGACAACCTGCTGATCGACCTCGACGGCCCGGAGGTCCCGGCCATGGACGGCTCGTCCGCCGCGTTCTACAAGGCGCTCGGCGAGGCGACCCCGCAAGTGCAGGACGCCGACCGCCGCGTGCTGGAGGTCAAGACTCCGGTCGTGATCCGCGAGGACGACGCGATGGTCGCCGCGCTGCCCAGCCCCGACCCGGGCATGCAGGTCGTCTACGAGCTGGACTACACCGCGGCGTCGAGCGTCATCGGCCGGCAGCTCAAGACCTACGACCTCGACACGGGCGACTACGCCAACGACATCGCCCCGGCCCGCACGTTCTCGCTCGCCGTCGAGGCCGAGGCCGCCCAGAAGGCCGGCCTGTTCCCGCACCTCACCGTCGACACCGCGCTGGTCATCGGCGACGACGGGCCGCTGGGCACCAACACGCTCCGCTTCCCCGACGAGCCGGTCCGCCACAAGGTGCTGGACCTGATCGGCGACCTGTACCTGCTCGGAGCGCCGATCCGCGGGCGGATCGTGGCCTACAAGTCGGGCCACCCCATGAACCACCGCCTGGTGCGGGAGCTGGTCAAGCAGCACCGCGCCGCGACGCAGCGCAACCTGGCGCAACACGTCTCGGTGCTGGATGTTCGGCGTCTGTTTAGGATGATGCCGCACCGCTACCCGATGCTGCTGGTCGACCGGGTGGTCGAGATCGTCGAGGACCAGCGGGCGGTGGGCGTGAAGAACGTGACCATCAATGAACCGTTTTTTCAGGGGCATTACCCCAACACGCCGATCATGCCGGGAGTGCTCGTGGTCGAGGCGATGGCCCAGCTCTCGGGCGTCTTGATCGGCCAATCGCTGGAGCAGGTCGGCAAGCTGCCGGTGCTGCTGAGTCTGGACCGCGTGAAGCTGCGCAAGCCCGTGACGCCGGGCGACCAGTTGATGCTCATCGCCGAAGCCGTCAAGATCCGCAAGCGTATCGCCCACATGCACTGCCGCGCCTACGTCGCCGAAGAGCTGGCCGCCGAGGCCCAGGTGAAGTTCATGATGGTCGACGACGACGCCGAGTAGCCGCCCGCCGATGCCCGAGATCCACCCCACCGCCGTCGTCGACCCGCAGGCCACCCTGGCCGACGACGTGCGTGTCGGGCCGTTCTGCGTCGTCGGGCCCAAGGCCACGCTCGGCCCCGGCACGCGGCTGATCTCCCACGTCTCGGTGCTCGGCCGCACCACGCTGGGCGAGAACAACACCGTCTGGCCCCAGGCCGTGCTCGGCGGCGACCCCCAGGACCTCAAGTTCCAGGGCGAAGACTCGCAGCTCGTCATCGGCGACCACAACGAGGTCCGCGAGTCGGTCACTATCCACAAGGGCACCGCCAACGACCACGGCATCACCACCGTCGGCAGCCACAACCTGATCATGGCGTACGCCCACCTCGGGCACGACTGCATCCTCGGCGACCACATCGTCATCGCCAACGCCGTGCAGTTCGCCGGCCAC
>JBCCRT010000128.1:0-8203 GCA_039201235.1 Planctomycetota bacterium
CGGCGACTGGCCCGACGTGAACATGTGGTGGCCCCAGACGATGAAGCCGAAGAGGGCGATCGCCAGCGACGAGGCGGCGATGAACTTGTAGCCGAAGATGTGCTTGCGGCTGTGGACCGAGATGATCTCGGAGATCACGCCCAGGGCGGGCAGGATCATGATGTACACGGCCGGGTGGCTGTAGAACCAGAAGAAGTGCTGATACAGCACCGGGTCGCCGCCGAGGGTCGGATCGAACACGCCGATGCCCAGCGCCCGCTCGGCCAGCAGCAGCAGCACGGTGATCGCCAGCACCGGGGTCGCGAGGATCTGGATGATCGCGGTGGCGTAGAGCGCCCAGAGCACCAGCGGCAGCTTGCCCCAGCCCATGTTGCGCGGCCGGAGCATGTGGATCGTGGCGATGAAGTTCACGCCGGTGAGGATCGACGAGAAGCCCATGATGAACACGCCGATCGTGCCCAGAATCACGCCGGTGTTGGTCGTCGTCGAGTACGGGGTGTAGAAGGTCCAGCCGGTGTCCAGGCCCTTGGGGAAGAACCAGGGCATCGACCCCTCGGGGATGCCGAAGAGGGTGCCGATCACGCCGCCGGCGAGGATCCAGACGAAGAACACCGCGCCGCCGATCCAGCAGTACAGGCTCAGCAGGTTGAGCTTCGGGAACGCGACGTCCTTGGCCCCGAGCATGATCGGCAGCACGAAGTTGCCGATGATCGCCGGGATTGCGGGGATGATGAACATGAAGACCATGATCGCGCCGTGGATCGTGAACAGCTGGTTGTAGAGCTGCCAGTTGCTGTTGAGCTGGGCGGGGGAGTCGGCCCAGAACATGAGGTCGGCGCCGGGCCGGATCAGCTCGGTCCGCAGGGCGATCGCGAAGAAGCCGCCGAGGAAGAACGAGAACAGCACGCCAACGGAATACATGATCCCGATGCGTTTGTGGTCGACGGTCAACGCCCAGGACAAGAACCCGCTGCCGTGGGTCAGGTAGTTGTCGCCGTGCGCCGGCGGGGCGGTCTGCGGGCGATCGGCGGTGATCGTGCCGGGGGCGGGGTTGGGGATGACGGACATCGGGGGTCGTCCTTAGGTTTGTGTAGCGGGTAGCGCGGGTAGCGGGTGGCGGCTAAACGGCTTGAGCGGGCTCGCTCGACTCGGCTTCTGGGGTCGACTCGCCGTCCGTGCCCTCTTCCGGCGTGCCGCCTTCTTCGGGCTGGGTCGACGGGTCGACGTCTTGTTTGCCGTCGTACTCTTCGGGGAACGTCTCGAGGTCGGGCCCCTGCGGGTAGGTGTCTGGGGCGACCGTTTTCATGTATTCGATCAGGGCCCGTACGTCGCCGGCCGAGAGTACGTTCTCGGAGTAGGCCCCCATGTTGCCCGCCCCCCAGCCGACGGCCTTGCGGCGGTTGGGGTAGCGGATCGATTCGTAGATATAGTTGTCGTCGACCACCGCGACCGGGTCGCCGACGGCCATCTGATAGTTTTCGCGGCCGTACAGGTTGTACCAGGTCGGCCCGGTGCCGGACGAGCCGTCGACCGAGTGGCACTGGGCGCAGCCGCCGCGGACCTTGTAGACCGTCTCACCGTACTCGGCCGGCGGCAGGCCCTCGGGGTTGAACTTGTTGACCTCTTCGAGTACGGCGGACCACTCGCTGGCGTGCACGATCTCGACGTGGGTGTTCATCTGCGAGTGGCCCTGCCCGCAGTATTCGGTGCAATGCAGCCGGTACCGCGCCCGCGGGCTATCGGCCGAGACGACGGTGGCGTCGGGCTCGAACCACATCTCGTTGAACCGCCCGGGCACGCAGTCCTTCTTCGCCCGCATCGCGGGGATGTACAGGCTGTGCAGCACGTCGGTCGACTCGAGGGTCAGTTTCGTCGGGCGGTTGGCGGGGACGTAGAGGACTTGGCTCTGCCCGCCGTTGGGGTAGAAAAAGTTCCAGCCCCATTTGTAAGCCTGCGCCCGGATCTCGTAGGCGTTGCCGCCCCGCGGCGGCGTCGACATGTCCAGGTACCCGGTGAACCCGACGGCGAAGATCACCAGCACGATCAGCAGCGGCGGCAGGGTCCAGGCGATCTCCAGCGGCGTCGAGTGGGTCGCGCCGTGGCCGACCTCGGCCTTGTCCTTCTGCCGGAACTTGATGCAGAAGACCACCATCAGCGTGCCGATCAGGGCCACGAAGAAGTAGCAGACCAACATCACGAAGCCGTTGAGCGCGTCGACGTTGTCGGCGAAGCCGCCGGCGGAGTCGGGCATCCACGGCGCGTTGAGCCAGCGGAGGAAATCGGAGATCAAAGCGAGGGTCATGGGACTGCGTAAACCTTCTAATTTATCCTAGTCGTTCATCGGCCGTCCGCCCGGCGGATCGGCGTTTATCGGCGGGTTTTTCGGTCCTGCGAGCCGGTCTCGGCGGGAACGCGGAAGGCGGATCATGCCGGCTCCGGCACGCTTCCGGGGGCACTTCCGGGGGCACTTCCGGGGGCACTTCCGGGGGTGGTATCGTCGTCGTGGGTCCGCCGCCGCCGCCGCTCCATCAGCAGCAGGGCCGTGATCACCCCGGTCAGCGTCAGCAGCGTGACCAGGCCGGCCAGTTTCATCAGCGCCATCGCGTCGGCGGTGTACATCCCCGCCTCGTCGTCGAAGACGTAGCACAGCTGCAGGCCCATCTGGAACAGCGACCCCTGCTTGCCGTCCGAGGCATCGCCGAGGGCGAGGCGGAAATCGTTGGTCTGGTAGACGTGCCCGGGCAGGTAGCGGGTGATGACCCCCCGCGGCGAGACGAACGTCACGACCGTCGGGTGGGCGAAGTCTTTGCTCCCCGGCACCGCGGCGTAGCCGAAGCCCGCTGCGTCCGCCACGGCCCGGATGTCGACCTCCCGGCCCGTGAGGAAGTGCCAGCCGCCCCGCATCCCGTCCGCGACCGAGGGGGCCGGGGGAATCTCCCGCAGCTCGTCCCCGGCCTCGAGCCGTTCGATCAGCTCTTGTTTCTTACGCATCGAGGACGGCGGGTTGTCGTCGGGGTTGATGCTGATCGTGACGATGGTGTAGTCCTCCCCCGGCATCCAGGCACCCAGGAGGCCGCCCTCGCCGCCCTCGGAACCGGGCCCCAACCGCCGGGCCGCGTCCAGTACCCCCTCGAACATCAGCGGGCACGACAGCGGGCACTCGTAGTAGGCGAACTGCAAGACCACCGGGCGGTCGGCGTCGAAGTAATCGCCGAGCTCCACCGGTCGGCCCTGCTCGTCGACAAAGCGGGTGTCCCGCGGCAGCATCGCGCCGAGCTTCTGGGTCATCTCGACCGCCTGGACCGCGGGCGGCATCTGGGGGGCGGTGTTGCCCAGCGGCTGCGGCCCGACGCGCGACTGCCCGGCCGCGGACGCCACCACGAGCCACGACATGAGGAAAGCAAGTCGCCACGGGGCTTGGCCCCGTTGGATGTCGCCGTGCGTGTTGGATGTCCTGAGAAAACTCATCGACTGAAGTTTAGCGCCGCGCGGGCGCAGTTTTGGTTCTTCGAACGGCCGTGGTTCAGCCCGTGTCCGGGGTGCCGCGGGTCAGTACCGCTCGGCGATCCGGCCCATCGCCTCGTCGATCGGGATCAGCGTCTGCGTCCCGGTCACGTTGCCCTCGTCGTCGGTGAGTTCGACGGTGCCGCTGCGTTCCAATTCGTCGAGTTGCCCGGTTTCCAGGACGGCGAGGTCGAGGTTGTCTCCCCGCACCCCGGTCTCGGCGAAGGTCCGGGCCGCGCTCTCGGCGTATTGCCGCTCGGTCTGCACGTTCTGGAAATAGAAGAACGCGGCCTGTGCGGCGTAGATGATTGCGACCAGCAGCATCACCGCCACCAGCGTGACGAGGAAGATGACCTTGACGTTCAATTCGCGGGTGGTGGGAACGGCCATGGTGGGGTCTGGGGCTCGGGGTCTGGGGTCTGGGTTCGGGTCTCGCAGTGGGGTGGGCGGTGGGTTCAACCCCAGACCCCGGACCCCAACCCCCTAATGCGTATGCAGCGGCGCCCAGGCCGTGGTGTCCAGGGCCAGCGACTCGTGTAGGCGGGGGTCGTTCTTGGCGGTCAGGCTCGCGCCGGCGGCGCGGCGGGCGGACTCGGCGAGCAGGATGCAGACGCAGAACACCACGCAGCCGATCTCGGGGACGCTGAGGTAGAACTCCGGGCTGCTGAACGCCGGCATGATGACCCAGTGCAGGTCGATGTAGCACAGCACCAGCATCCAGCAGGCCATGCTGAACAAAGCGACGCGGTTGCGCTTGACGTGCTTGCTCAGCAGGATCGCGAACGGCAGCAGCAGGTGCGCGAACAGCAGGGTCCAGGCGCTGACGGTCCACATCCCACCGAAGGTCGGCGGCGCGGCGTCGAACGTCCCGTTGCCCTCGACGTCTGCCGGCGGGGAGCCGCCGAAGTCGCCCGAGACCGACGTCACGCCGCGGATCTCGAACCAGTAGGTCGTCTCGGGGAACGAGGCGTACCAGATCAGCACGAACTGGCTGAACGCGACGTAGCCCCAGAAGAACACGAAGGCGAACAGCAGCTTGCCCAGGTCGTGGAAGTGCTCGGTGTTGATCGCCGGGAAGTAGCCGACCCGCTGGCCGAGCATCATGACGACGATCATGGTGCAGATCGCCAGCGTGAACGCGCCGGCGAAGTAGTACACGCCGAACATGGTGGAGTACCACGCCGGGTCCAGCGACATGACCAGGTCGAACGACGCGGCGGTGACGGTCAGGGCGAAGGCGATGACGGAGAGCGGGGCCCACCACTGCCGGCGGTGGGTGTGCTCGAGGTCGCCGTCGGCGTCCTGCTTGACGCTGCGGCTCCAGTAGAACCAGCCGATCAGCGACCAGACCGCGAGGTAGAGCACCAGCCGGAAGCTGAAGAACCCGGGCGTGAGCCAGGACGCCTTCTTGTAGGTGTAGTACGGGGTGGCGTGGGCGTGCGCGGGCCAGCTGCCGGCGGTGTGCGTCCACGCATGGTGATCATCGCCGTGATGGTCGTCGCCGTGGCCGTGGGCCTCGTCGGCTTCGACGGCCTCGGCGGCGGCGAGCAGGTTGACGAAGGTCGGGGCTTTCATCCGAGCTTCGCCCTTGGCATGACCCTCGGCGTGATCGTCCTTCTCGCCGGCTTTTTCTTCGTCGGCGTAGGTGTTGTGGGCGGCCATCTTCTTGCCGTAGGCGTGGATGCCGTCTTGCGACCAGGGGTAGACGTAGCCGTTGGGGCTGCCGACGAACGCCATCACCAGGATGGGGATGGCGAGCATGCCGAGCGTAGGCATGCTGGCGGCGATGGTTTCGGGCAGCCGGCGGAAGGCGGTGCACCACCCGGCCCGGAACAGCGTGGTGATGAGCACGAAAAACAGGCAGCCCAGCGCGATCGCCAGGGCGTAGCAGAAGGCGATCAGGTAGGCGAAGCCCAGGCGTTGCCAGCCGCCTTCGAACACCGGCAGGGCGGCGGCGACCACCGCCAGCAGCAGCGCGACGCCGCCGATGATCCACAGGTTCCGCCGCAGCGGCCAGACGGCTTCGCCTAGCACGGCGGTGTCTCGTTCGGTCAGGTGCTTCGGGGCGTGGTGCGACACCGGGGCGGTTACTCCGTGGCGGTCGGGACGGCGGGGGAAGACGGCTCGTCGAGCGCGGCGGTGCGGACCGCCGCCTGGTCGGCCCGGTCCATGGCCAGTTGCATCTTCTCGGCGTTCTGCGAGAGCTGCAGGGCGCGGATGTAGGCGACGATCGCCCAGCGGTCTTCGACGGGGATCGCGTGGCCGTAGCCCGCCATGTTGCCCTTGCCGCGGTCGATGACTTTATAGAGCTGGCCGTTCGGATACACGTCCGGGCCGTAGACCAGCCGACCGTCTTCGCCGACGAGCTGGAGGTTGGCCGAGGGCACCCAGTTGGTGCCCCACGACAGCGTCGCATCGCCGAGCTGCAGGGCGGTGGCGCGTTGGTTCACCGGGCCGTTGCCGTAGCCGGCCTTGCCGTGACAGGGGTAACAGAACGTCTCGAACTTTTCCCGGCCGCGGACGAGAAACAGGGCGTCGACCTCGATGTCGTCGGGGTAGCCGGTGACGTAGTTGGGCACGAACTCGGGGGCGCCTTCGGTGCCGGCCTCGGGGTTGCGGGCGACGGTGAAGCCTTCGTGCGTCGCGGCGCCGGCGTTGAGCTGGCCGCGGGCGACGCTACCGGCGACGGGCAGCCGCATCGCCCGGCCGTCGCGGAAGATCGGCGACGACGCCTGGGCCTTGAGCTTCGGCTGGTTGTCCATGTCCTGGAACAGGTGCACCCGCGGCTGGCTCTTCTTGACCTGCGTCGACTTGACGATCATCGTCAGCGGCAGCCACGACGCCACCGCGGCGAGGAGGATCACCGTGATCAGCGGCAGCGGCACGCGCTTGGGTAAGAAGAGGCGGAGGTCGAGCATGGGGCGGTTAAAGGGCTTAGGGCCAGGTGTTCGGAGCCGGGGCGTTTATTCGTCGATCAGCTCCGTGGACATCGCGCGGTTCTCTTTCAGGAACGCGGCCGTCCCGTCGGGGTCGAAGTAGCGGTCGCGGGCCTCGATCGCCAGGAAGAAGCGGTCCTGGGTCGCCCGGCGGAAGTTCTTGGACTTGAACAGCGGGTAGTACAGCAGCGGCAGCTTGTTGAGCAGGAACATCGCGAACACCGCGGTGTACGCGCTGAACAGGATCGTGAGCTCGAAGATCGGCGGGATGTAGGCCGCGAAGCTGTTGAACGGCTTGCCGGAGATCAGGTACTCGTAGGGCTCGAAGTTGGCGGGCACCCAGTCGGGCACGGGGAACCAGTCCCACATGGTGTAGGTCGTCAGCATCACGCCGACGCCCATGCCCAGCAGCCCCATGCCCAGCACCAGCCAGGGCAGGATGGTTTCCTTGACGCCCAGGGCGTCGTCGATGCCGTGGATGGGGAACGGCGAGTGGACGTCCATGCGGCGGTAGCCGGCGTCGTAGGCGGCCCGCGTGGCGGCCATGACGTCGGTGACGTTGTCGTACTCGGCGATGATGCCGAAGACCTTGACATCTTCGGCGGCGGCGACCTCGGGGGCCTTGGGGTCGGCGGCGAGGCCGGCGGCGCGGGGGGTGTCGAGAACGGTCATCTCAGTGCGTCTCCCGGGCGGTGGGTTCGGCGTCGTGGTCGTCGTGGCCGTGGCCGTCGTCGTCGTGGTCGGGGTGGGCGTGGGCCTCGGGCATGATGGTCTTGACCTCGGCCATCGCGACGATCGGCAGGAACTTGAGGAACAGCAGGAAGTTTGTGAAGAACAGCCCGAAGCTGCCGACGAACATCCAGATATCGACCCAGGTCGGCTTGAACTGGGCCCAGCTTCCGGGCAGGAAGTCGCGCGACAGCGAGGTCATGGTGATGACGAACCGCTCGAACCACATGCCGGCGTTGACGCACATCGCCGCAAAAAGGATGGTCCAGATGTTCCGCCGGGCCCAGCGGAACCACAGGATCTGCGGGCCGATGCAGTTGAGGAACACCATCGAGCAGAACCCGACGCCGTAGTTGCCGAACGGCCGGTTGAGGAACACGAACTGCTCGTAGTGGTGGCCCGAGTACCAGGCGACGAAGAACTCGAGCAAGTAGGCGTAGGTCACGATACACCCCGTGCCGAGCATGACCTTGCAGCAGTTGTCGATGTGCTTGTCGGTGATGATGTCCTTGAGCCCGAACCAGATGCGGCAGGGCACCGCGAGGGTGAGCACCATCGCGAAGCCGCCGTAGATCGCCCCGGCGACGAAGTACGGCGGGAACACCGTGGTGTGCCAGCCCGGGAGCTGCGCCACGGCGAAGTCGAAGCTCACGACCGAGTGGACCGAGAGCACCAGCGGGGTGCAGAGGGCGGCGAGCAGGATGTAGGCCCGCTCGAAGCGGTGCCAGTGCCGCGACGAGCCGTTCCAGCCGAGGCTGGCGATGCCGTAGGCGATCTGGCTGATCTTGCCCTTGGCCCGGTCGCGCAGGGTCGCGAGGTCGGGCACCATCCCGGTGTACCAGAACAGCAGCGACACGCTGGCGTAGGTCGAAACCGCGAAGACGTCCCACAGCAGCGGCGAGCGGAACTGCGGCCACATCGCCATCTGGTTCGGGTACGGGAACAGCCAGTAGGCGAACCAGACCCGCCCGACGTGGATGCCCGGGAACGTGCCGGCGCAGATGACCGCGAAGATGGTCATCGCCTCGGCGAAG
>JBCCRT010000129.1:0-8078 GCA_039201235.1 Planctomycetota bacterium
GGTGACGCGGACCATGTACATCCAGTCTTTTTCGCGGCCGGTCTTGGCGCGGTTGTACTCGAGGTAGAGGCCGTGGGACTTGGAGAGGAACTCGGACTCTTTTTCGAGGTCGAGGGTGTCGTGGTCGCGGTAGCGTTCGGGCAGGGGTCCGACGACGCCGCGGGAGTTGATTTTGAAGTGCTCGTCTGCGGAGAGCTGGTCGGCGGGGGTGTCGAGCAGGGGCTCGGGGCGCTTGACGGGTTTCGGGGGTCGGGGCTTGGGCGGGGTCGTGGTGGCCATGGCGGGTCGGTGAGGGTGGTGGGGTCGGGCCCGCCGTGGTGATGGCAGCAGAGCCCTTCCGGTTGTACCGGTTGAATCGTTTATGATAGGTCAACGAGGGTGCGACGTCGGCGGGACGGCTGACCTCGGGGATTTTGGTTGGCTCGGCGTCCGATGGGTGGTACGGCTGGGGCCGGCCCGGACCCGGCTTGCGGGGCAGGAGAGGCCGCCCGCCGAGCCGTCGGCCGTTCAGGGAACCGCCCGCCACCGCGGGCCGCTTAGGAGCTAGGGTATGCGCATCACCATGGTCGGCACCGGCTACGTCGGGCTCGTCACCGGTACCTGCTTCGCGAACATCGGCAACGAGGTGACCTGCCTCGACGTCGACCCGCGGAAGATCGAGAAGCTCAACAACGGGGTCAGCCCGATCTACGAGCCGGGGTTGGACGAGCTGATCGCCCGCAACCACAAGGCGGGCCGGCTGCACTTCACGACGGACAAGGCCAAGGCCTACACCGACGCTGAGATGGTCTTCATCTGCGTGGGCACGCCGTCGGACGAGATGGGCCACGCGGACCTGAAGTACGTCCTGGCCGCGGCGGGCGACCTCGGCGACGCGATCGAGAACGCCCCCGGCGCGACCGGCGGCAGCCTCGAGGAGCGGCGGGCCAAGATCATCGTGGTCAAGTCGACCGTGCCGGTGGGCACCAACGAGAAGGTCCGCAAAGCCGTCGCCGCCCGGACCGGCAAGCCGTTCTTCATGGCGTCGAACCCCGAGTTCCTCAAAGAAGGCGCGGCGATCAACGACTTCAACAAGCCCGACCGCGTCGTCGTCGGCGTCTCCGACGAGGGCACCGGCGGGCGCATGCGCAAGCTCTACGAGCCCTTCGTCCGCAACGGCCACCCCATCTACGTCATGGACATCCCCTCGGCGGAGATGGTCAAATACGCCGCCAACGCGATGCTTGCCACCAAGATCAGCTTCATCAACGAGATCGCCAACCTCTGCGAGGCCTACGGCTCGGACGTCGATCACGTCTGGCGGGGCATGACCTCCGACGCCCGCATCGGCAACAAGTTCCTCTACCCCGGCCTGGGTTACGGCGGGTCGTGCTTCCCCAAGGACACCCTCGCCTGCGTCAGCATGGGCCTCGCGTCGGACACCCCGACGCCGCTGCTCAGAGCCGTTCACGACGTCAATCAGCAGCAGCGCTTGAACTTCTACGCCAAGATCGTCGGTCACTTCGGCGGCGAGGCGAACCTGGCGGGCAAGACGTTCGGGATGTGGGGTCTGGCGTTTAAGCCCGGCACGGACGACGTCCGCGAAGCCCCCGCCCTGACCATCGCCCAGAAGCTCGTCGACGCCGGCGCGACCGTGAAGGCCCACGATCCCGTCGCCCACGAGACCACCCGGGAGGTCCTCGGCGACGCGATCAGTTACCACGAGCAGATGTACGACGTGGCCGACGGCGCGGACGCCCTGATCATCAGCACCGACTGGGACGCGTTCAAGCAGCCGGACTTCGACAAGCTTCGCGTCCGCCTGAGCGCCCCGGTGGTCTTCGACGGCCGTAACCTCTACAACCCAGAGACGCTGGCCCACGAGGGCTTCACCTACGTCAGCGTCGGGCGCAACCCCGTCCACGCCGAGGCCCAGGGCGTGGGCTGAGCCGCCCGCCGCGACTACGGCCGGCCGATAATCTCGTGAGCGATTGCGTCAGACCCGCGCCTGTTTCCCGTGCGCTGCGAGCCGCGCCGACCAAAAACTTGGAAATTTCTGCGACGCGCTCCGCTTTTGTGTTGAGCGAACGAGGCAAGTCTGTACGTTAGTTAAGTCGGCGTGTATTGAGATACACAGTCGCCACGACCGGCCGGCTATCTAATCGTTTCATCCCACGCCAAGCCGCTCGCAAGACATCGACGTTTTTCGGTTTCGGCCCCGTGTCACCGACTTCGTTGTTTTTACTTACGCGGTCTTGGTCGGCGGTGCCGGGGAGGTCGGGTCTCACACAACTAAAAGGAAGGCCGTATGTATTTTGTTCCGAGGTCTGGCGTTTCGGCCCTGCTGCTTGCTGTTCTGTTGGCCGTCCCGGCGTCGGCCCAGGTCGGCGGCACGCAGTACGACACGGTGACCCTCGACTTCGCCGGCACCCCTCATGGCGAACTCGACGGCCGGTCCTCGCCAACCGGATCGACCGCCGTGGCGAACCCTTTCCTCGACCGCGAGCTGGAGGTGACCTTCACTCACACCGCCAGCGGCGTGAGCTACATCGTGCCCGGCTTCTTCGATGGCGACGGCGACGGCGGCGCGGCCGGGGACGTGTTCCGCGTCCGCTTCACCCCCGACCGCGTGGGCGCGTGGACCTACGACGCCACCCTCAAGGGCGGGACGAACGTGGCGATCGGCGAGACCCCGGGCACCAACCTCACCGCCGGCGATTTCACCAACGGCGTTGCGGCGCAAGGCACGCTCGACGTCGCCCCCGCCCCCGCCGACGCCGCGGGCTTCCACGGCAAGGGCCGGCTGCTCTACGACGCCGACGGCGACGACCTGTCGAAGCACTACCTGCGTTTCCAGAACGGGGATTACTTCATCAAGGGCGGGGCCGACAGCCCCGAAAACCTGCTGGGCTACAAGGGCTTCGACAACACGCAGACCAAGGGCAACACGGGCGGTTCGCTCGGCGTCCTGCACGAGTTCCAGGCCCACGCCGGCGATTTCAATGGCGACGGCCCGACTTGGGACACGCCCGACTTCGACTTCGGCGCTCCCGACGGCAACGACGCCGCGAACCTCATCGGGGCCGTGAACTACCTCTCGTCCAAGAACGTCAACTCGATCTACTTCCTGCCCATGAACATCGGCGGCGACGCCAAGGACACCCACCCCTTCGCCAATGTCAGCACGCCGGGCCAGCTCAACGGCAACGCGTCCAACGACAACCTGCATTACGACATCTCCAAGCTCGCGCAGTGGGAGCAATTCTTCAGCCACGCCCAGGACAAGGGGCTGATGCTGCACTTTGTGCTCAACGAGGCCGAGACGCCCAACAAGCGGGAGCTCGACGACGCGACGCTCGGCCCGGAACGCAAGCTCTTCTACCGCGAGATGATCGCACGCTTCGGCCACCACAACGCCCTGCAGTGGAACGTCAGCGAGGAGTACGACCTGAACCTCGACCTCGGCGCGGACCGGGTCAACGAGTTCGCCGACTTCATCAAGTCGCTCGACCCCTACGGCAACTCCGTCACGGTCCACAACGCCGGCGACCCGCGCAACCGCTGGTCCGACTTCATCGGCGACGATTCGTTCGACCTCACCTCGCTACAGAAGGCGGGCGACCGGGACAACTGGAGCGACATCGTCGAGGAGTTCCGCTTCCGCACCCGCGAAGCCGGCCGGTCCATCCCGATCCACGTCGACGAGCCCGAGTCGGTCTCCCGCATCGTCCTCGGGCCCAACGACGCGGACCGCAACGACGCCGTCCGCCGGTTCATGACCTGGGACATCTACCTCTCCGGCGGCAGCGTCGAGTGGTTCATCCACAACCGCGACCAGGGCCTCGAAGACTTCCGCGAGCAGTTCAGCGACGTCGATCTCGACCGCCTCTGGGACGAGACTTATTTCGCCCGTAAGTTCCTCGAAGAGAACACCCCGTTCTGGGAGATGGACTCGATCATCCTCACCCCCAACACCACGCCGACAACCGACGACGATTACGTCTCCGCCGACACGCTGATCCGCGACGAGGACGGCAGCTACGGCGGGGCCGAGGTGTTTTTCAAAGACGGCGAGGTTTATGCGATCTACTTCCCCGACGGCAGCGACACCGGCGAGCTGGACCTGACCGGCCACGACGGCCTGAGCTTCCTCGCGCGGTGGTACGACCCGGTGACGGGTCTGTTCGACGACGGTTCCGACTTTACCCTCGAGGGCGGAGACTGGATCGATCTCGACCCGACCCCCACGGGGGGCACCAAGGACTGGGCGTTGCTGGTCGTCGTCCCGGAGCCCGTCTCGCTGACGCTGTTCGCGTCCGTGGGCCTCGCGCTGACCCATCGACGCGGTCGCTGATCGCGCCGCGGCGACGATCGGCGTGGGGGCGTTAGCCGGCCGGCGGTGTCTCGGCCAGCAGGTCGTGGATTTCGGGGTGGCGGGGGACGTAGCGATCGGCCAGATACGGGCAGACGGGGCGGACGCGCCAGCCGGCGTTTCGGGCGTGGTCGAAGGCGGCAGCGACAACGCGGCGGCTGGCGTCGGTGCCGCGGTGGGCCGGCGGGACGTAGACGCGGGTGAAAGCGACGGTGCCGTCGTCGAACGGGGCGTAGTCCACCACCGCAGGGTCACCGCCGGGAAGTTCGAGCACGAAGCGTCGGGTGTCGGGGTCGTGGCGCGGCGTCATTCGCGCTCACGGTAGGACACGCGGACGGTCAGCGTCGCGGCGTCCGGCCGCAGATCGAGGGCCAAGACGTGTGCATCGCGGTGTTCGTCGACGGGCAGGGGCGGCAACGGGACCGGTTCGCCGTCGCCGAGGCGGTCCATCGTGTCGGCCGGGAGCAGGCCGTGGAGCGTCGGGTCGTTGGCCAGCACGCCGAGCAGGAGGCCGCGGGGCAGCGGTTGTCGCCCGACGCGGAACGAGGCGAGACCGAGGGCGGCGGGGCGGTCGTCATCGCCGCATACGAGCGTGAAGGCGAGGCTCACGACCCGTCGGCCGAGGCGGGGCAGGTCCATCTCGGCGGCGAGGACGGCGTGGCCGTCGTGCGCGGTGACGAAGACGCGGCCGAGCCCGGCGGGCGGGGCGAGGTTCTGGTTGGCGAGCCAGGCGGGGAGCCGGGTGGTGAGCCAGGCGTTGAGGTCGTCGTAGGCGACGTCCAGGGTGCGGACGCCGTCGGTGTCGCCGATGGGGTAGGTCCAGACGCGGGCGGCACGGCGTTGCAGGTCCCGGCCGCGGCGTTCGAGTTCGTCGGCCGAGGCTTCGAGGCGGAACCGAAGCGCCTCACCCCAGTATTCCGGGGGGACGTGCGTGCGCCGGTACGCCCCGAACGCCAGGCCGGCGGCGAACGCCAGTATCAGCAGCAGCAGGAAACCCGCGACCCGCCGTTTGGTGAAAGAGAAACGCGTCACGCGGCGGCCTGCTCGGCCAGGGCGCGGGCGGCGTCGGCGAGGCGTTGGTGCAGGATCTCGTGGTCGCCGACGGCGGCGAGCATCGCCTCGAGCTGCGTGACGCGGTCGATCGAGCCGAGGGGCTCGTCGACCGCGGCGAGGGCGGCGTCGCCGAGGGCCTCGGAGGCGGCGATGAGCCAGTGGACGGCCGCGGCGTGGGCGTCGCCGTCGTCGGCCGTAAGCCGCCGTCGTTGCACTTCCGGGGGTGGGGCTTCCACGTCCTCATGGACCCAAGGGCCGGTGTGGGTGGCGACGCGCCAGGTGGTTTCTCCCGGCTCGCACCAGAGCACAACGACGTAGCGGCCGGAGTCGCGCGCCTCGGCGTCGAGACGGGCCGCGTCGATACGCGTCTGCGGCGCGGTCACGGCGACGCAGCCGTCCCGCGGCCCGCCGGGCGGGTGCGCGAGGCAGGCGTTGGTCCCGAGCTGCACCGCCGCGTCCGCCGCGGCGATCCGGCGTTGCCGGCGGCACTCCTGCAGCGGCAGCAGGGCGCGGGCGTAACCCCGCCAGTCCCCGCCGGCGCGGGCCAGCGCGAGGCCCTGTTCGCACAACACCTCGGCCCCGAGGTAGTCCATCTCCGCGAGCCGTCGGCTGGCGTGCTCCATGATGTGGTCGAAGGTTTCGCTCACCCCCGGATTTTACGGCCGACGGTCGGCGGCCGTGGGCTTCCGGGTTACGGGTGGACAAACGCGGCGTAAATGGCACGCAGCGCTTTTTCGAAGTCGGCCTGGTTGACGCCGACGATGATGTTCAGCTCGCTCGAGCCCTGGTCGATCATGCGGATGTTGACCTCGGCGTCGGCGAGCGCGGCGAAGAGCGTCGCGGCGCGGCCGGGGCGGGTCTTCATGCCCCGGCCGACGGTCGCGATCAGCGCGAGGTCGGGGTCCACCTCGATCTTGTCCGGCTCGATCTCTTTGTTCAGCTCATCGATCAGCAGCTCAAGCTTGCCGTCGATGGCCTCGTCGGCGACGACGACGGAGAGCGTGTCGATGCCCGAGGGCATGTGCTCGAAGGCGACGCCCTGTCGGCGGAACACGCCGAGGACCTGCTCGCCGTAGCCGACCAGGTCGTTCATCAGGGCTTTTTCGAGGTGGACGATGGTGAAGTCGCGGCGGCCGGCGACGCCGGTGATGGGGTGTCGGCTCTCGGGCAGGTCGTCGGCGTCGCCCGGTTGGATGCGGGTGCCGGGGTGTTGCGGGTCGTTCGTGTTGCGGATCAGCACGGGGATGCCCGCGGCGCGGACGGGGAACACGGCCTCGGGGTGCAGGACCGATGCGCCCATGTACGACAGCTCGCGGAGTTCGCGGTAGGTCAGCGTGTCGATCGTCTCGGGGTTCTCGACAACGCGGGGGTCGGTCATGAGCAGGCCCGAGACGTCGGTCCAGTTCTCGTAGGCCGACGCGTGGACGGCGCGGGCGACGACGGCGCCGGTGACGTCGGAGCCGCCGCGGCTGAAGGTGCGGACGCGGCCGGCGGGGTCGCGGCCGTAGAACCCGGGGACGACGGCGCGGCCCAGCTCGTCGAGCTTGCGGCCGAGGGTGTCGTAGGTCCGGGTCTCGTCGAGGCGGCCCGCGGCGTTGAAGACGATGCCGTCCGCGGGGTCGAAGAACGGCATATCCAGACGTTCGGCGAGGACACGGCCGTTGAGGTACTCGCCGCGGCTGGCGGCGTAGTCGGGGCCGTGGCCGGCGGCGGCGTGGTCGGCGATGCCGCGGCGGACCTCGTCGAGCAGGGCGGCGATGTCCAGCGACAGGCCGAGCTCTTGCACGATCTGCGTGAACCGTTCGGCGACGGGGCCGAAGGCGGCGTCGAACGACACGCCCTGCTCGGCGGACTCGTGGCAGAGGTAGAGCAGGTCGGTGATCTTGCGGTCGGCGTCGCCGCGCTTGCCCGGGGCCGAGGGCACGACGAAGCGTCGGCGGGGGTCGGCGGCGACGACGGCGGCGGCCTTGTCGATCTGCGTCGCCGAGGCGAGCGACGAGCCGCCAAACTTGGCGACAATCAGGCGGGAGGCGGGGGGCGTAGCTTGCGGGGGGGCCATGGGGCGGGCACGTTACCCGTTCGTGGCGGGGTACGGCAAGACGCCGCGGGTCGGCTATACTCGTCGCTTCGTTATCCCGCCCGGATGGCGGAATTGGCAGACGCGCCGCGTTGAGGTCGCGGTGGAGGTAAAACTCCTTGCAGGTTCGACTCCTGTTCCGGGCATCCCCCGCACCCGACCACGCGGCGACGCGTCCGGGTGCGGTTTTTTATTTGGATCAAGGGTTTGCCCCGGCGGGCGTGGTCGCCGCGCCGGGGCTTGTCCAGTGGAGCCGGGGGGATTCGAACCCCCGTGTCGGTACAGTCAGCCGGCGGCGTCTACACGCTTAGTCGTTGGTTTGATTTCGATCCGCAGACGGCCAGCGACAGCCTGCTGCTTCTCTAGTTGCGGGTGTGTTTAACCCCCGGGAGCCGAAACTCCTTCCGGGGGCGAGCCCGTTGTCATCCCCATGTTTGCCACGGGCCCAGCGCCCATGGGGGTTCGTGACCTAACCGAAATTAGGCCGCGAGTCGCGCCGGCGCGAAGCCGATGCGACCAGCGATGGTGTCATCGTTGGCATTTGTGTGTTTGTGCGTGGTTTAACGAGGCGTACGCACACCTCGACGTGCGACCACC